>NZ_JAAGNW010000059.1:9970-18673 GCF_010645215.1 Burkholderia multivorans | reverse complement strand
ACCGAGCGGTCGATGAAGGTCGCGACTGCCTGGAACCCGCCGAGCGGCTGGCCGTCGGCGCTCCGGCCGACGCTGTCGTCGGACGCCGAGAAAAGGGTCAAGACCCGCAGCGCGCTGTCGTTCAGGCGTTCGCGCAGGCCGGGCTCGGCGCCGGACAGCGAGCGCTGCGCGAAGCGGCGGGCCGCCTCGGTGCGCACGGCCGGATCCTCGAGCGCGGCGCGCAAGCGCATCCATTCGCCGAGCGTATCCTGGCTGTCGGCCGGGATCCGCAGGTAGCGGAACGGATCGTTCGGGCTCGCGCGCACGCCGGCGAGGAACACGCGTTCGCCGGCGATCTCGACGGGCAGCATGTAGTTGTTGAATTCGCGCGCCTGGCCGTCCTTGCCGCGCACCTTGTACTGCACCGAGGGCCCGACGTTGTGCAGTTCGAGCGGCTTGGAGGTCTTCGCGCCGGAGCCGAGCCGCTCGTCGAACGCCTCGCGCAGCGTATGGGTCGTCGCGACGCCGCGCGCATCGGTCTTGCCGCTCGCGTCCGAGATGTTCTCGACGTTGATCGCGCGGAAATCGGAAAACTCGATCGTGTCGCCGTCGGGGCCGGGCAGCGGCACCGCGCCGCCGATCGCGCCCTTGACCGGGAAGGTCCTGAGGCTGTCGCCGCTCATCGGATACGCGGTCATTTCCATCAGCGAGCCGCCGTCCTGGAAGCTCGACTGGTAGATCGACACGCCCTTGTACGTGAACGGCTTGTTCACCTCGACCCGCGCGGGGATCTTGCGGCCCGTCTCGCGGTCGATCACGACGATGTCGCTCGCGAACAGCTTGGGCATGCCGGTCGAGTAGTAGTCGACGATGAACTTGTTGAGCTGGATCGAGAACGGCAAATCCTGGATCAGCGAGCCGTTCGGCTGGTTGAGGATCGCGGTCGACACGAACTGGCCTTCCGGCACCCAGGCGTAGCCGCGGAACGTCGGGTTCGCCGCCGACAGCCGGTGATCGGGCGAGATCTCGCTGATCGTCGCGCTCGTGTTGACCGGGCTCTTGCCGAACATCCACATCTGGAATTTGATCGGCAGGTTGCTGTCGAGCAGCCCGCCGATGCAGATCACGACGATCGCGAGATGGGCGGAGATGTAGCCGAACTTGGTCAGCGCGCCGCGCTTCGCGGCGATCAGCGTCGCGCCGTCCGACTCGCGCACGACGTGCTGGTAGCCGGCCTTGCGCACGAACCCGGCGAGCGTCTGCGCGACTTGCGCGCGCTCGCCATGCACCGCGTACTCGGCCTTGTGGTGAAACGCGCGCAGGCTGCCCTCGCGGACCTTGTCCTTCCAGCTCTTCACGTCGGCGAGCATCTTCGGCGCGTTGCGGATCACGCACAGCGAGATCGACACGACGAGGAAGATCAGGATCAGCATGAACCACCACGCGCTATACACGTTGTAGAGGCCCAGCGAGCGGAAGATGTCGGCCCAGAACGGGCCGAACTGATTCACGTAGTTCGGATAGGGATCATCCTGCGTGAGCACGGTGCCGATGATGCTCGCGATCGACAGGACCACCAGCAAAGCAATGGCGAAGCGCATCGAACTCAGCAGCTCGACCGCGCGCTTCGTGGCCGGCTGGCCCGACTTGGACTGCAACCCCGATGTGGTAACGCTCATTCAAACTCCGACTGACAACAAAAAAGGGCAAGGCGGCCGCTTGCCAGCGGCGCCCCACCCTTTTCTTGTTCTTGCACCGGCCGCCCGTTGGCGACCAGCGTGTTTCATCCGCGTGCGAACCGCATCAACGCAGGCCGGCGATGTAATCGGCCACGGCCTTCACCTCGCTGTCCGACAAGCGCGAGGCGATCTGATGCATCGGCTCGTTGTTGCTGCGCGCGCCCGCGCCCTGCTGGAACGCGGTCAACTGGGCGACGGTGTAATCCGCCCACTGCCCCGACAGGCGGGGATATTGAACCGGAATCCCCTGCCCCGTCGCCCCGTGGCAACTCGCACAGGCCGGCACGCCCGTCTCCGCGATGCCGCCGCGATAGATCTTCTGGCCGATCGGCACGGTATCCGCGTTGCGCGCGGTGCCGGGCTTCGCCGCCTGCGATCCGTAGTAGGCCGCGACGTTGCGCATGTCCTGCTCGTTCAGCGCCGCCGCAAAGCCCACCATCACGGCGTTGTTGCGGGTGGGCCGCTTCGCGCCGGGCTGCGTCTTGAAATCGTTCAGCTGCTTGACCAGATACTCGGGATGCTGGCCGGCGAGCTTCGGGAACGCGCCCGTCGCACTGTTGCCGTCCGCGCCGTGACACGACGCGCAGACCTGTGAGGCGATCGCCTTGCCGCGATCCAGATCCGGCTTGGCCGCTTCCGCCGCGCCTGCTTCTGCTACGAAACCAACGAACCCTGCTGCAACCTGAAGCACCATCAGAGACTTGCACAGTCGATTCATTCGCACACCCTGTTTCGTCTTGTGGGAATTAGAGGTTCTGCAAAAAACGACGGCAACCAGTCTACCGCACAAGCACCCGCACCGGCTTCACTGGCCTCGGTAAAACCGCCGTATTGTACAATATCGCGATGAAAGCTCCGCCGCCTATCCGGGCTACCGCGGAGCCACTCCCACCCCATCGGGCGGCCTGCGCCGTCCCTGCCCTCCGGTTCCCATGGCCTTCCTGCTCCATCAAGCCCGCTTCTACACGACCGTCAACCACCTGCGCGACCTGCCGCCGACGGTGCAGCCGGAGATCGCCTTCGCCGGACGCTCGAACGCGGGCAAGTCGACCGCGATCAACATTCTGTGCAACCAGAAGCGGCTTGCCTTCGCGTCGAAGACGCCCGGGCGCACCCAGCACATCAACTACTTCTCGGTCGGCCCGGCCGCCGAGCCGGTCGCGAACCTCGTCGACCTGCCGGGCTACGGCTACGCGGAAGTGCCGGGGGCCGCGAAGGCCCACTGGGAAGCCCTGCTGTCGAGCTACCTGAAAACCCGGCCGCAGCTGCGCGGGATGATCCTGATGATGGATTCGCGCCGCCCGCTGACCGAACTCGACCGACGCATGATCGAGTGGTTTGCGCCGACCGGCAAGCCGATTCACACGCTGCTGACCAAATGCGACAAATTGACGCGCCAGGAAAGCATCAACGCGCTGCGCTCGACCCAGAAGGAACTCGACGCCTACCGCGCGGCGGGCTACGAAGGCGCGCTCACGGTGCAGCTGTTCTCGGCGCTCAAGCGGGTCGGCCTCGACGACGCCCATGCACTGATCGAAGGCTGGCTGCGGCCGTCGGTCGCCAGCGAAGATGGCGACGCTGTAGCACAATGAGCGGGCAACGCGTCCGATCGGACGCGCTCCTGACGGCACCTGCCATTCGTTGGGCTCATAAAAAAACCCGCCGTATTCCGGCGGGTCAAACAGCCTAATCGAAAAACGACAGGCACCCGCTCAGGGAGGAGAAGCGGGGAACATCGCGTAATACGCGATGCTCGATCGCTATCATATACCATTGTCTCGAAAAATTACCGAAGGGAATCGTAAGGTTCCATCCGGCCCCTTTCCTCCCATTCCACCATGAGCATCCATCCTCTGCATCGCCCGCGCCGCATGCGTCGCGACGACTTCTCGCGTCGCCTGATGCGCGAAAACCTTCTCACCACCAACGACCTGATCTACCCGGTGTTCGTCGTCGAAGGCACGAACCAGCGGCAGCCGGTGCCGTCGATGCCGGGCGTCGAGCGCGTGTCGGTCGACCTGCTGATGGGCGTCGCCGAGCAGTGCGTCGAGCTGGGCGTGCCGGTGCTGTCGTTGTTCCCGGCGATCGAGCCGTCGCTCAAGACGCCCGACGGCGCCGAGGCGGCCAATCCCGAAGGGCTGATCCCGCGCGCGGTGCGCGAGCTGAAGCAGCGCTTCCCCGAGCTGGGCGTGCTGACCGACGTCGCTCTCGATCCGTACACGAGCCACGGCCAGGACGGCGTGCTCGACGAGACCGGCTACGTGATCAACGACACCACGATCGAACTGTTGATCGACCAGGCGCGCACGCATGCGGAAGCCGGCGTCGACATCGTCGCGCCGTCGGACATGATGGACGGCCGCATCGGCGCGATCCGCGAGCTGCTCGAGAGCGAAGGGCATATCCACACGCGGATCATGGCATACGCGGCGAAGTACGCGTCCGCGTTCTACGGCCCGTTCCGCGCTGCCGTCGGCTCCGCGACGAATCTCGGCAAGAGCAACAAGATGACCTACCAGATGGATCCGGCCAACAGCGACGAAGCGCTGCGCGAAGTGCGGCTCGACCTCGAGGAAGGCGCGGACATGGTGATGGTGAAGCCGGGCATGCCGTATCTCGACATCGTGCGGCGCGTAAAGGACGAATTCCGTTTCCCGACCTACGTGTATCAGGTGAGCGGCGAATACGCGATGCTGAAGGCCGCCGCGCAGAACGGCTGGCTGGACCACGACAAGGTGGTGCTCGAATCGCTGCTCGCGTTCAAGCGCGCCGGCGCGGACGGCGTGCTGACCTACTTTGCACTCGACGCCGCGCGGCTGCTGCGCGCGCAGCGCTGAGCGCGCGCCGGATCGGCGAAAAAAAACGGCGGGCCCTTCGCAGGGCTCGCCGTTTTTCATGGCGCGCGCCGCTTACGACGCCTGCGCGCTGCCGTCCGATGCCGCCACGCGGTCGAGGCTGCGCAGGAAGCGATCGGCGGCCTGATAACCGACCACCCGGCCCAGTTCCTTGCCGTCGCGAAATACGATGATCCCCGGCGGCCCGAACAGGCCGAAGCGTTTGAGCAGCGCCTGGTCGTCCGCGTTGTTCGCGGTGACGTCCGCGCGCACCAGTTGCATCTGCGCGAGCCGCGCCGAGACGCGCGGGTCGGTGAAGGTCAGGTGTTCCATCTCCTTGCAGCTCACGCACCAGTCCGCGTAGAAATCGAGCATCACCGGCTGCGTCGCCTGCTTCAGCACCTGGTCCAGTTCGGCGCTCGAACGCACCGCCGCGAACGCCGGACCTTCATGTGCGGCCGCGGCAGCGCCCCCGCCCGGCGCCCGTGCGGCCAGCACCGCGAGCGGGCGCAGCGGATCGGACGAGCCGGCCGCCAGGCCGACGAGCAGCGTCGCCGCCCAGATCGCGAGCGCCGCGCCGAGACCGCGCCCGAGACGCCGCCACACCGACGCACCGCCCGATTGCGGCGTGAACAGGCCCAGCGCGGCCGCGGCGACCAGCAGCCACAGCGCGCTCAGGCCGAGTTGCGCGACCGCTCCGAGCACCGGCCAGACGATCCACAGCGCGGCCGCGAGCAACACCACGCCGAAGAACACCTTGACGCCGTCCATCCAGGCGCCCGCGCGCGGCAGCACGGTGCCGGCGCCGAGGCCGATGATCAGCAGCGGAACGCCGAGGCCGAGCCCCATCGCGAACAGCGCGGCGCCGCCGAGAAACGCATTGCCGGTATGCGCGATGAACGCGAGCACCGCGAACAGCGGCGCGGTCATGCAGGCGCCGACGACCAGCGCCGACAGCGCGCCCATCGTCGCCACCGCCAGGAAACGGCCGCCCGAGCGGCGGTTCGACGCCTGCGCGGCGCCGTCCTGCCAGCGCTGCGGCAGCGCGAGGTCGATCCCGCCGATCAGGGTCAGGGCGAAAACGGTGAGCAGCACGCCGAACGCGCCGAGCACCCACGGGTTTTGCAGCCAGGCGCCGAGGCTCTGCCCGACCCGCGCCGCCGCGATGCCGAGCGCCGTATAGACGAGCGCCATGCCGAGCACGTAGGTGAGCGACAACGCAAAGCCGCGCGCGCGGGTGGCCCGCGTGCCTTCGCCGATGACGATGGCGGACAGGATCGGGATCATCGGGTAGGAGCAGGGCAGCAGGCTCAGCACCATCCCGGCGACGAAGTAGAGCGCGATGATCGTCAGGAAGCCGTGGCCTTCGAGGAGCGACTGCGCGTAGTCGGCGCTCGTCACGCGCTCGTACCAGCTGCCGTCGTCCGCATGCTGCGGCGCCGTCGGTGCGGCGGTGGTCGTGGCCGCGCCGGCCGCGCCGAGCGCTGCGCCCGAGATCTTCACGACGTGCTCGGCGGGCGGATAGCAGATCCCTTCGTCCGCGCAGCCCTGCGACGTGACCGACAGCTCGAACGGCCCCGACGCCTGCTTCACGGGCACGTGGATCGTCAGTTCGCCCCGGTAGGTCTCGACCTCCTTCTGGAAGGTCTGGTCGAACTTGGTATGGCCGGCCGGCATCTGCGGCTCGCCGATCGTCGCGGCGCCGCTCTTCACCGCGATCACGAAGCGCTCGCGGTACATGTAATAGCCGTCGGCGATCGTGTAGTGGAGGTCGACCTGCCCGGGCGCCTCGCTCGAGCTGAACTTGAACGCGACCGCGGGATCGAGGAAATCGTCCGCGGCGCGCGCGGCGGCGCCGAAACCCAGCAGCAGGACGAGCAGCGAGAGAACGGCGAACAGCCCGCGCGGAACGCGGGACAAGCGATGCGAAAGGCGATTAGACATGGAAGGCGCGTTGGGTTTCGGTGGCGACCCACTGGCCGTAGGCATCCGATGCGGTTGCCTGCCAGGAGAGGATTTCGGGCGTGTCGTACGGATGGTGAGCGCGGATGTGGCGCTCGAGTTCGAGCGCGCGGGCCGCGCTGGTCTTGAACAGCAGCTGGATCTCCTCGCCCGTCTCGATCTTGCCCTGCCAGTGATAGCGCGAGCGCACCGTGCCCTGCTCGGACACGCACGCCGCGAGCCGCGCGGCCAGCGCGCCCTCGGCCAGCGCCTGCGCAACGGCTGCGTCGGGCACCGTCGTCAGCATCAGAATCACGACCATCGGCGGTCCTCCAGCGAACTGTCGAAACGTCATATCGTAGCGCACGCGCAAGGCGTCTGCCTAAACGACGGGCACGACGCACAAACAAAAAGGGCCAAGCCTACGCTTGACCCTTTTGCAGTCCTGCCGAGGTGAAACTTATTCGGCTTCCTGGATGTTTTCCGCTTCGTCGACTTCCGGACGATCGAGCAGTTCGATCAGTGCCATCGGCGCGTTGTCGCCCACGCGGAAGCCGAACTTCAGGATGCGCAGGTAACCGCCCGGGCGGTTCGCGAAGCGCGGGCCGAGCACGTCGAACAGCTTCGCGACCGAATCACGGTCACGCAGGCGGTTGAACGCGAGGCGGCGGTTCGCCAGCGACGGCTTCTTGCCGAGCGTGATCAGCGGCTCGACGACCTTGCGGAGTTCCTTGGCCTTCGGCAGCGTCGTCTTGATGACTTCGTGCTCGATCAGCGAGTTGGACATGTTACGGAGCATAGCCAGACGGTGGCTGCTCGTGCGGTTCAGTTTCCGCAGACCATGACGATGGCGCATTTCAGTTTCCTAGATTCAAAGTTTTGATCCAGCTCTTCTATCGCACCTGCAAAGCGGTGCACGGGCCGGTAACGAAAAAAGCAAGATGCGGATTTTAAAGGAAAATCCGCATCTTGACCAGCGACTGCTACAGCCGGAATTACTTGTCGAGACCAGCCGGCGGCCAGTTTTCGAGCTTCATGCCCAGCGTGAGACCGCGGGAAGCGAGCACTTCCTTGATCTCGTTCAGCGACTTGCGGCCGAGGTTCGGCGTCTTCAGCAGCTCGTTTTCCGTGCGCTGGATCAGGTCGCCGATGTAGTAGATGTTCTCGGCCTTCAGGCAGTTCGCCGAACGAACCGTCAGCTCGAGATCGTCCACCGGACGCAGCAGGATCGGATCGATCTGCGGGGCGCGCGACGGCGCTTCCGCGGTCGTTTCCGTGCCTTCCAGCGCCGCGAACACCGACAGCTGATCGACCAGGATGCGGGCCGACTGGCGGATCGCTTCTTCCGGGGTGATCACGCCGCTCGTTTCGATGTTCATCACGAGCTTGTCGAGGTCGGTACGCTGCTCGACCCGTGCGCTTTCAACGGCGTAGCTCACGCGGCGAACCGGCGAGAACGACGCGTCCAGCACGATGCGGCCGATGATCTTGGCGGTTTCTTCGCCGTAGCGACGCACGTTGCCCGGCACATAGCCGCGACCCTTCTCGATCTTGATCTGAACGTCGAGCTTGCCGCCCTTCGACAGATGCGCGATCACGTGATTCGGGTTGATGACTTCGCAGTCGTGCGCGAGTTCGATATCGCCCGCGGTCACGACGCCTTCGCCTTCCTTGCGCAGCGTCACCGTGACTTCGTCGCGGTTGTGCAGCTTGAACACCACGCCCTTCAGGTTCAGCAGCAGGTTGACGACGTCCTCTTGCACACCATCAAGCGTCGAATACTCGTGCACCACGCCCGCGATCGTCACTTCGGTCGGCGCGTAGCCCACCATCGACGACAGCAGCACGCGACGGAGCGCATTGCCCAAGGTATGGCCGTAGCCGCGTTCGAACGGCTCCATGACCACTTTCGCATGGTTCTCGCCCAGCGATTCCACGGAGATGATCTTGGGTTTCAACAAACTGGTTTGCATAGGTTTTCCTTTTCAATACCCTCGGCTCGTTACACCGATAAGGCTGACCGGTAACAACCAGAAAATAAACAGCCGAGGCCCTGCATTGCGGAACGCAACCCAGGATGCCTCGGCCATCAATCGGTTTAACGCGAATACAATTCGACGATCAGGCTTTCGTTGATATCGCCGGCGATATCACTGCGTTCCGGCACTTGCTTGAACGTGCCTTCGAACTTCTTCGCATCGACCGCCACC
>NZ_JAAGNW010000059.1:5892-9960 GCF_010645215.1 Burkholderia multivorans | reverse complement strand
TGTCGCCCGCCTTGACCTGCAGCGACGGGATGTTCGAGACGATACCGTTCACGGTGATCGCCTTGTGGCTCACGAGCTGACGCGCTTCAGCGCGGGTCGAGCCGAAGCCCATGCGGTAGACGACGTTGTCGAGACGCGACTCGAGCAGTTGCAGCAGGTTTTCACCCGTGTTGCCCTTGCGGCGGTCGGCTTCGGCGAAGTAGCGGCGGAACTGGCGTTCGAGCACGCCGTAGATGCGCTTGACCTTCTGCTTTTCACGCAGCTGCGTGCCGTAGTCGGACGTGCGCGCACCGGAGATGCGGCCGTGCTGACCCGGCTTGCTGTCGAGCTTGCACTTGTCGGCGAGCGAGCGGCGGGCGCTCTTCAGGAAGAGATCGGTGCCTTCACGGCGGGACAACTTGGCCTTCGGGCCGGTATAACGTGCCACGTTACATTCCTTTATCTAGCATCACGCGGATCGGCTCCGCGCTAGTCCGCACCCTTTGGGGCGAACGGTGGACTTAGTCAATCAAAATGCTTCTGCCCGTCGACGCAGCGCGGCGACAGGCATCACGCCCACGCATCCTTAGATGCGGCGACGCTTCGGCGGACGGCAGCCGTTGTGCGGAATCGGGGTGACGTCCGAAATCGCGGTGATCTTGATCCCGAGACCATGCAGTGCGCGCACTGCCGATTCGCGACCCGGGCCGGGGCCCTTGATCCGCACTTCCAGATTCTTCACGCCGTATTCCAGCGCCACGCGACCGGCCGACTCGGCTGCAACCTGAGCGGCGAACGGCGTCGATTTGCGCGAGCCCTTGAAGCCCTGACCGCCCGACGTCGCCCATGCCAGCGCGTTGCCTTGGCGATCGGTGATCGTGATGATCGTGTTGTTGAACGAAGCGTGGACGTGAACCACGCCTTCCGCGACGTTCTTCTTTACCTTCTTGCGAACGCGTTGCGCCGCCGAGTTGGAAGCCTTAGCCATTACGTTTTCCTGTAACTGTCAGTGCCGCTTATTTCTTCAGCGCTTGCGCTGCACGACGCGGACCCTTGCGGGTACGTGCATTCGTGCGGGTGCGCTGGCCACGCATCGGCAGACCCTTACGGTGACGTACGCCGCGATAGCAGCCCAGGTCCATCAGACGCTTGATGTTCATCGTCACTTCACGGCGCAGATCGCCTTCGACGACAAACTTGCCCACTTCTTCACGCAGCTTTTCGAGGTCTGCGTCGGTCAGGTCCTTGACCTTCTTCGAGAACGCGACGCCGGAAGACACGCAGATGTCGCGTGCGCGCGTGCGACCGATACCGAAGATAGCCGTCAGGCCGATTTCGGTATGCTGGTGATTCGGGATGTTAACCCCTGCAATACGAGCCATTGTTTTTCCTCAAACAAAAAGCGCAAACAAAACGCGCGGTCAGCCTTGACGCTGCTTGTGGCGCGGATCCGAACTGCAGATCACGCGGACCACGCCCTTGCGCTTGATGATCTTGCAATTGCGGCAAATGCGCTTAACCGATGCCATCACTTTCATGATATTACCCTTTTTTCAAATCACTTCGCCCGGAACACGATCCGCGCACGCGACAGATCGTAAGGCGTCAACTCAACCGTCACCTTGTCGCCCGGCAGGATGCGGATGTAGTGCATCCGCATCTTCCCGGAGATATGCCCCAATACGACATGGCCGTTTTCCAGCTTCACACGGAAGGTCGCATTCGGAAGGTTTTCGATCACCTCTCCCTGCATCTGGATTACATCGTCCTTGGCCATATCTTTTTATCAACGCATTGGGACGTTGCCGCCCTTGAAATTGGCTTTCTTGAGCAGCGACTCATACTGTTGCGACATCACGTACGACTGCACCTGCGCCATGAAGTCCATCGTGACGACGACAATGATCAGCAGCGACGTTCCACCAAAATAAAACGGCACATTCCAGCGCAGCACCAGGAATTCCGGCAGCAGACACACGAAGACGATGTAGATCGCACCGGCCAGCGTCAGACGCGTGAGGATGCGGTCGATATATCGTGCGGTCTGGTCGCCCGGGCGAATGCCAGGAACGAACGCGCCGCTCTTCTTCAGGTTGTCCGCGGTCTCCCTGCTGTTGAACACCAACGCGGTGTAGAAGAAGCAGAAAAACACGATTGCCAGCGTGTACAGCAGCACATACACCGGCTGGCCCGGCTTCAGTGCTTCCGCCACGTTGTGCAGCGTGTCGGAAAGCCAACTCTTGCGTTCACCTGAACTGAACCAGCTCAGGATCGTTGCCGGGAACAGGATGATCGACGATGCGAAGATCGGCGGAATCACGCCCGACATGTTCAACTTCAGCGGCAGGTGCGACGACTGCCCGCCGTAGATCTTGTTGCCGACCTGGCGCTTCGCGTAGTTCACGAGGATCTTGCGCTGACCGCGTTCGATCCCGTCTTCACCAGCTCGAGCAACCCACCCACGGCATTCGGGAACCCAGCTGCGATCCCGCCGAAGATGATGATCGAGATGCCGTTGCCCAGACCCCGTTCGGTGATCTGCTCGCCCAGCCACATCAGGAACATCGTGCCCGTCACCAGCGTAACCACCGTGGTGAGCCGGAACACCATGCCGGGATCGGTCACGAGCCCAGGCTGATTCTCCAATGCGGCGGCAATACCGAACGCCTGGAAGGTCGCGAGCACCACGGTGAATACCCGTGTGTACTGCGTGATCTTCCGTTGTCCGGCCTGCCCTTCCTTCTTCAGCGCTTCCAGCTGCGGCGAGACGATCGCCAACAGCTGCATGATGATCGACGCCGAAATATACGGCATGATCCCCAGCGCGAAGATCGTGAAGCGGGACAACGCGCCACCCGAGAACATGTTGAACATGCCCAGGATGCCGCCCGCCTGACTCTGGAACAGCTTCGCCAGTTCATCAGGATCGATGCCCGGCACCGGGATATGCGCGCCGATACGGTAGACGATCAGCGCCAGCAGCAAGAACATTGCACGCCGGCGCAGATCGCCGAACTTCGCCGTGCTTCGACCGGGTTTTGCGAGACTCGGGCTGTTAGCCAAGTACCTTCTCCGATGCAAATGCTAGTGACGGCACGCTAGGCGTGTCACTCGGCAAACGAACCGCCGGCCGCTTCGATCGCAGCGCGCGCACCCTTGGTGGCGCCCAGACCCTTCACGACGATCTTGCGCTTCAGTTCGCCCGTCGCGATGATCTTCGCGCTCCGCGTCAGCTCGCCGACCAGGCCGGCTTGCTTCAGTGCGAGCAGATCGACTTCATCGACCGGCAGCTTTTCGAGGTCGGAGAGGCGCACTTGACCGACGAATTCCTTCGTCAGCGACGTGAAGCCGCGCTTCGGCAGACGACGCTGCAGAGGCATCTGACCGCCTTCGAAGCCGACCTTGTGGAAGCCGCCCGAACGCGATTTCTGACCCTTGTGACCACGGCCAGCCGTCTTGCCGAGGCCCGAACCGATGCCGCGGCCGACACGGCGCTTCGCATGCTTCGCGCCTTCTGCCGGCTTCAGGTTATTCAATTCCATATCAACTCCTTGATCCGTAGTCGGACGCTTAATCGATGACCTTAACGAGGTACGAGACCTTGTTGATCATGCCGCGCACCGCCGGCGTATCCTGAAGCTCGCTGACCGAATTGAGGCGACGCAGACCCAGACCGCGCACGGTGGCGCGGTGCGTTTCGCGGGTCCCAATCAGGCTCTTCACGAGCTGAACCTTGACAGTTTTTTCAGACATGGTGACCACCCGGGCTTAGCCCAAAATATCTTCGACGGACTTGCCGCGCTTCGCCGCGATGTCGCCCGGGGTGGACTGCTTGCGCAGGCCGTCGAGCGTCGCACGGACGAGGTTGTACGGGTTCGTCGAACCGTGGCTCTTCGCCACGACGTTCTGCACGCCCATCACGTCGAACACTGCGCGCATCGGGCCGCCGGCGATCACGCCGGTACCGTCCTTCGCCGGAGCGAGGAGGACCGCGGACGCGCCGTGCTTACCATGCACTTCGTGCTGCAGCGTGCCGTTCTTGAGCGGCACCTTGAACATGTTGCGGCGCGCTTGTTCCATCGCCTTCTG
>NZ_JAAGNW010000059.1:1235-5882 GCF_010645215.1 Burkholderia multivorans | reverse complement strand
CGGCCGTCGCCGTCGCCGACCACGGTCAGTGCGGCGAAGCCGAGAATCCGGCCACCCTTCACGACCTTGGTCACGCGGTTGACCGAAATCATCTTTTCGCGAAGGCCGTCGTCGCGCTCGTCAGCCTGAACTTTCGCTTGCATCTTTGCCATGACGAATTCCTTCCTTAGAACTTGAGCCCAGCTTCACGAGCTGCCTCGGCCAGCGCCTTGACGCGGCCGTGGTAGCGGAAGCCCGAGCGATCGAAGGCGACGGATTCGATGCCGGCGGCCTTTGCCTTCTCGGCAATACGCTTGCCGATCAGCGTCGCGGCGTTAACGTTGCCGCCCTTGCCCGACTTGTCGGCGAGCTCGGCGCGCACTTCTGCCTCGAGCGTCGACGCGCTGGCGAGCACCTTGGTGCCGCACGGCGAGAACACTTGAGCGTAGATGTGCGTATTCGTGCGATGCACGGCGAGACGCGCGACCTGCAGCTCAGCGATCTTGATACGCGTCTGGCGAGCGCGGCGCAGGCGAGATTGAGTCTTATCCATGATTGCGCACCCTTACTTCTTCTTCGTTTCTTTGAGGATCACAACCTCGTCGGAATAGCGCACGCCCTTGCCCTTGTAGGGCTCCGGCGGACGGTAACCGCGCACTTCCGCAGCTACTTGACCGACTTGTTGCTTGTTGATCCCCTTGATCACGATTTCGGTTTGCGTCGGGGTTTCAGCCTTGATGCCTTCCGGCATCTGGTGCACCACCGGGTGCGAGAAACCCAGCGACAGGTTCAGCTTGTCGCCTTGCGCCTGCGCACGATAACCGACGCCAACCAGCGTCAGCTTGCGCTCGAAACCCTTGGTCACGCCTTGCACGGCATTCGCGATGATCGCGCGCATCGTGCCCGACAGTGCATTTGCTTCGCGGCTGTCGTCGACCGGCGACAGGTTCAGCGTGCCGTCGTTGTTCGCCACGTTCACGAGCGGGTTCACCGCTTGCGTGATGGTGCCCAGCGGGCCCTTGACGGTAATCGAACCGTCGGCCAGCTTGACTTCCGCGCCTTGCAGCGCGATCGGGCTCTTACCTACTCGAGACATGTTCCTCTCTCCTTTCGGTTAAGCGACGTAGCAGATGACTTCGCCGCCGACGCCCGTAGCGCGCGCCTTGCGGTCGGTCATCACGCCCTTCGGCGTCGACACGATCGCCACACCGAGGCCATTCATGACCTGCGGAATGTCGTTGCGGCCGCGGTACACGCGCAGGCCCGGCTTCGACACGCGTTCGAGGCGTTCGATGACCGGACGGCCAGCGTAGTACTTCAGCGCGATGTTCAGCTCGGACTTGGCGCCTTCGCTCTTCACCGCGAAATCGTCGATGTAACCTTCGTCCTTCAGGACTTGTGCGATTGCAACCTTGACCTTCGACGAGGGCATCGCGACCGATACTTTCTCGACCATCTGCGCGTTGCGGATGCGAGTCAGCATATCGGCGATAGGATCACTCATGCTCATTTACGTTTCTCCTATTACCAGCTCGCCTTGGTCAGGCCAGGAATCTCGCCACGGAATGCGATTTCACGAATCTTGTTACGCGCGAGGCCGAATTTGCGGAACGTGCCACGCGGACGGCCCGTGATCGCGCAGCGGTTACGCTGGCGGGTCGGGTTTGCGTTGCGGGGCAGTTGCTGCAGCTCCAGGCGTGCTTCGTAGCGCTCTTCTTCCGACTTGCTTTGGTCGTCGCTGGTCGCCTTCAGCGCTTCGCGCTTCGCTGCGAACTTCGCGACCAGGCGGGCGCGCTTCTTTTCACGTTCGATCAGTGCCAGTTTAGCCACGGTAACCTCAGTTTCTGAACGGGAACTTGAAGCTGGCGAGCAGGGCCTTGGCTTCGTCGTCGGTCTTCGCGGTCGTCGTGATGCTGATGTTCAGCCCACGCAGCGCGTCGATCTTGTCGTAATCGATTTCGGGGAAAATGATCTGCTCTTTCACACCGATGTTGTAGTTGCCACGGCCGTCGAAAGCACGACCCGACACGCCACGGAAGTCGCGCACGCGGGGCAGCGCAACCGTCACGAAACGGTCGAGAAATTCGTACATCGCCTGACCACGCAGCGTCACCATCGCGCCGACCGGATAGCCTTCACGAATCTTGAAGCCTGCGATTGCCTTGCGAGCCTTCGTCACGACAGGCTTTTGGCCTGCGATCTTCGCGAGGTCGCCGACGGCATGCTCGATCACCTTCTTGTCAGCGACGGCTTCGCCAAGACCCATGTTCAGGGTGATCTTGGTGAGGCGCGGCACTTCCATGACCGACTTGTAGCCGAACTTCTCGATCAGGCCCGGAACAACCTTCTCTTTGTAAAACTCTTGAAAACGTGCCATTTCTATACTCCGCAGCGTCAAGCGCTCAGCACAGCACCGGTCGTCTTCAGGAAGCGTACTTTCTTGCCTTCCTCGACCTTGATGCCAACCCGCGAAGCCTTGCCGTTCGCGTCGACCAATGCGACGTTCGAAATACGGATCGGCATCGTCTTCGCTTCCACGCCGCCCGTCGTACCCTTCATCGGGTTCGGCTTCACATGCTTCTTGACGAGGTTGATACCTTCAACCGTCACATGCTCGGCGCCAACAGCCAACACGACGCCGCGCTTGCCCTTGTCCTTGCCGGTGATGACGATGACTTCGTCACCCTTGCGAATCTTGTTCATCGCGACTCCGTACAGCACTTCCGGCGCCAGCGAAACGATCTTCATGAATCGTTCGCTACGCAGCTCACGCGTGACCGGCCCGAAAATGCGGGTGCCGATCGGCTCAAGCTTGTTATTCAAAAGCACAGCGGCGTTGCCGTCGAACTTGATCAGCGAACCGTCTTGACGACGCACACCCTTGGCGGTACGAACCACCACGGCGTTGTAAATTTCGCCTTTCTTCACGCGCCCGCGCGGCGTTGCCTCTTTGACAGTCACCTTGATGATGTCGCCAATGCTGGCATAACGACGCTTCGAGCCGCCGAGCACCTTGATGCACATGACTTCACGTGCACCCGTGTTGTCGGCCACTTCAAGCCGAGATTCGGTCTGGATCATGGTTTGTCTTTCCCAACTTAATCCGTACGCACCACCATGGCACATGCGGTCAGTCTTGGTCCCGTCAGCCAACGGCTGCTTGGGTTTGAACAGCAGCGACGGCTAACGAAACCCGCCATCGCAAATCGGTGAATCCTTCGGAGCAGGCAGAACGCCTATCCGCTTCCCCCACCAGTAACTTCGCCCGCGACGGGGCTCCCTTAAAGAGGGAAGACCGGGATTATAACAAATAATCCCGGTCACGCAAGCAAAAACTTTGCGATTTCAAGTACTTCTACTGCCTTGCAGCGGTTCCGCCTGGTGCTTAGATCACGCGGGCTGCTTCGACGAGGCGCGACACGGCCCAGGCCTTCGTCTTCGAAACAGGACGGGTTTCCTGGATTTCGACGAGATCGCCTTCGTTGTACGTGTTCGCTTCATCATGCGCGTGGTACTTCTTCGAGCGCACGACATACTTGCCGTAGATCGGGTGCTTGACGCGGTGCTCGACCAGCACGGTAACGGTCTTGTCCATCTTGTTGCTGACGACCTTACCGACCAGCGTCCGCTTCAGCGAGGTTTTCACGCTATCGTTCATTTCTGGTTCGCCTTCTGAGTCAGGACGGTCCGCACACGTGCGATGTCGCGACGAACCTTCTTCAGCTGGCTCGTGTTCGTGAGCTGCTGGGTCGCGAGTTGCATGCGCAGGCCGAATTGCGCCTTCAACAGGTCCGACAGCTCCTTGTTGAGCGCGGCCTGATCTTTCTGGAGAAGTTCGGAAGCCTTCATGTTTTCTCCTTAGGCGCCGAGCTGACGCACGATGAACGTCGTCTTCAGCGGCAGCTTCGCTGCGGCCAGACGGAACGCCTCACGCGCCAGTTCTTCGGTTACGCCATCCATTTCGTACAGCATCTTGCCCGGTTGAATCTCGGCGACGTAGTACTCAGGGTTACCCTTACCGTTACCCATCCGCACTTCTGCCGGCTTCTGCGAAATCGGCTTGTCCGGGAAGATACGGATCCAGATGCGGCCGCCACGCTTGATGTGACGCGTCATGGCACGACGCGCCGCTTCAATTTGACGCGCGGTCAAACGGCCGCGACCGACAGCCTTCAGGCCGAACTCACCGAACGACACGGCGTTGCCGCGCGTCGCGATACCGGTGTTACGACCCTTTTGCTCTTTGCGATACTTCCTGCGTTTCGGTTGCAGCATCGTTATTCTCCAGTCTTGCCGTCTTCCGGCTTGCCGGCAGCGCGGCGCGGTGCGCCACGGCGAGCACCCGGAGCGCCGCCTTCACCGTCACGACGCGGACGACGATCGCCCGGACGCGCGTTGCGGCGGGGACGCTTGTCCTCGGCTACTTCTTCCACGACCGGCGCATCGTTGCGGCCGAGCGTGTCGCCCTTGTACACCCACACCTTGACGCCGATGATGCCGTAGGTCGTCTTCGCTTCCGAGGTCGCGTAGTCGATGTCGGCACGCAGCGTGTGAAGGGGCACGCGACCTTCGCGATACCACTCCGTACGGGCGATTTCGATACCGTTCAGACGGCCGGCGCTCATGATCTTGATGCCTTGGGCACCCAGACGCATCGCGTTCTGCATC
>NZ_JAAGNW010000059.1:0-1225 GCF_010645215.1 Burkholderia multivorans | reverse complement strand
GCGGATCTCTTCGATGTTGACGTGAACCGGAACGCCCATGCGGCGTTGCAGTTCCGTCTTCAGCTGTTCGATATCCTCACCCTTCTTGCCGATGACGACGCCCGGACGCGAGCTGTAAATCGTGATGCGCGCGTTCTTCGCCGGACGCTCGATGACGACGCGACCGACCGAAGCGTTCTTCAGCTTCTTCTTCAGGTATTCGCGAACACCAATGTCTTCCTGCAACATCGCCGCGAAATTGTTGTTGTTCGCGTACCAACGCGAAGCCCAATTACGGCTGACGGCCAAACGGAAGCCAGTCGGATGAATTTTCTGTCCCATCGTATGACCCCTTAATTCCCGACCGTCACAGTGATGTGACAGGATTGCTTCTCGATGCGGTTACCGCGGCCCTTTGCGCGCGCAGTAAAACGCTTGAGCGACGCAGCCTTGTCGACGTAGATGCTCTTGATCTTGAGCTCGTCGATGTCCGCGCCCTCGTTGTGCTCCGCATTCGCGATCGCCGACAGCACAACCTTCTTCACGATGCCAGCCGCCTTCTTCGGCGAGAACGTCAGAACGTTCAGCGCCTTGTCGACCGGCAAACCGCGGATCTGGTCAGCCACAAGGCGCGTTTTCTGCGCCGAGATGCGGGCACCGCGATGAATTGCTTTCACTTCCATCTTGATAGCCCCTTATTTCTTGGCCTTCTTGTCGGCCGCGTGACCCTTGAACGTCCGGGTCAGTGCGAACTCGCCAAGCTTGTGGCCGACCATGTTTTCCGAGATGTACACCGGAACGTGTTGACGGCCGTTATGAACGGCGATCGTCAGACCGATGAAATCCGGGAGGATCGTCGAACGACGCGACCAGGTCTTGATCGGCTTTTTGTCGCGCGAAGCTGCAGCCGCCTCAACTTTCTTCAGCAAATGGGCGTCGCAGAACGGACCTTTTTTAACAGAACGTGCCATTGCCTACTCCTTAACGCTTGTGACGGCGCTGGACGATCATCGTCGTCGTGCGCTTGTTGCGGCGAGTGCGGAAGCCCTTCGCCGGCGTGCCCCACGGGCTCACCGGATCGCGACCAGCCGCGGTCTTGCCTTCACCACCACCGTGCGGGTGATCGATCGGGTTCATCGCAACGCCACGCACCGTCGGGCGGATACCGCGCCAGCGGTTCGCGCCTGCCTTGCCGATCTGGCGGAGGCTGTGCTCTTCGTTGCCGACTTCACCGATCGTCGCGCGG
>NZ_JAAGNW010000058.1:32414-34773 GCF_010645215.1 Burkholderia multivorans | reverse complement strand
GCTGCGCGTGTCCGCCAGCAGGCGTTCCGCGTGGTCGGCCACGCCCGCCAGCACGATCTCGGTCGCGCCGCCGGCGATGCCGAACACCGCGGCTTCCGCACGCAGGCGCTGGAGGCCGTCCGACGCGAAACCCCGCGCGCCTTGCAGATGGGCGCAGGCGCTGACCACCTGATCGACCGCGAGCCCCGCCGCGGCCTTGACGAGCGCGGCCAGCGCCGTGTCGTGCTGCGCGGCGATGTCCGCCGCGACCGTATCGACGAGCGCATCGAGCTGGCGCGCCACCACGAGCGCGCGGGCGAATGCGTCGCGGATCGTGGCCTTCTGCCAGAGATCGCCGCGCGCAGCGAGCCATTGCCGGGTGTCGGACAGCACGCGACGGCACATCGCGGCCGCCCAGCTGCCGCCCGCGAGCCGTTCGACGGCGATGTGGCGGGCGAACAGCGGCAGGCCCCGGCCGGCCCCGCCGAGCAGCGCGCCGGCCGGCAGCGTGACGCCGTCGAAGCGCAGATGGCCGACGGCCGCGCCGGCGAACAGCGCGGTGTCGGCGGGCTCGACCGTCACGCCGCGGGCATCGGCGGGCACCAGGGCCCAGCTGAAGTTGGTGAAGTGCGGGCCTTCCCGACGACGCCCGAGCACGAGAAACCAGTCGGCCGAGGTCGCATTGGTGATCCAGCGCTTGGTGCCGGTCACGACGAGCTCGCTGCCGGCGGCGTGGAGGCTCGTGTCGAGCGCGGTGAGATCCGATCCGACGCCGGCGTCGGTGGCTGCGAGCGCGGTGATGCCGGCGCCGGCGAGGGTGGCCGCGTAGGCGTCGCTGCCGCGCGCGTGTTCGCCGAGGAGCGGCAGCGCGGTCGCGAGCTGGACGCAGGCGCTCAGCACGACGCCCGTGTCGTGGCTTGCGTCGAGCCGTTCGAACAGGGACCGCAGGCGAGCCGGATCGACGCCGCGCGCGGGTTGGCCGTCCCGGTAGACGGCCGCGATCGCGCCGGCTGCGCCGAGCGCGGCCCACGCGGCGCGCGGGCTCGCGCTCGCGCTCGGGCGAGGCGGCGGCGTTGCGGGCAGGGCGAGCGGATCAGGCAAGGTTCACCTCGGGGTCGAGCAGCGCCAGCTTGCCGTCGGCGAGCCGCAGGCGATCGTTGTGATAGTTGAGCGTGGCCGAGCGCAGGTCGCGCAGCGCGCGTTCGAGGCGGGTCGGCGAGTTGCGCAGATAGCCGTGCTGCATGCCGGTCAGTTCGATCAGGGTGTCGACGGCCGCGTGACATTGTTCCGACGCGGTCACCTTGAGCCCGTTCAGCAGGAGCTGGGTGCGCGGCCGGCTCAGGTCCGCTTCGCGCTCGACCAGCTCGGCGCAGCGCCACAGCAGCGCATGCACGGTTTCGAGGCGCTCGCGGACGGTCGCGATCCGGGTCAGCAGCAGTTCGGAATCGAGGTTGGGGCCGCCGCGCGCGCGGCGCTCGCGCAGCAGTGCGATCACCCGGGCGAGCGCGCCGCTCGCGGTGCCGAGCCAGGCGGCCGACCAGCCCAGGTGGGCGAGCGGCCCGAACACCGTCGTCACGATGTCGCGGAACCGTCCCGGCTCGCCGATGATCTGGTGAGCGGGCAGCGCGCCGCGCAGATGCAGTGCGCCGCTGTCGCTCGCCCGCATGCCGAGCGGTTGCCAGACGCCCACCGGCTCGATCTCCAGCTGGTCGCGCCGCGCGTAGACGAGCGAGACCTGATGCCCGGATTCCGCGTGCGGATCGAGCATCGTGACGAGATAGGCGTCCGCGTGCTTGCCGCCCGTCACGACGGGCGCGAAGCGGTCGAGCAGCAGTCGGCCGTCGCGGGCGTCGAGCCGGGCGTCCGCCTGCAGCAGGCTGCCGCCCTTGCCGGCCTCCGTCGTCACCGACGCGAGATAGCAGCGGCCGGCCGCGATGTCCGGCAGCAGCGTCGCGCGCAGCGGCTCGGCGGCATACCGGACGAGCGCGGCGACCTGCTGGCCGTGCATCGCGAAGATCAGCGCGACCGACAGATCCTCGCGCGCGAGCCGGAGCGTGGCGGTCAACAGGTCGCCGACGGTGCCGCCGAGCCCGCCGTACGATTCGGGCACGAGCAGGCCGAGCAGGCCGGTTTCGCGCATCGCCTGGAGCGCTTCGACGGGAAAGCTCGCCTCCGCGTCGGTGCGTTCCGCGTGGGCCGCGGCCAGGGTCGCGACCTGCTCGACGAGGTCCGCCTGCGCGGACCGGAAACGCAGCACCGTGCTCATGACGTGACCCGCGCGCCGAGTGCGTTCGACACGGCGGCCCACAGGTTGCCGGCGGTCGCGAAGGTATGGTCGTTGAGGTCCTCGTCGGGCAGCGAAATGCCGAACACGTCCTCG
>NZ_JAAGNW010000058.1:24217-32404 GCF_010645215.1 Burkholderia multivorans | reverse complement strand
GCAGATCGATGGATTTCATCGAGTCGAGCCCCAGGTCGCGCAGGCTCATGTCCTCGCTGAGCGTCCTGTCGCGCAGCAGCGGCAGGAATGGGGCAAGCAGCTTCACGAAATCGGGATTCATGGCGCATCCTTTCGAATCAGATCGAGACGGGTATGGGAAACCACGCGGTCGCCGTCGACGACGGCCTCCGCGGGAGCGGGATGACCCAGGAAGGCGAGCAGGCTGGCGTACAGCCCATACGCGCCGACGTTCGGCACCGCCAGGACGTCGCCGATCCGCAGCGGCGGCAGGTGTGCGTTGCGCGACCAGCTGTCGAGCGGCGTGCACAGCGGGCCGGCGACGATCGCCGGCGTCGCCGGGCCGTCGTCGCGCGGCGTGATCAGGTAGGGATTGAGCGGCGGCAGGCGGCGCAGGCCCGACATGCCGCCGAGGTGGTTGATGCCCGATTCGAGCACGACGACCTCCTTGCCGTGCGAGCGCTTCACGTCGAGCACGCGGGTGACGAGCGTGCCCGCGGTGCCGGCGAGGTAACGCCCCGATTCGAACACGATGCGCGGCAGGCCGCGGCGCCAGCCGGACGCGTGCGCGTCGAGCAGCGCGCCCAGGCGGTCGCGCAGGGTGTCGAGCGCGAGCGGCTCGCCCGGCTGCGCGAACGGCGCGCCGAAACCGCCGCCGAGATTGAGCGTTTCGAGCGCGACGCCCTCGCGGGCAAGCACCTCGGTCAGCCGGGCCGCCGTGCGCAGCGCGTGCGCGAACTGGCCGAGCAGATCGTCGACCGATCCGAGGTTGGTGCCCATGTACAGATGCAGGCCGATCACGCGCAGATGCTCGCGGTCGGCAAAGCGGCCGGGCTCGGCGAGCACCCAGTCCAGATCCGCGCCGAACTGGGACGCGACGCCCGTCATCGCGAGCCCCTGGCCTGCCACGGGCTGCTCGTCGTTGATGCGGATCAGGCAGCGCACGTCCACGCGCGCGGCGCTTGCCAGCGCGCTCAGCTGGTCGAGCGCGGCGGGCGAATCCGCGCAGAAGAAGCGCACGCCGGCGCGCAGCGCGTCGCTCACGTCGCGGTCGCGTTTGCCCGGGCCCGAATAGAACAGCGTCTCCGGCGCCCAGCCGGCCGCGAGCGCGGCGGCCAGCTCGCCGGGCGAGCAGACCTCGGGCAGCAGGCCGGCGTCGCGCAGCGCGACGAGCAGGACCGGATGCGGATTCGCCTTCAGCGAATAGTAGATCGCCGAGGCTTCGGGTAATGCTGCACGCAGCCGGGTCGCGTTCGAGCGCAGCGCGGCGAGGTCGTATACGTAGGCGGGCGTTTCGACGCCGTCGAGCAGCGCGATGCGCGCGGCGTCGAAATCGGCCGCGGCCGCGGCGCGTTCGGATTCGGCCAGGTCAGCCATGGGCGACCTCCGCGCGCAGCGCCTTGCGATCGACCTTGCCGTTGTGGGTCAGCGGCAGCTCGCCCAGCACGACGCAGCGCTGCGGGATCTTGAATTCCTCGATCAGATCGCGCATGCGCAGCGTGACGTCGTCCGCGTCGAGGTCGCCGACCACGATGAGGAGCGCCGCTTCGCCGTCCCGCGGCGGCAGCACCACCGCGGATTCGACGCCGGGAATGCGGCGCGCGGCGCTCTCGACCTCGATGGTGCTGATCCGGAAGCCGCGTTCCTTGTAGATGTCGTCGACGCGGCCGACGAAATACACATAGCCGTCGGCGTCGACTCGCCCGTGATCGCCCGTGTTCAACTGGGGAAACAGGTCGCCGCCGCGCGGGAAGCGTCGTGCGGTCTGCTCGGGCGCGCGCCAGTACCCGGCCATCACGTTCGGGCCGCGGACCACCAGTTCGCCGGTCTCGCCGGGCGGCAGCCGCCGGCCGTCGGCGTCGATCGCGAAGATCTCGGTGCCGGGCAGCGCGATGCCGCAGGCGCCGGGGCGGTCGAGGTCGGCCTCGACCGGCATGATCGCCGCGCGCTTGCATTCGGTCAGGCCGAACATCAGCTGGACGCGCAGTCCGGGCAGGGCCCGGCGCAAGGCGACGAGCGGTTCGGCGGGCATCGCGGCGCCGGTGTTCGTCAGGAGCCGCAACGCGGCCGGCGTGCGCGCGCTGCTCCGGCGCAGCAGGCGGGCCAGATTCTCGGCGACGGCCGGCACCGAGGCGAGGATCGTCGCGCCGGATTCGATCAGATTGTTCAGCAGCGAAGGCCCGACTTCGGCGGGCAGGCCGAGCCGCACCTGCGCGCCGCTCGCCGCGCCCAGGAAGAGCTGGTACATCCCGTAGTCGAACGACAGCGGCAGCGGGCAGTAGACGACATCGTCGGGCCGATAGCCGAGCATCGACTGGATCGCGCGAATCGCGAAGGTGGCCTGGTCGTGCGTGCTGACCACGGCTTTCGGCCGCGAGGTGGTGCCCGATGTGTAGATCAGGCACACCGGGTCGACGGACAGCACGACGCCGGCCGGCGCGGCGGACGGCTCCGCAGGCGACAGCGCGTGGCTGCGCAGCGCGTCGAGCCCGGCCGCGGGAATGCCGTGCGCGGCTGCGAGCGCGCGCGCGTCGGCGTCGTGCGAGATCAGCAGCGACGGTTCCGCGTCGTTCAGGACATGCGCGAGCGCTTCGCCGCGCGTCAGCTCGTGCAGCAGCGAGAACGGCGCGCCGAGTCGCGATGCCGCGTAGATCAGCGCGGGAACCGTGACGTCGGTCGGCCCGACATACACGAGGCGCTGGCCGCGGCGCAGGCCGAGCGCGTCGAGCCAGGCGGCGATGCGCCGGCTCGCGGCGGCCAGCTGCGCGTGGGTGAGCGCTTCGCTCCGGGTCGAGACCGCGATGCGCGCCGGCCAGGCGGTCGCGGCCGCGTCGATCAGTTCATGCAGCAAGCTCATATCGGCTCCTTGACGCTCAGGCGGGCAATTCGGCACAGGTCGTCGAGCCGATGCAGGTTTTCCGGAACGAGATCGTCGGGATCGAACGACACGCCGAGCCGTTCCTCCAGACGTTCGACGATCTCGACGACACGAAACGAACTGAAGGTCGGGACGGCCGTGAACGGCTGGCCCGAGAGCAGCGCGGCGGCGTCGATCCGCAGCACGGCGGCGACTTCGGCGGCGACGCGTTCGCGGAAGGTCGGCTCGGCGAAGGTGGCCGGTTCGCTCGCGAGCAGCGCCGCGAGGCGGTCGAGCACCGCGCCCGGCTCGGGATGGCCGCGCTGCACGCGCCGCAGCGCAAGATAGGTCTGCTCGACGACGCCGCGCCATTCGCGCAGCGTGTCCGACCAGCGCGCCGGGTCCGCGCCGCGCCGTGTGCGCAGCGTGACGTGCAGCCGTCGGCTGCGCGCCAGCAGCCAGGTCTCCAGCGTCAGTTGCGCGAGCGCCGCGAGCCGGTCGGGATGGCTGCGATACGCCTCCAGGTGCGGATCGACGTCGGCCCGGGCCGGCGCGACGTAGCGCGGCTCGGGCAGCGGCGGCGCGCTGTCGTGCGGCGCGAACGCGATGATCTCGGCGCCGTCGCGAAGCGCGGCGGCCAGCTCGGCTTCGGACAGCCGCCATGTCCCCGGCCGCGCGGGCCCCCACTGCGTATCGTTCCAGTAGTGATCGGTCGCGCGCAGGCCGTCGTCGTCGCGCTCGACGAGGAAGCTGTGCGCCATGTGCTGATGCGTGCAGTACGGCACCCAGGGCAGATGGAACGCGTCGGCGATCACGTAGACGGCGTCGAGGCCGTCGGGCAGCGCGGCCGCGTGCGCGCCGGGCGCCACCGTCCGGCGCGCGCTAACGCGCAGGCCCAGCTGCGCATCGGCGCTCGCGAGATGGGCGGCGAGATCGGGTTCGATGCCGGGCAGGCCGTGCGGGCCCGGATTCGGCGCGAATCCGAGCGTCGCGCCGAACCCGAGCGCGACGTGCGGGCCGTGGTATCGGGCGGCCAGGCCGGCGAGATTCGCCTGGATGCAGTCGAGCTGTTCGGCGTACTCGTCGAGGAGGGGCAGGGCGGCCGTCACGTTTGGCGCTCCAAGTGGCGCACCGGATCGAGGCCCGCCACGGCCGCGAGCAGGGCGGCGGCGTTCGGGGCCTGGTCGCTCAGCTCGCCGTCGAGCAGCTGCTGATAGGCGCCGAGATCGAGAAAGCCGTGCCCGCTCACGCATACGAGGATGCCGCGCGAGGCGCGTAACGCGCCGGCTTCGCCCGTCGCGAGCTGGGCGGCGGCCGCGAGCGCGTGACCCGATTCGGGCGCGGGCAGCACGGTTTCCGTGGTCGTGAACAGGCGTCCCGCCTCGAGCGCCTTGACCTGGTCGACGGCGATCGCGCTGACCTGGTCGCGAGCGCGCAGCGCCGAGATCAGCTTGGCGGCGCCGTGGTAGCGCAGGCCGGCGGAATGCGAATCGGGAATCGCATAGTCGCTGCCGATCGTGTACATCGCTTCGAGCGGCGACGTACCCGTCGCATCGGTCTTGTCGTATGCGTAGACGCCGCGCGTCAATTTCGGCGTGCTGCTCGATTCCGCGGCGACGAGCAGCGGCGACGCCTGCCCGGACGCGCGGGCGGCCGCGAAGAACGGCAGCGCGATGCCGCCGAAGTTCGAGCCGGCGCCGACGCAGCCGACCACCGCATCGATTTCCGCCTCGTGCTGCGCGAGTTGGGCGGCGGCCTCGATCCCGATCACCGACTGGTGCAGGATGCTGTAGGTCTCGCCGCTGCCGATGCAGAACGCGGCGCCCTCGGTGCGCGCGGCATATTCGACCGCCTCGCCGATCGCGAGCGACAGGCTGTTGCCGTGCCCCCGGGCGGCCTGGCGCGCGACCTCGGTGAGCGACGACGGGCTCGCGTGCACCTGGGCGCCGAGCAGGCGCATCAGGACGCCGCGATACGGCTTGCGTTCGAGGCTCGTGCCGACCATGAACACCGTGCAGCGCAGGCCGAACAGCGCGCAGGCCGCCGCGAGCGCGGTGCCCCACTGGCCGGCGCCGGTGCCGGTCACCAGCTCGCGCACGCCGGCCTTCTTGTAGTAGTGCGCCTGCGCAAGCGCCGTGTTCAGCTTGTGGCTGCCGGAGATGTTGCCGCCTTCGTATTTGACCCAGATCGGCGCGCGCGCGCCGATGGCCTGCTCGAAGCGCTTCGCGCGCCACAGCGGGGTCGGACGAAAGGTCGCGTAGGCGTCGCGCACTTCCTGCGGGATATCCCAGAACGGCTTGGGCTGGATGCTTTGCCGCACCAGTTCGAGCGGCAGGTTGACCTGCACGGCGCCGGCCGCCTCGCGCCGTTCGGGCGTGCGATCCTCGGGCAGCGGTTCGTCGAGATGCGGCAGCGCGCTGCGCCATTGATGCGGAAGCGGGACGTTCATGTGGTGGCCTCGGAGCGATGATTGAGCACGACGTCGATCAGGTCGGCGACCGTGTTGAAGGTGCGGCCGACGAACAGGTCGTCGGGCAGCGTGATGTCCAGTTCGTCTTCGAGGCGGATCAGCATGCCGACGAAGCCGAGCGAGTTGATCCGGAGCAACTGGCCGTTCAGCGGTTCGTCGTCGGCGACGGTGTCGGGATCGATCTGCAACCGCGAATCCGTGACGACGAGCTTCTTGATCGCGCGCGCGACGACGTCGCGCTCGAGTGGGGTGGGGGACATCATTGGCTCCTGTCTGCGCGCAGCGCGCCTTGTGCATCGACCAACCACGAGTAAGTGAGCAGCGCGCCGATCGTGACCGAGCCGCGCACGTGCAGCCGCCCGGTGCTGATCGAGATCTCGGCGCCGAGCTGCAAGGTCGGGCCGTCGTGCAGGCGCAATGAGCCGTTGACCACGATCGCGGCGGCGTCGACCCGCGCGGCGAACGCGTCGATCACGTCGGGATCGGTGCTGAGCACGCCCTCCGTGTGCGCGGAGCCGTGCTCGCGGATGTGGCGCAGCGCATCGTCGAGGCCCGCGACGGGCAGCACGCCCAGCGTGGCGTCGAGAAATTCGCGGCCGAAGTCGTGCGCTTCCAGCGCTTCGATGCGGACGTTGCCGGGCTCGCTCGGGCGCGCCTGCTCGATCAGCCCGCCGCCGAGCCGCAGCGTGGTGGCCGTGCGCGCGCCGGCCGCCGCGTCGATGAGCTGCGCGGTCAGTGCGTGGGCGACGTCCGCGTCGACGAGAATCAGCTCGACGGTGTTGCAGGCGGTCGGCTCGGCCAGCTTGCTGTCGAGCGCGATCGCGGCGGCGCGCGCGAGGTCGGCGCTGCGGTGCACGTAGAGATGATTGACGCCGCCGCCGCTCGCGATGACCGGAATCGAGCTGGTCGATCGGCAATAGTCGATCAACGAGGCGCTGCCGCGCGGAATCAGCACGTCGATCGCGTCGTGCCGTTTCAGCAGCGCGCGCAGCACGGCGCGGTCGGGATCGGTGACGATCGAGACGAGCGTCGGCGGCAGGCCGGCGTCCGCCAGCGCGGCGCGGATCGTCGCGGCGAGCGCGGCGTCGGTCTCGGCCATCTCCTTGCCGCCGCGCAGCAGCACGGCGTTGCCGGCGACGACCGGCAGCAGGGCGCCCTCGACGGTCACGGTGGGGCGCGCCTCGTACACCATCAGCAGCACGCCGAGCGGCTTCGGCACCCGCCGCAGGCGCCCCCAGTCGGCGACCTCGACCCAGTCGCTCGCGGCCGTGGCGGCGGGCAGTTCGGCCGCCACCCGGGCCGTCAGCGCGGCGAGTTGCGCGCGCTGCGCGTCGCCGACCCGCAGGCGCTCGATCAGGACGGGCGACAGCCCGCGCGCGGCCGCGGCGTCGAGGTCGCGCGCGTTGGCGGCGACGATCGACGGCCATGCGTCCAGCAGCCGTTCGCGCAGGGCATCGCAATAGCGCAGGTAGGCCACGTTGCCGACGGGCGGCGCGGCGAGAAAGGCGTTTCTCGCGTCGTTCAGCAGTTGTTCCGACATGTTGTGTTTCCTCACCACATGAATTGACCGCCGTCGACGATCAGTTTTTGACCCGTGATGTAACGGCCTTGTGGGCCGACCAGGTATTCCAGCGCGTCGGCGAGATCGTCCGGCGTGCCGAGGCGGCGCTGCGGGATTTGCGCGAGCACGTCCGCGAGCTTGTCCGGGTCGTCGAGCCCGAAGCGCACGCGCAGCTCCTCGGTGTCGGTCATGCCGGGAATCAGGCAATTGACGCGGATCGACGGCGCCAGCTCGAGCGCGAGGCATTTGGTGAGATGCAGCAGGCCCGCCTTGCTCGCGCAGTAGTTCGCGCCGTTCGTGCGGGGGCGGATGCCCGTCGTCGCGCCGATATTGACGATCGCGCCTCCGCCGGCCGCGAGCATCGCGGGCGCGAGCGCGCGCGTCAGGTAGAACGGGCCGGACAGGTTGGCGTCGAGCACGGCGCGCCAGTCGTCGTCGCTCAGATCGAGGAACGGGCGGTCGCGGTTGATGCCCGCGTTGTTGACGAGCACGGCCGGCGCGCCATGCTCCGCGACGATGCGCGCGGCGGTCTCGCGCACCGCGGCGGGATCCGCGACGTCGAGGCGGAGCGGGTGCAGGTCGCCCGGCACGCCGTCGGCCGCGGCGCGCGCGGCGTGCGCGTCGTTCCGATACAGCGCGATCACGCGATAGCCCAGCCTGATGAGCCGGGTGCTCAGTGCGAGGCCGATGCCTCGCGTTCCGCCGCTGACGACCGCTAGCAGTGAACTCATGCGTCGATTCCAGGTAGAGGGATGAAGGAACGGGACCGCGCCGGCCGACCCGACGCGCGCTCGACCGGCGTCATGGGATCGTCTGCCGGCGCAGCCAGTGCCGGAATTCGCCGACGGTCCGGAGGTCGACGACCTCGGCCAGATCGACTTCCCGGTCCGGGTCGTCGCTCAGCGCGGTGACGACGCGCAGCACCGCGAGCGAATCCATGCCGATCTCCGCGAGCGACGATGCGTCGTCGAAGTCCCGGCGGACGGCCAGGCGGATGGCCTGGCTGATGGCTTCGTCCACGTTTCGAATCGAAGGGGATGCCAATCGCTGCTCCTGGATGGGCGCTTTCCGTGCGAGAGCGGGAAGGCGCGGGTGTCGACATGAAATTAGTACTGCGATCTATTAAGCAAAAATTTAAGACATTTCACGGTTGGATTCGAATAGCGGACTGCAGGCGGCGTGGGGGGCGGACCCGGCCACGCCGCCGCTTCATTCGCGCGCCGGCGGCGGCGCGCGGAGCGCCTCGCCGATTGCGCGGCCGAGCACATCGCGGTTCGCCGG
>NZ_JAAGNW010000058.1:21984-24184 GCF_010645215.1 Burkholderia multivorans | reverse complement strand
ATCGCGGTGAGATCGGCGTGTTCGAGTCGCTGCCGCAGCCGTTCGACCGCGTCGACCTGCCCGGCGTCGGCGCGCCCCGCCACTGCGTCGAAGAACACGAACGGATCGGTTTCGTCCGGTTGCCCGGCGGCGGGCATTTCGCAATCGATCAGGCCGAGGAACGAGACGGTATCGCCGCGCGCGCTCAACGCGGCGGCCAGCGCATGCGCGAGCGCGCCGCCCGCCGAATAGCCGAGCAGGCGATACGGACCCCGGGCCGCGACGGCGTCGACGGCGGGCAGCAGCGCGGCCGCCATGGCGTCGAGGGTCGGCGGCAGCGCGTGGTCGTCGAGCGGCCAGGGTAGCGCGTAGATCGGGGCCTCGATGTCGAGATGCTCGCTGAGCGAGAAGGCATATGAATAGTCGCCCCAGCCGCTCGGCACGAAGAACACCGGCGCGCCGGCGCCCGCGTGCCGGATCGGGACCGCCGCTGCGCCGCGGGCCGCGGCGGCTTCCCGCGTGAGGTGCGCGGCCAGGTCGGCGAGCACCGGGAAGCGGAACAGGTCGTTCAGCGTCAGCGCCGAGCCGTGCGCCGCGGCCTGCGCGACCAGGCGAATCGCGAGCAGCGAATGGCCGCCGAGCTCGAAGAAGCTGTCCTGCCGTCCGACCCGGTCGAGCCCGAGCACGTCGCGCCACAGGCCGGCGAGGGCGCGTTCGGTTTCGTCGGCGGGGGCTTCATAGGCGCGCCGCGCGAATGCTTCGGCGTCGGGCGCGGGCAAGGCCTTGCGATCGAACTTGCCGTTCGGCGTGACCGGCAGCGCGTCGAGCCGGATGAAGGCCGCGGGCACCATGTAGTCGGGCAATTCGCGCGCGAGGCGCGTCCGCAGCGTGTCCGCGAGCGACGGGTCCGGCGCCGCGACCAGATACGCGACGAGCCGTCGCGCCTGCCCCTCGCCGAATGCGACCACGACCGCTTCTCTTACGCCGGGATGCGCGAGCAGACGGGCCTCGATCTCGCCGGGTTCGATCCGGTAGCCGCGGATCTTGATCTGATGATCGTTGCGGCCCAGGAAGATCAGGACGCCGTGCTCGTCGCGCAGCACCTGATCGCCGGTCCGGTAGCGGAACCGGCCCGCTGCGTGGGGATCGGGCACGAACCGTTCCGCGGTCCGCTCCGGATCGTGTATGTAGCCGAGCGCCGGGCATGCGCCGCCGAGGAACAGTTCGCCCGCGACGCCGAGCGGCGCCAGGTGGCCCGTGCCGTCGACGACCTGGGCATCCACGCCGGCGATCGGCAGGCCGATCGGCGCGTGTGCGGACCAATCGGATCGCGAGGCGTCGAGCCGGTGCGTCGTGACCGCGTGCGTTTCCGTCGGACCATAGAGATTGACGAGCTGCACGGCAGGGCGCTCGACGAGAAACGCGCGGATCTCGTCGTCGGCGATCAGCTGCTCGCCCGACACGCAGAGGTAGCGCAGGGCCGGCAGGTCCATCGACGCCGCCGCGAGCACGAAGGGCCGAAGCGCGGCGACGGGCAGATAGACGTGGGTGACCGCCGCGTCGCGCACGTGGGCCGCGATCGCGGCGAGATCGCGGCGATCCAGCGCGCCGCGCGAGATGACGGCGCCGCCGGTCGCGAGCGTCGGGATGATCTCCTGGAACGACACGTCGAAGCCGAGCGGCGCGTATTGCAGGAAGCGCGTGCGTGCGTCGAGCTGGAGCGCCGCCGTCTGCCACGCGGTCAGGTTGACGAGGGGCGCGTTGTGCATCAGCACGCCTTTCGGCTTGCCCGTCGAGCCGGACGTGAACATCACGTAGATGCCGTCGTCCGGCGAGCGGCCTTCGCTTGCCTCGACGGGCAAGCCGTCGAGCGCGTCGAGCGCGAAGATCGGGATGCCGGGGTCGCCCGCGCCGATCGCGAGGCGGCACTGCGCCTTGTCGGTCATGTAGACCAGGCGTTCGCGAGGCAGGCTCAGATCGAGCGGCAGGAAGACGGCGCGCAATCTGAGGATGGCGAGCATCGCGACGATCGTCTCGACCAGCGTGTCGGTCGACAGTCCCACCACGTCGCCGACGCCGACGCCGCGTGCGCGCAGGCCCGCGGCCGCGCGCGCGACGCGCTGTTGCAGCGCGCCGTAGGTCAGCCGGTTGCCGGGCTCCTCGACGGCGACGCGCTCGCCGTGCACGGCGGCCGCGGCGCGCAGCCATGCATCGAGATCCG
>NZ_JAAGNW010000058.1:15809-21974 GCF_010645215.1 Burkholderia multivorans | reverse complement strand
ACGGCCGGCGCCGCGGGCGGACAGCGGAGGCCGTCGTCGCGGCGCGCGTACGCCGGCGTGTGATCCCGGAACAGCTCGGCGAGCGAAGCGGCGGGCGTCGCGCTCGCGGTGTCCAGCGCGTGCGTCAGCGAAGCGCACAGACCTTGTGCGACGGCGTCGGGCAGCAGCTGCGTGTCGTATTCCAGCTCGAGCAGCCAGCCGGCAGGCGTGGGCGTGACGCCGAGCCAAAGATCGAATTTCGCGGTGTCCGTGCCATGTTCCCGCACCGAGCGGATGGCACTGTCCGGCGGGACGGCGGTCGTATCCTGCATCGCCAGCATGGCGGAGAACAGCGGATTGCGATTGCCGTCGCGCGCGGGCGCGGCATGCCGCACCACGCGCCCGAAGGACACCGCGACCTCGCGCTTGACCTGGTCGGTGGCGGCGGCGACCGTGGTGCGCAGGAAGGTGTCGAAGCGCTGTTGCCAGTCGACGTCGATGGTGAGCGGCAGCGTATTGACGAAGAAGCCGCACAGCGCGTGCGAGGCGAGCGTGCGACGCGCGACGAGCGGCGTCCCGAACGTGACCGGACGGGCGGCGCTGTGCCGCGCGAGCAGCACGGCGAACAGCCCGGAGAAGAACACGAACGGCGTGACGCCGAGCGCGGCGAGGGTGTGGTCGATGGCCGTGCTGCGCTCGGGGAGCGGATCGATGCGGATCCGGCGTCCGTCGAATGCCGTCGAGACGGGGCGACCGGGACGCGGGAACAGCGTCGTGGCCGGCGCGTCGCGCAGGCGGTCGCCGATCGCGCGCGCCCGCTGGTCGACCGTGGGGTCGTCTGCCGTGCGTGCCTGTGCGTGCAGTTCGCGCGAGAGCGCCGTTTCGCGCGTGCGGCGCAGCGCGGCGAGGTCGAGCGTGCCGGCCAGCGCGGCGTCGAGGTCGCGAATCAGCGGGCCGATCGAGGCGCCGTCGAATACCAGGTGATGCACCACGAGTACGAGCGCCGCATCGTGCTGCCGGGCATCGACGACATGAACCATCTTCAGCAGCGGCGCGTGATCGAGCGGAAACGCGGTGCGCTTCAACGCGTCGAGCGCGGCGTCCAGCTCGGCGTCGAAGGCATGCCGGGCGGTGATTTCGAGCAGCGGCAGATCGGCCGGCGAGGGCGGCTCGATCAGTGTCGCGACGGGGCCGTGCAGGGCAAGGCGGAGCGCCGGCTGGACGGTCAGCAGATCGGCAAGCGCCTGCCGCAGGCGCGACGCGGGCAAGGTCGGATCGATCCGGAGTTCGACGACGACGTTATACAGATGCGGAACCGGGATCGCCTGGTGCAGGACGACCAGGCCGAGTTGCGATTCGGTGGCCGGCGCGGGCCAAGGCTGGCCGATCGCATCCGAAGCGGATTTCGCAGTTTCAAGAATTTCGCTCACGACGACTCCCGGGCTCGTCGCACGTCACGCGCGGCAGCCACGACAGGGGTGATGACAGGGATGGGCGAAACAACGATCGGGATGAACCGATTGCGCCGGTTCCTTCCTAGATCGATTCGATCGGCTGCTGGATAAATCGCGACATCAAACGTCTCCTCGGTGAAGGCGTGCTCAATTGAATTAGGTGTTTCTGTTTTTCGAATTTCCTAACCAACGCGACTCTGTTGCGGAAGCTGAACTAACGTTTGTCTCTATGTCGTTTCTTGTTTTGCGACATCGTAATCTGGTTCGATAGGTGCGCGAAAGAATTAATTTTAATTAACTTTCCGTTTCGATAGATATGTAATTTTTCTGTATTGTGAAATGGGGCGGGATTGTAAGAGGCTTGGGTAAATTTTACCTGCGCGTTGTGAATGGATTCGGCAGGCAGAAGATTTACCGTATTTTCGATTGCATCGCCAGATTTATGAAAAGAGTCGATTCGTGGGATTTAAATCAAGGAATGGGCGAGGCGGGTATATCGGATATTCGGTCATGCCGTCGACAAGATCTTGTGCTATTGCGCGCGAGCGGGCGCGGTGGCTGCGATGGCTTCCGGTTTTCGACGAGATTGCGCCGCGCCTTTGAACGCGTTTGTGCTGTGGAGTGAATCCCGGTGCCGAGCGATCGGCGAATCGTGGGCGCGCTGAATATCCGGATCGAAGCGATTCGCCGAAATCGGAAAATCAGGCACGCAATGAAACGGCGGCACGGTTGGCGAATCGGGATTGGCCGGCGTGCCGGTGACGAGGCGGTGTGATCGATGAAACTCGACGCAGTGGCGTCGCTTCAAGGGCGGTTCAGAAGTATTGCTGCGCGATCCGTCGCGGCGGATCGTGCTCGAGCATAAAAATTTCGCTCACCGAAAAAGCAGATCAAGGCATGTGGATCTTGGCCCGCATCGATCCGGCGCGTCAAAAAGCGCAGTGCGGTTCATGAACCGCACTGCCGCGACGATACCGCTTCGGAGCGATTCAGCCTGCGCGCGTCAAACCCGCGCGAGCCCCTGCGGATCGGTGATGCGGATCTGCTTGCCGCGTGGATCGATCAGCTTTTCGCGCTGGAATTTCGACAGCATCCGGCTCACGGTTTCGAGCTTCATCCCCAGATAGCAGCCGATCTCCGCGCGCGTCATCCGCAGGTTGAACTCCGCCGCGGAATAGCCGCGCGCCTTGAAACGCGCCGACAGGTTCAGCAGGAACGCGGCCACGCGCTGCTCGGCCGACATCGTGCCCAGCAGCATCATCTGGCTCGACTCGCGCACGATCTCGCCGCTCATCATCTGGTGCAGGTGATGCTGCATCGGCCGCAGGTCGCGGCACACCGCCTCCAGTTGGGAGAACGGAATGATGCACACGGTGCTGTCCTCCAGCGCAACTGCATCGCTGTTGTGGCGGCCGCTGCACACGCCGTCGAGGCCGAGCGTCTCGCCGGCGATCTGGAAGCCGGTCACGTGCTCGCGGCCGTCGCGATGCATGACGACGGTCTTGAACGAGCCGGTGCGCACCGCATAGATGCTCTGGAACGGATCGCTGTTGCGGAACAAGGCTTCGCCGCGCTTCACGTGGCGCGTGGTGCCGATCATCGCGTCGACGCGCGCAAGATCGCTCGCGGACAGATCGGCGGGCAGGCACACGGCGCGCATCGCGCAGGTCGCGCAGCGCGCGGCGGCGGCCTTCGGCGCATCGTGATGAGGGATCGGCATCGCATGCGGCGCGGCGACGGACGGGGTGTGAGCGGGAGCAGCGGCTGGGGCGATCGACATGTTCGACTCCTGTTTATTGGGCGACGGGCACATCGCGCAGGCGCGCGATCGCGGCGATGGCGCGGCATGCTGTACCGAATTCGGCGGTTTTATCGAAGAAGAAATCCGCGCCTGCCAGGTCGCTCGCCGCGCGAAACGCCGGCCCGGACTGATTCGTCAACACGACGATCGCGACCTTGGGCGCGACGCGCGTGAGGGTTGCAATCAGTTCGAGCCCGCTGCTGTCGATGAGCCGCAGCTCGATCACGGCAACGTCGGCCTGGGACGCGAGAATGCCTGCCAGCGCCGCCTGCGCGTCCTCCGCCTCGCCCACGACCGCGACCTCGGGCGGTGCGTCGAGCAGGGCCGCGAGCCGGCGCCGCAGGGCGGCGGCCGGATCGACCAGGAAGACCTTCAATGCGGCGGTGGCGTGATTCGCATTCATGGCGGCAAGTATGCGGGGGCCGCTGCGTCGGCGAAATCGGCGCAGGTTGAAGATCCGGTAAGGATTTACGTACTTCGTGTAGGGAATTTCCTACAGTGTGTGAAGGTACGGCGGGGTGATTGTTGCGCGCACCGTCTCGACGGCGGGCAATCTTTCATTGTGCGCGGGCCCGTGTGGCGGGGCCTAGCGTGGTCTGTCACGCGCTTGACATGCGTCAAGCGCCGCCGCACCCCGGTGCCTACAGTGCAGCGCATGGGCGGGCCGGCTGTCGACGCGAGAGGTCGCGCGGCCGGCCCGCATCGTTTCTCAATCGATGTCCGTCGCGCGACGAAGGCGCGAGGCGGGCGGACCCCGGGAGAACAGAATGCAGACGAAACGCGTGGCCTTGGTGACGGGCGGCATGGGCGGTCTGGGCTCGGCAATCAGCCGGCGGCTTTACGACGCCGGATTCGCGGTCGCGGTGACGCACTCGGCCAACAACGATCATGTGGCGACCTGGCTCATGCACGAGCGCGATGCGGGGCGTCAGTTCCGTACGTATGCGGTCGCTGTCGGCGATTTCAGCGCGTGCGAGCGCTGCGCGGAACAGGTCTTGAAGGACTTCGGGCAAGTCGACGTGCTGATCAACAACGCGGGCATCACCCGCGACATCACGTTCGCCAGGATGACGAAGGGCGATTGGGATACCGTCCTGCGCACCGATCTCGACGCGTTGTTCAACATGACGAAACCGTTCCTCGCGGGGATGGTCGAGCGCCAGTTCGGCCGGGTGATCAACATCGGCTCGGTGAACGGCTCGCGCGGCGCGTTCGGCCAGACCAACTACGCGGCCGCAAAGGCGGGCCTGCATGGGTTCACGAAGGCGCTGGCGCTCGAGACGGCGCGCCACGGCGTGACCGTCAACACGGTGTCGCCGGGCTACCTCGCGACCGCGATGGTCGAATCGGTGCCGCGCGACGTGCTCGAGAAGCGGATCCTGCCGCAGATTCCGGTGGGCCGGCTCGGGCGTCCGGAAGAGATCGCGTCGTTCATCGCCTATCTGTGCTCGGACGACGCGGGCTTCATGACCGGCGCGGACGTCGCGCTCAACGGCGGCATGCACATGCGTTGACGGGCGCGCCGTGACGGTGCGCGCGCACGCGAACGATGCGTGACGGCCGATGCGGGTCGCCGCCGGGGAGGCGGCCCGCATCGGCAGCGCCGCGATGCGGAACCGACACATCGTGAATGCAGGACAAACCGGGAATTGACACGGTTTCTGAACTTGTCGAATAGGGTAATTCAACGAACAGTAAGGACTCCGGTCCTGCCGTATTAATTCGGGTCATTTAAAAAACGAAGGGGTGGCCCGTGAGATTCGATTGGCGCCGGGGGTGGGCCTGGCTGGTCGTGCTGAGTTGCGCATTGTTGTTGTCCACGGGCGCGCGAGCGGCCGGGGGACCGTCTTATACCGATATCGTGTCAGCGAGCAGCGGACTCTGCCTGTCGAGCGCGGGCAACGTGTCGACCGCTGGTGCAGGCATCGTCCAGACTTCCTGTGCGGGGAACGCCAATACGACCTGGGCGTTCGTGCCGGTCGGCAATCGCTATCACATCGTGTTGCAGGGGACGGGCCTGTGCCTCAACGTGCCGGGCGGCACGGGCGCGAGCGGGACGCAGCTGATCCAGTACGGCTGCCAGAGCAGCAGCGCGCTCAACGATCAATGGACCGTCGTCGCGGTCGGCGCCAGCTATCGGATCGTCTCCGCGCAGAACGGCCTGTGCGTGAATGTGAGCGGCGCCTCGACCGCCGACGGCGCAGCCTTGATCCAGTACGCTTGCCAGGGCGCCTCGGCGACCAACGACCAGTTCAACCTCTACCTGCCCGTGCAGGCGGCCACCAACATCGTGGGAGCCGGCAGCGGTCTTTGCATGATCGCGAACGGCAGCGCCGTCACGCAGGGCGCGTGCGACAACCAGGGCGGTACGGCCTGGAACCTCGTGCCGGCAGGCAGCGGCTATCACGTGGTGTCGAGCACCGGCCAATGCCTGAACGTATACGGTGCAAGCCGCACGAGCGGCACGCAACTGATTCCGTATGCATGCCCGGGCGATGCGCAGACCAACGACCAATGGACGCTCCTGCCGGTGGGCGGCCGTTACCGGCTGGTATCGGTGGCGAGCGGGATGTGCGCGAACGTCAGCGGCGGCTCGAATGCCGCCGGCGCGCAGCTGATCCAGTATCCCTGCCAGAGCGCGACTACGCTGAACGACCAGTTCCTGCTGGCGTTGCCGCAGACGTTCCCGGCCACGCTGCCGTCCGTGTGGAGCCCGGTGATTCCGTTGCCGGTGAATCCGATCGGCGTCGCCAACACTCCGGCCGGCAAGCTCGTGATGTGGTCGGCTTATCAGCCCTTCGTTTACCAGGGCGATGCCGGCAGCGGCGTATCCCAGACGTACACGGCGGTGTTCGATCCTGCGACCAATACGGCCACGCAGTATCTCGAAACCTCGGCCGGTTCCGACATGTTCTGTCCGGGCACCGCGAT
>NZ_JAAGNW010000058.1:13855-15799 GCF_010645215.1 Burkholderia multivorans | reverse complement strand
ATCGACCAATGCCTGGAGTACCGGCGCGACGATGAACATTCCGCGCGGCTACCAGGGCGACACGCTGCTGTCGACGGGCGCGGTGCTGACGCTGGGCGGCTCGTGGAGCGGCGGCCAGGGCGGCAAGAGCGCCGAGATCTGGACCAACGGCGGACGCTGGACGGTGCTGTCGGGCGTGCCGGAGGCCAATGTCGTCGGCCCCGATCCGCAGGGTATCTACCGCGGCGACAACCACCTGTGGCTGTTCGCGCAAACGAACGGCAGCGTGTTCCACGCGGGGCCCAGCTCACAGATGAACTGGATCTCGACGAGCGGCAACGGTGCGATCCAGTCGGCGGGCAAGCGCGGCGTCGATCCGTTCTCGGTCAACGGCAACGCGTTGCTGTACGACGTCGGCCAGATCCTGAAGGTAGGCGGTGCGAAGTCGTATCAGCAGAACGGCGCGACGCCGACCTATGCGTCGAACTCGGCCTATCTGATCGACATCACGCGCGGCCCGAACCAGTCGGTCGGCGTGAAACGCATCAACGGCATGACCTATCAGCGCGCGTTCGCGAGCAGTGTGATCCTGCCGAACGGCAACATCGTGGTCGTCGGCGGCCAGAGCGTGCCGCAGCCGTTCACCGACACGAGCGCGGTACTGGTGCCGGAGATCTGGGATCCGATCACGCAGCGCTTCAACCTGCTCAAGCCGATGCAGACGCCGCGCACCTATCACAGCACCGCGATCCTGATGGCGGACGGGCGTGTGTTCGTCGGCGGCGGCGGCCAGTGCGGCGATGGTTGCGCGAACAATCACCTGAACGCGGAGATCCTGACGCCGCCGTATCTGCTCAATGCGGACGGCACGCCGGCCGCGCGTCCGGCGATCGTGTCGGTACCCGCGAGCGCCGCGCGCGGTACGACGATCGCGGTGTCGACGCAGGCGGCAGTCTCGTCGTTCGTGCTGATGCGCATGTCGTCGGTCACGCATACGACGAACAACGACCAGCGCCGGATTCCGCTCGCGGTCGCGGCATCGAGCGGCACGGCGTACCAACTGACGATCCCGGCGGACTCGGGTGTCGTACTGCCCGGCTATTACATGCTGTTCGCACTCGACGCGAACGGCGTGCCGAGCGTGTCGAAAGCCATCCAGATCAGCTGATGCGGAGGCATACCACGAGGCGCGCGGGCATCGCGCTGTGTGCGGCGCTTGTTGCGCTTGCCGTGCGCGCGGCCCCCGAACCGGCGCCGCGCGACGACGCCGCGCGCGGACAGGCGCTGTTTACCGGCGCCGCGCCGTTGGCGGCCCGGCTTGTATCGCATCCGTCCGATCTGCCGGCGACGGTCGTGCGGTGTGCGAATTGTCACGCGGCGGGGAGCGGGCCGGCGGTGCCGAATTCGATCGCGCCGCGCCTGTCGCACAACTGGCTCGTCGATTGGCAGAGCCGGCGCGGCGGTCCGCCGAGCCGCTACGACCGCGACGCGTTCTGCGCGCTGCTGCGCGACGGTGTCGATCCCTCCTACGTGCTCATCAACGTCCAGATGCCGCGCTACCGCGTCGACGCGCGCGATTGCGCGGCGCTCTGGCATTTCCTGACCGAGGTGACCGATGAACGGTCCTGATTCGCGTGCGCGGCGGCGTGCGCTGTGTGCGGCGGCGCTCGCGGCGGCGGCCTGGCCCGTGCTCGGCCGCGCGCAGGATGCGCAGCTCAACTACCACGGCGGCCGCATCGCGCCGCCCGTACCGGTGCCGGACTGGCCGGTGCGGCTGGCGGACGGCCGAGAAACCCGTCTGCATGCCGTGCTGGCCGGACGCATGACGGTGCTGCAGCTGTTCTTCACCGGCTGTTCGGCAACCTGCCCGATCCAGGGCACGGTGTTCCAGCGCGTGCAGACACTGCTCGGTTCGCGGCCGCGCGCCGACGTGCAGCTGCTGTCGCTGAGCATCGATCCGCTCTC
>NZ_JAAGNW010000058.1:10809-13845 GCF_010645215.1 Burkholderia multivorans | reverse complement strand
CGCGCGTTTCGATGCGCGGCCCGGCTGGGTGGCGGCCGCGCCGTCGCTGAACGATGTGGATGCGATCCAGCGGTTGTTCGGCGCGGGCGCGACGGGGCTCGACAACCACGCGACGCAGGTGCAGGTGATCGATCGGGACGGGCGGCTGATCTGGCGCACCTATGAGCTGCCGTCGGCCGAGTCGATCGTGTCGATGATCGGGCGATAGGCGCCCGCTTGCTCGAGCGCAGCGCATCCCTGCCGTAGATTCCGGTGGGCCGGCTCGGGCATCCGCAAGAGGTCGCGGCGTTCATCGTCTGCCGGTGCTCGGACCAAGGGATGCATGGCGCTCGAATCATCGCGGCGTGCGCACGCCGCGCCGGCTCGCCGCCATGCTTCGCCGTGGCATGACCGACTCATCACGAATCATGAATTCAGTACATACCGGGAACGATCGGTGCTCCGAACCGCATCGCGTACGGTTATGTAACGAACTGTAAGGACTCCCGTCTCACAGTATTAATTCGGGTCATTCAAATAAGCTACGGGGTGGCCCATGAGATACGATTGGCGCCAGGTGCAGACCTGGCTGGTTGCGCTTGGCTGCGCATTGTTGTTGTCCACGGGCGCGCGCGCGGCCGGCGGACCGTCCTACACCGATATCGTGTCAGCGAGCAGCGGGCTTTGCCTGTCGAGCGCGGGCAATGCGTCGAATGCCGGCGCGGGCATCGTCCAGACCGCCTGCTCGGGGAACGCCAATACGACCTGGGCGTTCGTGCCGGTCGGCGATCGCTACCACGTCGTGCTGCAAGGTACCGGGCAGTGCCTGAACGTACCGGGCAGCTCGCGCGCGAGCGGGACGCAGCTGATCCAGTACGGCTGCCAGGACAGCAGCGTGCTCAACGATCAATGGACGCTCGTCGCGGTCGGCGCCAGCTATCGGATCGTCTCCGCGGTGAACGGCCTGTGCGTGAACCTGAGCGGCGCCTCGACCGCCAGCGGCGCACCCGTGATCCAGTACGGCTGCCAGGACGCCTCGGCGACCAACGATCAGTTCAACCTCTATCTGCCCGTGCAGGCGGCTACCAACATCGTGGGGGCCGGCAGCGGACGCTGCATGGTCGTGAACGGCAACGCCGTCGCGCAGGGCGCGTGCGACAACCAGGGCGGCACGGCCTGGAGCTTCGTGCCGGCGGGCAGCGGTTACCACGTCGTGTCGCGCCGCACCGGCCAGTGCCTGAATGTGTTCGGCGGCAAGGGCACGAGCGGCACGCAACTGATTCCGTATGCATGCCCGGGCGATGCACAGACCAATGACCAATGGACGGTCCTGCCGGTGGGCGGCCGTTACCGGCTGGTGTCGGTGGCGAGCGGGATGTGCGCGAACGTCAGCGGCGGCTCGAATGCCGACGGCGCGCAGCTGATCCAGTATCCGTGCCAGGGCGCGGGTGTGCTGAACGATCAGTTCACGCTGGCCTTGCCGCAGACGTTCCCGGTCACGCTGCCGTCCGAGTGGAGCCCGGTGCTGCCGTTGCCGGTGAATCCGATCGGTCTCGCCAACACGCCGACGGGCAAGCTCGTGATGTGGTCGGCCGACCAGACCTTCAGTTTCCAGAACGACGTCGGCACCAAGGCGACCCAGACGCAGACGGCCGTGTTCGATCCCGCGACCAATACGGCCACGCAGTATCTCGAAACCTCGGCCGGCTCCGACATGTTCTGTCCGGGCACGGCGATGCTGGCGGACGGGCGCTTGCTGGTGAACGGCGGCGACAGCAGCCCGAAGACCACGCTGTACGACTGGTCGACCAATACCTGGAGCGCCGCCGCGACGATGAACATTCCGCGCGGCTACCAGGGCGACACGCTGTTGTCGACGGGCGCGGTGCTGACGCTGGGCGGCTCGTGGAGCGGCGGCCAGGGCGGCAAGAGCGCCGAGATCTGGACCGACGGCGGGCGCTGGACGGTGCTGTCGGGCGTGCCGGAGGCCAATATCGTCGGCCCCGATCCGCAGGGCATCTACCGCGGCGACAACCATCTGTGGCTGTTCGGGCAGGCGAACGGCAGCGTGTTCCATGCGGGGCCGAGCGCGCAGATGAACTGGATCTCGACGAGCGGCAACGGCGCGATCCAGTCGGCCGGCAAGCGCGGCGTCGATCCGTACGCGATCAACGGCACCGCGTCGCTGTACGACGTCGGCCTGATCCTGAAGGCGGGCGGCGCGAAGTCGTATCAGCAGAACGGCGCGACGCCGACCTATGCGTCGAACGCGGTCTACCTGATCGACATCACGCGCGGCCCGAACCAGACGGTCGGCGTGAAGCGGCTCAACGGCATGACGTACCAGCGCGCCTTCGCGAACAGCGTGATCCTGCCGAACGGCAACATCGTGTTCATCGGCGGCCAGAGCGTACCGGAACCGTTCAGCGACACGAGCGCGGTGATGGTGCCGGAGATCTGGGATCCGGTCACGCAGCGCTTCAACCTGCTCAAGCCGATGCAGACGCCGCGCACTTATCACAGCACGGCGATCCTGATGGCGGACGGTCGCGTGTTCGCCGGCGGCGGCGGCCAATGCGGCACGGGCTGCGCGACCAATCACCTGAATGCGGAGATCCTGACGCCGCCCTATCTGCTCAATGCGGACGGTACGGCGGCCGCGCGCCCGACGATCGTGTCGGCGCCCGCGAGCGCGACGCGCGGCACGACGATCCCGGTGGCGACGCAGGGCGCGGTCGCGTCGTTCGTGCTGATGCGCATGGCATCGGTCACGCATACGACGAACAACGATCAGCGCCGGATTCCGCTCGCGGTCGCCGCGTCGAGCGGCACGGCGTACCAGCTGACGATCCCGGCGGACGCGGGTGTCGTGCTGCCCGGCTACTACATGCTGTTCGCACTCGACGCGCGCGGTGTGCCGAGCGTGTCGAAAGCGATCCGGATCAGCTGATGCGACGGCGTATCACGAGGCCCGTGGGCGTCGCGCTGTGCGCGGCGCTGGCGGCGGCGCTTGTTGCGCTTGCCGTGCGCGCCGCGCCCGAGCCGTCGTTGCACGGC
>NZ_JAAGNW010000058.1:10094-10799 GCF_010645215.1 Burkholderia multivorans | reverse complement strand
ACGGCGATGCCGCGCGCGGCCAGGCGCTGTTCACCGGCGCCGCGCCGTTGCAGGCCCGGCTCGCCTCGCATCCGTCCGATCTGCCGGCGACGGTCGTGCGGTGTGCGAATTGTCATGCGGCGGGAAGCGGGCCGGCGGTGCCGAATTCGATCGCGCCGCGCCTGTCGCGCAACTGGCTCGTCGAGTGGCAGAGCCGGCGCGGCGGTCCGCCGAGCCGCTACGACCGCGACGCGTTCTGCGCGCTGCTGCGCAACGGTGTCGATCCCTCCTACGTGCTGATCAACGTCCAGATGCCGCGCTATCGCGTCGACGCGCGCGATTGCGCGGCGCTCTGGCATTTCCTGACCGAGGTGTCCGATGGACGGTCCTGATTCGCGTGCGCGGCGGCGTGCGCTGTGTGCGGCGGCGCTCGCGGCGGCGGCCTGGCCCGTGTTCGGTCGTACGCAGGACGCGCCGCTCAGCTACCACGGCGGCCGCATCGCGCCGCCCCTGCCGGTGCCGGACTGGCCGTTGCGGCTGGCGGACGGCCGCGAGACCCGCCTGCATGCCGTGCTGGCCGGACGCGCGACGGCGCTGCAGCTGTTCTTCACCGGCTGTTCGGCAACCTGCCCGATCCAGGGCGCGGTGTTCCAGCGCGTGCAGACACTGCTCGGTTCGCGGCCGCGCGCCGACGTGCAGCTGCTGTCGCTGAGCATCGATCCGCTC
>NZ_JAAGNW010000058.1:9683-10084 GCF_010645215.1 Burkholderia multivorans | reverse complement strand
CCGTCGCTGCGCGATGTGGATGCGATCCAGCGGTTGTTCGGCGCGGGCGCGACGGGGCTCGACAACCACACGACGCAGGTGCAGGTGATCGATCGGGACGGGCGGCTGATCTGGCGGACCTATGAGCTGCCGTCGGCCGAGTCGATCGTGTCGATGATCGGCCGATAGGCGCCCGCCTGCTCAGGCACGTACGGCCTCCACCACGCGCGCGGCGAGCGGATGATGCTGGCCGCGCCGCGAACGGATCGCGTGGATTTCCTCGGTCACGCCCTCGGCGCGCCCGAGCGGGCGCAGGTCGCGCAGCAGCGTGGCATCGCCCGCGCCCCGCGCGCTGAGCGGAAACACGCCGAGCCCGCGCGCGGCGAACACGGCCATCAGCGCGCTGTCCTCGAACTCGCCGG
>NZ_JAAGNW010000058.1:4705-9673 GCF_010645215.1 Burkholderia multivorans | reverse complement strand
GCCGGCGATGCGCGGCCGCACGCCGACGCTTTCGAGCCAGCGGTCGAGCCGCGCGCGCAGCGGCGAGTGCGTGGTCGGCAGCAGGAGCGGCAGCGCGGCGAGGCTGCCGGGGAAGCCGGCGCGCGCGGCGCGCGTGACCAGCGCGGCCGGCCCGTACCAGTCGACCGGCGATTCGGCGAGCCGCTCGCTCGTCACGCGCAGGTTCGCGTTGTACGGCGCGGGCTGCCCCGCCAGCACCAGATCGAGGTGATGCAGCGCCAGCTCGCCGAGCAGTTCCTCGTATTCGCCCTCGTGACACAGCAGCCGCAGCGCGGGCGTGTCCAGCACGGGCGCGAGCAGCGCATGCGCGGCCAGCTTGGAGATCCCGTCCGAGAGCCCGACCGCGAGCCGCGCGACCGCGCCGCTCGACGCTTCGCGCACCTCGTCCGGGATCAGCCGCCCGAGCTGGAAGATTTCCTCCGCCCGCGCGAATGCGGCCTGGCCGGCATCGGTCATCGTCACGCCGCGTCCGGCGGGCTTGAGCAAGGCGTGCCCGAGCGTTTTCTCCAGCTCGCGCACCTGCGCGCTGATGGTCTGCACCGCCATTTCCAGCCGTTCGGCCGCGCGGGCGAAGCCGCCTTCCTTCACGACCACCCAGAAGTAATACAAATGACGAAAGTTCAGCATGGCGATTAACTTCGGAAAAACCGAATCAAAGATCTGATTATCGCTGATTTTTTCGAAGCGGAAATGCGTGCATCATCGGGTCTTTCGACCTGAACCCCGCGCACGCCCATGGACTATCTGCTCGCACTCGCTGTCGACCCCGCCGTCTGGGCGGCCTTGCTCACGCTCGTCGTGATGGAGGTCGTGCTCGGCATCGACAACCTGATCTTCATCTCGATCCTGAGCAACAAGCTGCCCGAGGCGCAGCGCGCCCGCACCCAGCGGATCGGCATCGCGCTCGCGCTGGTGATGCGGCTCGCGCTGCTCGGCACGGTGGCATGGATCGCGCGCCTGACCGAACCGGTGTTCTCGCTGTTCGACCATGCGTTTTCCTGGCGCGACGTGATCCTGATCTCGGGCGGCCTGTTCCTCGTCTGGAAGGCGACCCGCGAGATGCATCACCACGTGTCGCACGACGGCGACGCGGCGGGCGGCACGGGCGGCGCGGTCGGCCTGGGCATGTGGGCGGCGATCAGCCAGATCATCATGCTCGATCTGGTGTTCTCGATCGACAGCATCGTGACGGCGATCGGCATGACGGAACACGTCCCGATCATGTTCGTCGCGGTGATCGCCGCCGTGATGGTGATGCTGTTCGCGGCACAGCCGCTCGCGCGCTTCATCGACCGCAATCCGACCATCGTGATGCTCGCGCTCAGCTTCCTCGTCGTGATCGGCATGACGCTGATCGCGGAAGGCTTCGGGACCCACGTGCCGAAGGGCTATATCTACGCGGCGATGGCGTTCTCGGCTTTCGTCGAAGGGATGAACATGCTGGCGCGGCGCGCGAAGCGCCGTCGCTCCGGCACGGAGTAAGCGCGCGCCGCCGCCCGGTGCGGGGCGGCGGCGCGCGGCGGCCGCCCGCGACGGGCGGCGGCTTTTTCCTCGCACCGATCGAAGGCAACCCGCTGCCGCAAGGAGCTTCACGATGAAATGTCCGGCCTGCAAGACCCCCGACCTGTTGATGACCGAGCGCCAGGCCATCGAGATCGACTACTGTCCCGCCTGCCGCGGCGTGTGGCTCGACCGCGGCGAACTGGACAAGCTGATCGCCAGCGCCGACGACGCGCGGCCCGTCGAGCGCGACGCGGCGCGCCCGCCCGCGGCCGCGCGCCACGACGACTGGGGCCAGCGCGGGAGCGCGCCGCGCGACGGCGGCCATGCGCATCCCGGTTATCGCAAGAAGAAGTCGCTGTTCGACCTGTTCGACTTCGATTGAGCGCGGCGCGTCAGCCGAGCGCGCCGGCGACGATGCGGGTTGCGTCCGCGAGGATCGCGTCGCCGCCCTTGCCGCCCGTGTAGAACAGCACGAGCATCACCGGCTGCCGCTCGGGCGGCCACAGCGCGCCGATGTCGTTGGCGGTGCCGTGCGCGCCGGTGCCGGTCTTGTCGGCCACCCGCCAGCCGGCCGGCACGCCCGCGCGGATGCGCCGGTCGCCCGTCGTGTTGCCGAGCAGCCAGTCCTGCAGTTGCGTGCGCGGCGCGGGCGGTAGCGCATCGCCGGCCAGCAGCGCGCGCAGGCTGCGGGCCATCGCGTTCGGCGTGCTGGTGTCGCGCGGGTCGCCCGGCAGCGCGCTGTTCAGCTCCGGTTCCCAGCGGTCGAGCCGGAACGTCGCGTCGCCGATCGAGCGCGCGAACGCGGTGACGGCGGCGGGCCCGCCCAGCACCTTCAGCAGCAGGTTCGCCGCGGCGTTGTCGCTGTACTGCAGCGTCGCCGCGCACAGCGCCGCGACCGTCATGCCGGTGCCTACGTGCTGTTCCGTGATCGGCGAGTAATCGAGGAGGTCGCGCTTGTCGTAGCGGATCAGCCGGTCCAGCAGGCCGGCCTCGTGCTGCGTGCGGGCCAGCACCGCCGCGGACAGCATCAGCTTGAAGGTGCTGCACAGCGGGAAGCGCTCGTCGGCGCGGTGGCCCAAGAGCGCGCCGTTCGCGGTGTCGAGCGCGCAGACGCCGAGGCGGCCGCCCGCCTTGCGTTCGAGGGCGGCGAGGCGCGCGACGGCGGACGAGGACGAGGCGGCGGCGTCGGCCGCATGGGCGCGCAGGGCGAACGCGAGCGGCGCGGCGCTGCCGGCCAGCAGCAGCGTACGGCGGAGCGGGGAGTGAGTCATGGGCAGGCTCTCTTTCGATCGGGTGAATGGGGTGCGACGGCGCCGGCGCATCAGGACTATCGGTCCTTTTCGAAAAGCTTGCAAACGACGATAATTACCGGCAAGCAAAAGAAAATCTAATGGATCGATATGCGACCTCATCTTCCTTTGAATGCGCTGCGGGCGTTCGAATCGTCGGCGCGGCACCTGAGCTTCACGCGTGCGGCGCTGGAGCTGCGCGTGACCCAGGCGGCCGTCAGCCAGCAGGTTCGGCAGCTCGAGGAGCGGCTCGGCTGCACGCTGTTCAAGCGTCTGCCGCGCGGCCTCGGGATCACCGACGAGGGCCGCGCGCTGCTGCCCGTGCTCAGCGACGCATTCAGCCGGATCGAGACGGTGCTCAAGCAGTTCGACGGCGGGCATTTCCACGAGGTGCTGACGATCGGCGTGGTCGGCACCTTTGCCATAGGCTGGCTGATGCCTCGTCTGCGGCGGTTTCGCCAGATGCATCCGTTCGTCGAGCTGCGGCTGCTGACCCACAACAATCTCGTCGATCTCGCGGCGGAAGGGCTCGATTTCGCGATTCGCTTCGGGGAAGGCACCTGGCACGGCACGCACGGCACCTTCCTGCTCGACGCGCCGCTCGCCGCGCTGTGCGCGCCCGAGATCGCCGAGCGGCTCGACGCGCCGGCCGCGCTGGAACGCGAGACGCTGCTGCGCTCGTATCGCGCCGACGAATGGCTGAACTGGTTCGCGGCGGCGGGGCTCGCGCCGTGGCCGCTCAACGGCCCCGTGTTCGATTCGTCGCGTCTGATGGTGGAGGCGGCGATCCAGGGTACGGGCGTCGCGCTGGCGCCGCCCGTGATGTTCGTGCGCGAGTTGCAGGCGGGCGTGCTGATGCGGCCGTTCGAGGTCGAGATCCGCACGGGCGGCTACTGGCTCGTGTGGCTGCGCTCGCGCGCGATGTCGCCCGCGATGCAACTGTTTCATGACTGGATCGTTGCCGAGGCGGAGGAGGGGGCGCGGGCGGCGGAGTGACGGCGCAGGCGCGTCGCGGGACACGGGCGCGGTGGAAGCGCCGGCCGGCGGGAGCGGGGCACGCGCGCTGCGTCGCGTCCCGCGTGCGCGGCCGGCGGCGCGGCTTACTGGAACATGCGGTTCAGGTCGGCGTGCGGCGCGCCGTCGGCGAAGGCGTCGAAGCGGCCTTCGACGAGCCCTTGCGCCGCGCGCATGAAGCCGCCCCATGCGGTGCGGGCGAGCGCGCCGCCCACGCTGACGCGTCGCACGCCGAGCGCGGCGACGTCCTGCAGCGTGAATTCGGACGGCGAGCCGATCAGCAGGTTCACCGGCTTCGGCGCGACCGCGGCGACCACGGCCTCGATCTGCGCGCGGGTGCGGATGCCGGGCGCGTAGAGGACATCGGCGCCCGCTTCGGCGTAGGCGGTGAGACGCTTGATCGTGTCGTCGAGGTCCGGCACGCCGACCAGGAAGTTTTCCGCGCGGCCGACCAGCAGGACGTCGCCGCCCGCCGAGTCGATCGCGTGCCGCGCGGCCTTGATGCGTTCGACCGCGACGTCGAGCGCGAACAGCGGCGCGGTGGGCGCGCCCGTCGAATCCTCGATCGACAGGCCCGCGATGCCGGTATCGACCGCGAGCCGCACGCTGTCGGCGAGCGCATCGGGATCCGCGCCGAAGCCGTTCTCGAAATCGGCGTTGACGGGCAGGTCGGTCGCGGCGACGAGCGCGCGCAGGTGCGCGAGCACTGCATCGCGGGTGAGGTGGTTGTCGGCATGGCCGAGCGACCAGGCGAGGCCGGAGCTGGTGGAGGCGAGCGCCTTGAATCCGAGGCTTTCCAGGTAGCGGGCGCTGCCGATATGCCACGGGTTCGGCAACATGAAGCAACCGGAGGCGTGCAGCGCGCGGAACGCGGCGCGTTTTTCGGCGATGGTGCGGGTCATGCTTGTCTCCTTGGGATGAAGGGCGAGGCGAAGGGGCGGCGCGTGGTGCGCCCGTGCGGCCGACGCGTTGACGGCGGCGGCCGCACGCGGCGATCTCATTCGAGATTGCCCGTGCGTTTGAGGTCCTGCCGTGCGTCGGCGGCGATTCTCCAGGCGGCTTCCTGGTTGCCGCGCAGGTCGTTGTTCTCGAAGGTGCCGCCGCTGTTTTTGCGGATGTCGAT
>NZ_JAAGNW010000058.1:0-4695 GCF_010645215.1 Burkholderia multivorans | reverse complement strand
GTTGCCGGCGATGCGGTTGTCGCGGAGCGTCGGATGGCCGCCGCTGGCCACTACGACGCCCGAGCGACCATTGTCGACGATCTGGTTGTCTTCCAGAATTCCCTGCCCGTCCGTATGGATATATAGACCGCTCGCCTTTCCCTTGCCGATGAAGTTCTTGCGAAGCGTGGGGTTGCTGTTCCCCCGGATTTCGACGCCCGAAAACGTATTGCCGATGATCTCGTTGTTTTCCAGCAAACCCTGACCGTGGTCGCTGACGAATACGCCGCCGGACTTGCCGTCATGAATATGGTTGTGTCTTAGCGTGGGATTCGCCCCTTTCCTGATTTCCACACCCGCAAATGCGTTGCCGTAGATCTCGTTGCGCTCGAGCGTGCCGAGGCCGTCGGTGTGGATGAATACGCCGCCCGAGTGATTGTCGTGCACGCGATTGACATAGAGCGCGGGCTGGGCGCTGGTCTTGATTTCTACGCCGGCCAACTGGTTATTGAAGATGTCGTTGCCTTCGAGCGTGCCCTTGCCGCTGTCGTAGATGAATACGCCCGAGGCTTTGCCGCTATGGATGCGATTACGGCGCAGCGTAGGATTTCCGTGCTCGCGGATCATCACGTTGCTGCCGGCATTGTCGAATATCTCGTTGTCTTCGAGCAGCCCGCGGCCTTTGTCGTAGACGTATACGCCGGAGGATTGTCCGCCGTGGATGCGATTACGGTAGAGCGTGACATGCGCGCCGTCCGAGATTGACACGCCGACATTGGCGTGGCCGACGATTTCATTGTCTTCCAGCGTGCCAAGGCCATTGCCGTAGGCGATCACGCCGACCGATGCGCCGTCATGTATCAGGTTCCGGCGGATTCTCGGGTCGGCGCCGTCATGGATGGCGACACCGGCGAGGCTCCGGCTGGAGATGGCGCAATCCTCCAGATCGAGGCGTCCCTGAGTGATGTCGACACCATACCAATCGCCGTCCCCGGCCTGCCGCAGTGTCAGGTTCGCGACACGTCCCATGCTGCTCTTGAAAAGCACGACATCCTGATCGCGCGCCTCGACGACGATGTCGCCGCGATTGCCGTCGCCGATGATCTCGACCGGCTTGTCGATGACGAGGCCTTCCCGATAGAGCCCGGGCCGCACCAGGATGCGCGCGCCCGGCACGGCGGCGGCGAGCGCCGCGTTGATCGTCAAATGATCGCCGCGATGGAAGGCGTCCACGATCAGCGTGGGCACTTCGGTTCGCGCTTCCGGGCCGAGTGCCTGTTCCGTCGCCTTGGTCACGCTCGCCTGCGTGCCGGCCGGATTGCCGGCGGATTCCGTTGCGCTGTCCGCCTCCCGCGTCTCGACTTCCTGCACGACTGCCGGCAGCGCTGCCGCCCGCACCTCCAGCGCCTCCACGATGTGCCGCGCGATCGAGGTAGTAGACCGGCATGATCAGGTCGTTGCGCCCGAGCGTCCGCTCCCGTTCGAGGAAGCGTTCGAGTTCGCCGCGGCACGCCGTGCTCTTGAAGAACGCGGGCGTGATGATCGGAATCAGGAACGTGACCGCGTCAATTGCGCCGTCGAGGCGCGCTTTCCATTGCTCGCCCCAGCGCAGATCCTTGCGGTCCTGGAAAATATCGAAACGCTCGCCCAATTGCATGCCGATCTCGCCGCTCAGGCGTTCGCGAAACTGGGTCAGCCGCCCGTTCTCATGCTCGTCGTCCACGTGCACGTAGCTCATGAACGCAATCGGATTGTTTGCCACGCGAAATCTCCTTGTTATTCCCTGCGCATTCGTCCCGGCGCGGATGCGTCATCCGCCGGGAAAGCGCGGCCGGCGCTTTCCCATTTTCTTCATCCCGCAGCGTATCAGAGCGCGCCGCGCCCCCGCGCGCTCACCCCGCCTCCTGCCCCGACCAGCGCGCGACGAACGGCAATACCGCCCGCACGAACGCGGCGTTGTCCTCGACGTGCGGGATATGCCCGAGCCCCGGCAGCACCGTCAACGACGCATTCGGCAACAGCCGCGCGAGCCGCGCGCCGTCCGCGAGCGGCGTGACCGTGTCGGCGTTGCCCCAGATCACGTCGACCGGCATCGGCAGCGCGGCGAGCGCCGCGCTGCGCTCGCCGCGATCGCGGCCGGCGTCGTTGAGGAACGCGTCGAGCCATTCGCCGTAGGCGGTGGTCGTGCCGGCGACCGACAGCGGCCGCTGATAGACGGCGACCACCTCGGACGACAGCGCGTCGTGCCGCGTCGTGAAGCGTTCGAGGAACCAGCGCGTGAGGTGCGGATTGGTGGCCGTCGCCGCGATCAGCGGCCGGCGCAGCGCGGGCACGCCGAGCCCGCGCGCGACGAGGCCCGGCGCGGCGGGCGGCGGCGGATCGAGGCGCAGCGCGACGTCGACCAGCACCGCCGCGCTGAAGCGCTGCGGCTGCGCGAGCAGCGCCTCGACGGTCGCGCGCCCGCCGAACGAATGGCCGACCAGGATCGCGCGGCGCACGCCGAGCGTATCGAGCATGCCGAGAATGCGCGCCGCCTGGTGCGGCGTGTCGTAGGTGTCGGCGGCCGGGCGGCTGGTATAGCCGAACGGCGGCAGATCGAGCGCGATGGTCCGGTAGCCGGCGCGCGCGAGCGCGTCCATGGTGGGCAGCCAGGTCGCGCTCCATGCGCCGAGCCCGGACACGAACACGATCGGCTCGCCCGTCGCCGGGCCGCGCTCCTGGATCAGCCTCGACACATCGGCCGCGTGCACGAAGCGGCTTCCCGGCGGGGCGGCGCTCACCGCCGCGTCGCGCTCGCGCGCGCGGGCCGCGTAATTCGCGATGCTCACGGCGCACACCGCAAGCAGGACCGGCGCGACGATCAGCGCCGCGAACCATTTTTTAACATTCATCGGGATTCAGATAATGCGGGATATTCGGCGACTGATACGGCGCGCCGATCAGCGGATTTTACGTAATGGTGAAGCTTCTGAAGCAATGAGGCAATGCCATCCAGTACCATGAAATTATCTTGGTATCGGCCGATTATAGAGAATACACTGCGCGTTTAGTGCCCGATAAACAATCAAACCGGGATACGGATTAAAGAGATGTCCGCACTTTCATTGGCTTTCGCTTTCTTCAAGCGCCGCGGCCGCATCACGCGCAGCACCTGGCTGTCCCGGCTCGTCGTGGCGGGCCTGTTCTGCGCCGCGTTCGGCGAGCTGGCCGGCCGCCTCGCCGGCGACGTTGGCGCCGGCGTGTTCGCCGTGTTGTTCATCTGGGCCGCGTTCGCGTTGTCGATCCAGCGCCTGCACGATATCGGCCGTACGGGCGCCGCGCTGTGGGTGGCGCTCGTGCCGGTGCTCGGGCCGTTGTGGGTCGTCGTTCAACTGCTCAAGCGCGGCGCCGCGCACGAAAACCGCTTCGGCCCCGATCCGGCGAGCCGCGACGATTATCTGCAAGTCCCCATTTCCCGCTGATGCACGACATGCCAACGGTCAACGACGTTACCCAGCTCAACCGGATTCCGGTTTTCTCGATCGCCACGCCCACGTCCACGCAGGAGGTGGTCGACGCGCTCGTCAGGACCCAGCTTCCCGTGTCGATCGGCGGCGGCCATTTCAGCATGGGCGGCCACACCGCGAGCCCCGGCACGCTCCACCTCGATCTGCGCCGCATGAACCAGGTGCTGCGCTTCGATCCGCTCGCCGCCGTGATCCGCGTGCAGGCCGGGATCCGCTGGTGCGACATCCAGCGCTTCGTCGACCCGCACGGCCTCGCGGTCAAGATCATGCAGACCTATGCGAACTTCACGGTCGGCGGCGCGCTGTCGGTGAATGCGCACGGCCGCTACATGGGGCTCGGGCCGGTCGTGCTGTCGGTGCGCGCGATCACGCTGGTGCTCGCCGGCGGCGAGGTGGTCGAGGCGTCGCGCAGCGCGCATCCGCGCCTGTTCGACGCGGCGATCGGCGGCTACGGCGGCTACGGCGGGATCGGCGTCATCACCGAGGTGGAACTGGATCTGGTGCCCAACACGCGCGTCGCGCGCAGCGACCGCAAGATGCGCACCGCCGACTACAAGCGCTGGTTCGACGCGAACGTTCGCGGCCACGGCGACGTGGTGTTCCACAACTTCGATCTCTATCCGCCGAGCTATACGCGCGGCCGCGCGGTCAGCTGGACCGTGACCGACGCGCCCGCCACCGCGCCGCGCCTGCAGCCGCTCGCGCGCGGCTTCCTCGCGGCCAAGTATCTGCTGTGGGCGATCACCGAGACGCCGCTCGGCAAGTTCCGCCGCGAGTACCTGTACGACCCGCTGCTGCACCTCGGCTCGAAAGTGCACTGGCGCAACTATGAAGCCGGCTACGACGTCGCCGAGCTGGAACCCGTCGGGCGGCGCGACCGCACCTACGTGCTGCAGGAGTATTTCGTGCCGGCGGAGGCGGTCGGCGAGTTCGCGCAGACGATGGGCGCGGTGCTCGCGCAGCACAAGGTCAATGTCGTCAACATCTCGATCCGCCACGCGCTCGGCGACGACCGCACGGTGATGGCGTGGGCGCGCGGCGAGACCTTCGCATTCGTGCTGTATTACAAGCAGCGCACGCGCGAGAACGCGCGCGAACGCGTGGCGGTCTGGACCCGCGCGCTGATCGACGCGGTGCTCGCGGTCGGCGGCACCTACTACCTGCCGTATCAGCTGCACGCGACGCACGAGCAGTTCCATCGCGCCTACCC
>NZ_JAAGNW010000057.1:19124-35040 GCF_010645215.1 Burkholderia multivorans | reverse complement strand
GTAGCCCGTCCAGCATCCCAATGCCTGTAGTGCTTTGCGATCCAGCAATTTGGCCTCCAACGCCCGTTTCCACTGGCGTCAGATTACCAACTGCACCCAAAGCTTCCACGGTTTCCCGCGATGAACCAAAAAAAGAGCCCGCCGAACGGCGGGCCGAAGTCGCTGCGCTCATGCATTCCGGGCGGCGCGGCGTGAAGCGGGCCGCGCGCCCCTCGAACCGATCACGACTTGCGTTTATTCGACATGCTCGCCGTGCAGGATCACGTCGAGGCCTTCGCGCTCTTCCTCTTCCGACACGCGCAGGCCCATCACCAGATCGATCCCCTTCAACAACACGAAACTGACGACGCCGCTGTAGACCAGCGTGATCGCCACGCCCTTGGCCTGCAGCAGCAGGCTGCCGTCGGCGCCGCCGATGTCCTTGACCGCGAACACGCCGGTCAGCAGCGCGCCGAGGATCCCGCCCACGCCGTGCACGCCGAACGCATCGAGCGAATCGTCGTAGCCGAGCTTGGTCTTGAGCCAGGTCGCCGACCAGAAGCACACGACGCCCGCCGCGATGCCGATCACGAGCGCACCGGCGACGCCGACGAAACCGGCGGCCGGCGTGATCGCGACCAGCCCGGCGACCGCGCCCGACACGATGCCGAGCACCGACGGCCGGCCTTTCGCGATCCATTCGGCGAACATCCAGCCGAGCGCCGCGCAGGCGGTGGCGACCTGGGTCGTCAGCATCGCGAACCCGGCGCGGCCGTCGGCCGCGACCGCCGAACCCGCGTTGAAGCCGAACCAGCCGACCCACAGCATCGAGCCGCCGATCAGCGTCAGCACCAGGTTGTGCGGCGCCATCGCCTCGCGGCCGTAGCCGACCCGCTTGCCGAGCACGAGACAGGACACGAGGCCCGCGATGCCGGCGTTGATGTGCACGACGGTGCCGCCCGCGAAGTCGAGCACGCCGTCCGACGACAGCCAGCCGGTCGGCTCCCACACCATGTGCGCGATCGGCACATAGACGATCAGCGACCAGAGCGTCATGAACACCAGCATCGCCGAGAACTTCATGCGGTCCGCGAACGCGCCGCAGATCAGCGCCGGCGTGATGATCGCGAAGGTCATCTGGTAGACGAAATAGACCGTCTCGGGGATCGTCGGCGCGAGGTGGCTGACGGTCAGCGTGGTGGCCTTGTCGCCGTGGATGTAGTTCATGCCCGACAGGAACACCCGCGAGAAGCCGCCGATGAAGCCGTTGCCCGGCGTGAATGCGAGGCTGTAGCCGACCACCGTCCACAGCACCGTGATCAGCGCCGTGATCGCGAAGCTCTGCATCACGGTCGCCAGCACGTTCTTCTTGCGGACCATGCCGCCGTAGAACAGCGCGAGGCCCGGGATCGTCATGAACAGCACGAGGGCCGTCGAGGTCAGCATCCACGCGGTGTCGCCGGAATTGATCTTCGACGAATCGACCGAGAACGGCGCGGTCGGCGCGGCGGGCGCCGCCGCCGAGGCCGGCGCGGCGGCCGCGGCGCTGGCATCGGCCGGCGCCGCCGCGCTCACGACGGGCGCGGCGGCCGCGCTGGCGTCGGGCGCGGAAGCCGCGGTGTCGGAGGCCGTCGCGGCGGAGGCCGCGGCCGCCGACGCGGCGTCGTCGGCCAGTGCCGTGCCCACGCCGCCCGCAAGCAGCGAGCCGGCCATCAGCAGGGACATCAGGAAGTTGCGCATCTTGGGTTTCCTCTTATCGCTCGTCTTGTGTCGTGTATTACAGGGCGTCTGCGCCCGTCTCCCCGGTGCGAATCCGGACCACCTGCTCGATCGCCGTGACGAAGATCTTGCCGTCGCCGATCTTGCCGGTGCGCGCGGCCCGCTCGATCGCCTCCACGGCCTGCTCGACGAGATCGTCCGACACCGCGGCCTCGATCTTCATCTTGGGCAGGAAATCGACCACGTATTCCGCCCCCCGATACAGCTCGGTGTGCCCCTTCTGGCGGCCGAAGCCCTTGACCTCCGTGACCGTGATGCCCGAGACGCCGAGGGCCGACAGCGCCTCGCGCGTCTCATCGAGCTTGAACGGCTTGATGATGGCGGTAATCAGTTTCATGAAATCCTCTCGCTGTAGTATCCCGTCAACCCGCTTGCCTGTGTGACGGGACACCCTCAGCAACTCGCGTGCCATGTCGCGCCGCGCGGCGCTCAACAGGCTTTCAGCGAGATTTCTGCGGCGCAGCGAGGCGGCGCTCAGGCGCACGCAGCCTGGGCCGAACGGCCAACGCGCGGCCAGTTCGCTGGCGCAGCAAAAGGATCATTGCTAGAGTTCACGCACGTCCAAGGCATGCGGGCCCCGATCAGGCGGCCGCCATGCCCGGAAAACGGGCCCGGCGCGCGCACCAATTCCGGTCATGCGCGCCTTCCGGGCACGAACGTAACGGCACATGCACAAATAATGTGCAAAGAAGGGGAAACACCATGAAGCAACCCAGCGACGTTTTCAACGACCTGCAGGCGCGGGTCGGCGATCTGCTGAAAAACTCGCCGGCCAGGGATGTCGAGCGCAACGTGAAGGCCATGCTCACGCAAGGCTTCTCGAAGCTCGATCTCGTCACCCGCGAGGAGTTCGACACGCAGGCGCAAGTGCTCGCGCGCACCCGCGTCCGGCTCGAGGAGCTGGAAAAACGCGTCGCGGAACTCGAGCAGAAGCTCGCCGACGCCCGATCCTGACCCCGCGCGGACGCCGGCCCCCGGCCGGCGTCCGCCGCTCACCGCCGCTTTCGCGGCCCGGTTTTCCGTCCCAGTTCGCGCCTCGCCGGCAAGCGCGCAGCGAAATCGCCCACCTTGAACGAAGCGCGGCCCGCCGCGCTTCGCCCAGCGAGGAGTGCCCGCCATGTCGCTCGCCGTCGTGCGCAGTCGCGCCCCGGCCGCCGGCCGTGCGCCGGAGGTCACCGTCGAAATCCACCTGGCCAACGGCCTGCCGGCGTTCTCGATCGTCGGCCTGCCCGACCTCGAAGTCCGCGAAAGCCGCGAACGCGTGCGCGCCGCGCTGCAGAACTGCGGCTTCGACTTCCCGGTGCGCCGCATCACCGTCAATCTCGCGCCCGCCGACCTGCCCAAGGAATCGGGCCGCTTCGACCTGCCCATCGCGCTCGGCATCCTCGCCGCGAGCGGGCAACTGCCGCCCGGCGTGCTCGCTGGACGCGAATTCGCGGGCGAGCTGTCGCTCACGGGCGCGCTGCGGCCGATGCCCGGCGCATTCGCGATGGCCTGCGGCACCGCGCGCGGCGCGGCGCAGGCCGATGCGCACGCCGCCACCGCCCCGCCCGAACTCTATCTGCCGCTCGCGAGTGCGGCCGAGGCGGCGCTCGCGCCCGGCGTGACCGTTTACGGCGCGCCCGACCTGCCCGCGCTGTGCGCGCATCTGGCCGGCGTGCCGGACGGCCGCCTCGCGCCCGCCACCGCGCCTTGTCTCGACGCGCGGCCGGGCGCGGCGGTCCCGGACCTCGCCGACGTGATCGGCCAGCGCGAGGCGCGTCGTGCGCTGGAGGTCGCGGCGGCGGGCGGCCATCACCTGCTGATGGTCGGGCCGCCCGGCGCGGGCAAGTCGATGCTCGCCGCACGGCTGCCGGGCCTCCTGCCGCCGATGAGCGACGACGAGGCGCTCGCGTCGGCGGCGCTGCTGTCGTCGAGCCGGCTCGGTTTTTCGCCCGCGCAGTGGCGGCAGCGGCCGTTTCGCGCGCCCCATCATTCGTCGAGCGCGGCGGCGCTCGTCGGCGGCCGCAATCCGCCGCAGCCCGGCGAGATCACGCTCGCGCACCTCGGCGTGCTGTTCCTCGACGAACTGCCAGAATTCGACCGGCATGTGCTCGAAACGCTGCGCGAGCCGCTGGAGGCCGGCCACATCACGATCTCGCGCGCCGCGCAGCAGGCCGAGTTTCCGGCCGCGTGCCAGCTGGTCGCCGCGATGAATCCGTGCCCCTGCGGCTGGCGCGGCGATCCCGCCGGACGCTGCCGCTGTACGCCGGACCTCGCCGCGCGCTACCTGCGCAAGCTGTCCGGCCCGCTGCTCGATCGCATCGACATCCAGATCGAGCTGCCCGCGCTCACGCCGGCCGAGCTGTCGGAACGGTCGGCCGCGCCAAGCGAGGCGAGCGCGGTGGTGGCGGAGCGGGTGGCCGGGGCGCGGGCGCGGCAGCTCGCGCGGCAGGGCAAGACCAATCATGCGTTGAGCGGGCGCGAGGCCGACGAACTGTGCCGGCCCGATCATGCGGGCGAACTGCTGCTGCGCGAGGCGGGCGAGCGGTTCGGGTGGTCGGCGCGGACGCATTACCGGGTGTTGAAGGTCGCGCGCACGATCGCGGATCTGGCCGGCGGCACGGCGCCCGATGCCGCGCAGATCGCGGAGGCGATCCGGTATCGGCGGGTGGTGGCGGGAGGGTGAGGGTGCCGGGCGTGGCCACGACCAAAGCTGCAACCAAGCCGAGCGCTCACCGACAGAGGAGTTCGCCGGCCCAGCGGTCCTCGGGTCGAATCGCGCCGCACTGGATACAAATAGCCTCGATCGAGAACAGCCTTGAATGCTTCGGCAGCCCCCTCGCCCGCGCACCATCTGGAGCCAATTTACATAAACACCGGCAGTCCGTCGTGAATTTTTCTCATCTCACTCGTTGCATTGGTACTGACATAAGAGATGAGAGGTAACCACGGCATCCGACGACTCACGACCTGTTGCGAACCGCTTTCGAGTAATACCCGTGGTGCCAGCTAAAGTCGGCCAGCAGGATGCGGCACGGCCACGCCCAACCTTATGACTCGCCGCCGCCATCCAGACGACGCGCGGCGGCCGAGCGGAAAAGAAATGAGCATGATCTCCGAAACGTTGAGACGAGCCCGGCAATACTCGACGGGTTGGTTTCAGCTTCTCATTGATTCAGCGGAGCGACTCCGCGATAACGCCGTGCAAGCAAGGACTCTTGCGCATCAACCTGCCGCGCACAAATACAAACGGATGACAAAATTTTCATTTCTCTTTCGGCGTAAAATTCAGTAATATTCGCATTGATACTCACAATGCTCTCATGTCGCTTTGATACTAAGACATTACATTCACATCAAACCCAATAGCCACAACCCGATTCACAAGAACGATAAAAATGCATCGCAAGATCGCTTCGCTGCTCATCCTCGGCATTACCGGGAATGCCAATGCCAAGCTGGGAGGCGACCAGTACGTTCCGGTCCCGGAAGATCTGCAGATCAAGATCAAAACTACCGTCGAGCGAATCTCTTCAACCGGTGGACATTACATCCTGGTCAAAACCGTGTTCGGTTCTGGCACTGAATTGCATGAGTATCTTTCGATCGATGGCATGGTCTTCGCGGAAGCTTGGCGGGGCCCCGTTGTACCGGACTTCCCCGAACTGCTCGGTAGCTATATGGGCCAATACGTGGACGCCATCAATGCCCCGCGCCCCGGTGGCGGGCGCACACGCGGCGCAGGCGTGAGCGTGGTGGCAAACAACGTGGTAATCGAGGTCGGTGGGCATATGGGTGCGTTCACCGGGCGTGCCTGGCTGCCGCCCGCCCTGCCTGCAGGAATCACGACGGACAACATCGAGTAAGCGCTCGGCACCGCCATGCATTCGGCATGACAAGACGCCGCCGCGCCTCATGGAAGCGCCCCCGAAATTTCGTCGCCGTAGTCGAGTCCGTCGCGCGGCGCGTGCAAATTACCCATATGGGTTCATCATGCATGACACCCCGTCCAATCAGAGAAGATCCGATTGGGTCGTCCTCGCGACCAGTCCAGAGATCCTGTTCGTATTCCTGGTCAGCATACTTATTACGTTGCTCACGCCCAATGACGTACTGGAAAAATCGCCCCTCCTATCGGCATTTGTCGATACGGTGAGTGGCTGGTTTCCGACCATTCATCGGTACCAACGCGCATCAGCCTACCCGCAAGTCACAGGATTGTATTTTTCCGTTCAATCGCTGATCACTCCTGTGCTGTTTATTTCCCCTTTCCGGCTTGTAGAGTCCACTAGTAGTGGCTACCAAAAAGCTCTGCATATCCACCCAATCAGGCTAAGGCTTGCCAGCGCCCTGATCACGCCGGCCTCACTCCTTCTGCTGATCGGTCAATATTTCTTCGGACTAGACATCCACCTCAATTATTTCGACCTAGGCACATCAAAGCTCAGTCTGGCATTAGGCGGCTGGATTTTCTTCGCAGGCGCAGCATGGCTCGCAACGGCAAGCGCACTGATCTTTCTCAAGCTGCTTCTAAACCTAAAAAATTAATCCTTTCATGCCCAATCTGGATCCCTCAAGCCAAGACACGCCTGTGACAGACGTCGTCAACGGTTTTTTCGAGAAAACCGTCGAGACAATCTCGGAAGCCGGCGCAGTTGCCCTCAGGAACATCTCGGCCGCGCTTCGTGCCGAAAGCCATAATGCCCAAGCTCAAGCAGAACGGGCGGCCGCCATCATCGCCAATCTCGATACCCTCAACACATCAGTGTTCCAAAGTCTGTCGCAAGTGGATACGCGAAAGCTATCCACCGACATGCAACTGAAAATCGAGACCTACTTCGCCGAAACCGGGAAATCCGACGTTCTGGCAGAACTGGCCAAACAGCGAAACGAGGCGGCGCGCTATCTCGAAGCATTCGGTCGCAATCTCGGGAACTTGATGAATGGACTCGAAGTTCTCTCGATTGTCTCGGACCCTGGCGCGACCGATTATTCCGTTTCCAGAGGCCTGATCGGTCTTGGCGCGACCATCATTGCCGGTGAAGTGTTCGGAAGCCTGGCTGCGGCGGGGGTGTTGGGTACGGTGGCGAGCGTCGTCCTTTCGGTCGGCGTCGGCTACGCCGCCAAGCTGGCCTACGATGCCTATGCATCGCGCGTCGGTCTGGATCCGAACACCTCTCCACCGTTCTATACGGCGTTGCTGAAACAACTCGGACTGGCCGCGACCGTGTTGAGCGGCGGAGACCGCCCGGCGTTCCTGGACAAGATTCTTCCCAACGACAAAGGAAGCATCGCGATCCAGCCGGCCAATTCCAAGCAGATCTACGTATTCGGCGAGCAATACGCCTACTGCATCACGCCGTATTACAAGAACCTCGGCTATGACGTCGTCGCCTACGACAATCAGCAGATCGCCCCGTTGGCGAGCATGCTTCTCAATCCGGCCGGACAGTCGCCAGCCAAGCTTCCCGAGATGGCGTACAAGAACGGCTACAACGCCAACAGCATCATCGATACCTGCACGAGTTATACCGACGGCACGCGCGACTGGTGGGTCAAAGAGTTCGATCCGGTCGGGAGGCTGGTCGAATTGAGGTCCTACCAAGCCAATACCAAGGCATTGATCGACCGCACTTTATTCGATCCGGACTCGAGCAAGATGACACGCATCGACTATTTCGACTTGAACGGCAAGATCGCCCGCCAGGAGCATTTCACTCCGGACTCCGAGTTGTCCTACATGCATCACTTCTATGATGCCCAAGGCCGGGAACTCTCCCGGGATCGTCTGGACCCGCAAACCGGAAAGGTCATCGGACGGGATCTGTTCGACATCGACACCGGCAAGGTCCGCAATGTGCTCACTCTCGATCCAGCAACCGGGAAGACCTCGATCGAAGAACGCCTCGACCCGAAATCCGGAGCGGTCATCGACCGCAGTTATTTCGACCAGACTTCCGGCAAATTGATGGCCCGCGACATATTCATCATTCCCGGCAACAAGAATCCCCCCAATACCCACGAAGTGTATGACTACGCGTCCGGCACCATGACCCGGACAGCCATCCTGCCCGGACAGGGTGGGGAGCGCGTGACCTACCAGCTCGACCATATCGACGAGCCGATGGGCCGCATTTCCGTGGTCACGATCCGGCGCGACGGCTCGCTCGGCAATCGCACGTACTTCAATCCAAGTACCCACGAGTCCGTCGTCGAGGAATATCCCAACGGGGCGCTCTATCCATCGACGCAATCGACCTATGACGGCGACCGCAAATTGACCGTGCGCCGCCTCTTCGATCCCGAAACAGGAAAACCCAAGACTGCCCAGTTTTTCGATGCGCAAGGGAATGAGATCACCGACGAACTCTATAACCCCGAAACCGGCAAGCTCATCCAGAGCAACACGTTCATCCCGACGCTCAAAACCTCGATCGCGGAGACCTATTACGACGACCACGGTAATGTGGCTCGCTATCAGACCTACGATCATGTCACCGGTCTCGAAGACTCGCGCGCCGTCTACGCTGCCGGCTCGAAACACCCCATCTATCTATCGCATTTTGGCGCAGACCAAAGAGAAACCTACCGTGACGAGTACAGCCCGGATACCGGCAAGCAAACGGCGCGCTACGACTTTACGCCCGGTTCTCAATATCCGGAAAAAATCAGCTATTTTGACGACGGTGGTCAAATAATCAAGGTCCGTCTTTTCGACCCGAACGGCGTGGAAAGGCACCCTCCAGCCGCCCCGATCTTTACGAAGCCGTCCCCGATCACGCATCCGGTCGTCAATATTCCGCCGCCCCCAAAAGCGCCGGATTTCAGCTCATTCATTCATCCCCCGACGAACGAAACGGGCAAGAAGCCGCTTTTCCCACCGATCACACCACTGCCGAAGCCCTATATCCCGACACTTCACCCTTTACCCGGAGACCACCTCGGTACGGGCGGGAGCCTGGGATCGTGGTCGTCGGTCGATACCGTCGGCGTCGGCACGCGTTGGTCACACTACATGCCCGGCAGCGACATACCGGATCTCACCTTCGACGTTCCCGCCGGCCCCATGACGGGCGTCAGCGCCTTCGCCGCCCGCTTGTCGAGCGCGCCAAGCGCCGGCAGCATGGCACCTCCCGTAGCGGTGCCGAATAGCAACGCCAGCAGCCATGCCGATGTCCTGATCCAGTCGATCGCGGCCTTCTCGACATCCGCCCCCGGCGCAGCCAGCCTGGGACACGATCCACAAAGGATCAATCCACTGACCCTGGCCGCGAGCCCTCATTAAGAAAAAATGCCGGGCACCTGCCGGCCGCATAGTGCGTCCGGGTGACATCTCGGCGGCTGACTCATAGAGGACGCGCATGTTCACCTTCCCGCTCGACCCCCGCGCACTGTTCGCCGAACGACGCAAGCAATTCGTTGGTTGGGGCATACCCTCCTCGCTCGTCGCGCGCGTCGAGGCGCGCGTCAGCAACAGTTGGAGCGAGGCCGCGGGCGGCTGGGCGCATGAATGGTGGAGCGAAGCAGCACGTGCGGAGGCCGCGCACCAGTGGCTGCTGGCAGCTCGGCTGTACGGCGCGGCACGTTTTCCGGTCGCCTGCACACCTTTGCGCCGCGAGGCGCTGCATCGTCAGGTCGCCTGCTTCATGCGCGCATCGGCGTCGTTCGGGATGGATTTGGCGCGCGAGACGGTGCGCCTAGCCGACGGCGAGTCCGTTCCGGTCCACGTATACCGGCCGCCGGGCGGTGCGGACCGCCCGGTTGTCTGTCTGTCGGGCGGCGTCGATACCGGCAAGATCGAACTACATCGCATCGCGCAACTACTCGCCTGGTTCGGTCGTTTCGAGGTGCTCGCGCTGGACATGCCTGGCACCGGCGAAACCGCGCTGCCGTTACGGGCGGATTCGGACGCGCTATACCGCACGGTACTCGCACAACACGCGGGCACGCGCCGCAAAGCGCTTTTCGGCATCAGCTTCGGCGGGCACTGGGCCGCGAAACTGGCGTTGCGCGGCGACGTCGATGCCGCGGTCAATCTGGGCGGGCCTGTGGGCGCGGTCGACCGAGAGCCGGGCGAGGCAAGCAAACTGCCGAATGGGATGAGCGGGATCGTCGCCAACGCGATCCGCTTGCCAGCCGTGCCCGATGGAGAGGCGCTCGCCGACGTGCTCGCCCAATTCTCGCTGCGCCGCCAGGGTTGGCTCGACAGCGCGAGTTGCAGCCCGCTGCTTGCCGTCAACGGGAACGATGACCCGTATATCCCGTCAAGCGACATGCGCGTGTTCACACGCTATCCGGCAGCCGAGGTATGGCTGTTTCAGGGGCTCGGGCATTGCGCGGCCGAGCGGATCACGCGCGTAGTGCCGGCCATCATCGCGTGGCTGCGCGCGACGCTATATGGTGAAAGCTCACGCGAGCAGGCATTGCTGGCCGCTGCAAAATGGTGGTTGCCGCCGCGCGAGCGCAGGCTCGCTGGAGGAGCACAGGGAACGGGTAGCGCGCGATGATCCACCGTGGCGGCTATGTCACGAGCCGGCGCGCGACGCAACGGGTACGGATCGTTCCAGGCCCCTCGTAAAGTCGAGCGTATCGCGATGGACCGACGACTCGATTCCTCGGGGCGGCGATGGTCAGCCGCCAGAGCCGTCGACGTCCGCCAATGAACACCGTCTCGCATCGAGACAGGATACGAGCGTCAGGCCAGCCCGACCACGCGACCGCTCGCGTGACCTGATTAACGCGCCCCCCACACGCCGGCCGGATTCAGGCCATGCGGACCACGCCAACAAGATTCTTTCTCTCCTGATCAGACACAAAAATCCGCTGTCAAGACTTGACTTATGCACATTTCCGCGTATGAAGCCCTGCGTACATCCCTCCGCGGCGACTTCGCGCCACGACCCCGCAACCCATTGATTAATTTGACTTTTTAATCAACAAATGTGAACCGCCAAACGCACCGAAGCCGTTCCCGGCCTGGTTTCGCGGCGATCGGACCGCACTTGTCAACAAAGTTATCCACATCCATTGTGGATAGCTCAAAAAGCCCTGCAAAATCCGGCGATTAGCGGCTTTTCCTGCGAAGCGACTTCAATCCGCGCAGCCACCGCGCGCGTGGCCGGCCTCAATCGAGCTTCAGCGATCCGAAGAACTGCTCGAGTTGTTCGTCGGGCGGCACGGCATCCGCGATCACGATCGCCTGATACACATGCCGGCCGCGCGCCACCAGCCGCGCGACGACGATCTTGCGCGCAGAATCCGCGCCGGACGCCGCGCCGTCGAGCCGCAGCTCGACGCCCGCCGTCTGCCCGCCCGACGCGAGCGGCACCAGCACCGGCTTGACCGCCGGCTCGGCCCCCAGGTTGCGCGCGAGCCCGGCCCGCAGATAGTCGAGCACCGCGTGCTGGGTCGCGTCGCGCTCGTCCGGCAGCGTCACCGTCCCGACCGCATACACCGCGCCCGACGGGTGCGCGGCCTGCATCCGCATCTCCATCGGCACGCCGCCGATCTCGACCTGGTGCGCCTCCACGGTCGGCTTCGCCGGCAAATCGATGCTGTAGCCCGCCTCGCTGTGCAGCGTGCGCCAGTCGTACGCGGGCGTGCAGGCCGCACAGGCCGCGCACGCGCACCCCACGACGAACGCGCGCCGCCACCCCGCGACGCGCGTACGCCACGTCGCTCGAATAAGGGACAAACCGGAATGGGTCATGCGTATCGAATCATCAGGCAAAACGCGCATTATCCGCTGCCGCACGGCATGGCGGGCCGCGATGCACGCGGCCGATTGACGGTACAATGAGCGCCGTTCCCGCGGCCCGAGCGCCGCGCGCATTGTCCCCGTACGCCCGAGGTCCAGCCGATGAGTTCCGCTCCCTCCCCCACCGGCCGCCGCGCCGGCCCGCTGCGCTACGTCGCGCTCGCCGTCGTCGCGGTCGCGATCGCCGTCGCCGGCTATTTCGCGTTCGCCGGCAAGTCGAGCGCGCCCGACGCCACCTTCACGCTGCTGTCCGGCCAGAAGGTCTCCACCACGTCCGATCTGAAGGGCAAGGTCTACCTGGTCAATTTCTGGGCGACGAGTTGCGCAACCTGCATGCAGGAAATGCCGCAAATGGTCGAGACCTATAACCGCTTCAAGAGCCAGGGGCTCGAATTCGTCGCGGTCGCGATGAACTACGATCCGCCGATGTACGTCGCGAACTACGCGCAGACGCGCCAGCTGCCGTTCAAGGTGGCCCTCGACGACGGCAGCGTCGCGAAGCAGTACGGCAACGTCCAGCTCACGCCGACCACCTTCGTGATCGACAAGAACGGCAAGATCCTCAAGCGCTATGTCGGCACGCCGCAATTCGCGGAACTCGACCAGCTGCTGCAAAAGGCGCTGAACACCGCCGCCTGACCCGGAGCGCGCCGCACGGGCGCGCCGCGCCTGCGTCAGCGCTCCGTCTCGCCCCTGGCCGACAGGCCATAGCGCTTCATCTTCTCGTACAGCGTGGCCTTGCCGACCTGCAGCCGGTCGGCCGCATCGGCCACCGCCCCGCCCGCCTCGCCCAGCGCCTGCGCGATCACCGCGCGTTCGAACTGCTCCATGCGGGCCTTCAGCGCCGGGCCGCCCGCGTCGTCCGGCGCGGCCTCGTCCGCCGCCGCATCCAGCCCCTCGGTCACGCCGAGCACGAAGCGGTCCGCCGCATTGCGCAGCTCGCGCACGTTGCCGGGCCACTCGCGCTGCAGGAGCGCCGCACGCTGCCGGTCGCTGAGCAGCGGCGCGGGCCGGCCGTACCGCACCGCCGCGTCGAGCATGAAGTGCTCGAACAACGGCACGATGTCCTCGCGGCGCTCGGCGAGCGGCGGCAAGGCGACCGTCACGACGTTGAGCCGATACAGCAGATCGCGCCGGAACGTGCCCGCCGCGACATGCTCGCGCATGTCGCCCTTCGCGGCCGCGACCACCCGGCAGTTCACGCGGATCGGCTGGTTCGAGCCGAGCCGCTCCAGCACGCCGTCCTGCAGCACCCGCAGCAGCTTCACCTGCAGCGCGAGCGGCATGCTCTCGATCTCGTCGAGGAACAGCGTGCCGCCCGACGCGTATTCGAGCTTGCCGACGCGGCGCTTGGCCGCCCCGGTGAACGCGCCCGGCTCGTAGCCGAACATCTCCGACTCGAACATCGGCTCCGGCAGCGCGCCGCAGTTCACCGCGACGAACGGCTTGTCGCGGCGCGGCGACAGCTCGTGCAGGCTGCGCGCGATCAATTCCTTGCCCGCGCCCGTGTCGCCGTTGATCAGCACCGACGCGGCGGGCGGCGCGATGTTGGCGATCAGCCGCCGCACCTGCTCGATCGCCGGGCTGCGGCCGATGATGCGCGGCGCGACCACGCCCTGGCCGGCCAGCTCGCGCCGCAACGCGTGATTCTCGAGCACCAGCGTGCGGCGTTCGAGCGCGCGCCGCACCGTCTCGACGAGCCGCTCCGAGGCGAACGGCTTCTCGATGAAGTCGTAGGCGCCGTCGCGCATCGCCTGCACCGCCATCGAGATGTCGCCGTGCCCGGTGACGAGGATCACCGGCACGTCGGGCGTGCGTTCGTGACATTGCGCGAGCAGGTCGAGCCCGCTCGCGCCGGGCAGCCGGATATCGGACACGACCACGCCCGCCGCATCGCCCGCGAGCGCTTTCTCGGCGGCCTCGGCCGAACCGAAGCCCACGACCTCGAAGCCCGCGAGCTGCAGGCTCTGCACGCTCGCGCGGCGCACCAGCTCGTCGTCCTCGATATAGATCACTTGCAGGGAAATCGCCATCTTTCGTCCACCTGAGTCCATCTGATGCGGGCGGCCCGGCTCATGCGCCGGCCGCCGACGTGTGCGGATGATGCGTGCGCACGCGGCGCAGCGTCAAGACGAACGCCGCGCCCCCGTCCGGCGCATTGCGCGCGGTCAGCGAGCCGCCGGCGTCGCTCGCGATCGACGAGGAGATCGCCAGCCCGAGCCCCAGCCCGCGCCCCATCTCCTTCGTCGTGAAAAACGGTTCGAACAGGCGCGGCAACGCCTCCGGCGCAATACCCGCGCCGTTGTCGCGCACCGTGATCGCGAGCGTCGAGATGCCCACCTCGACCGCGATCTCGATGCGCGGCGCGGCGCCCGCCGCCACCGCGTCGAGCGCATTGCCGAGCAGGTTGATCAGCACCTGTTCGAGCCGCAGGTCCTCGCACTGGACCACGAGCGCCGGATGATCGGCCGCGAGATCGAAGCGGACCGCCTCGGCCGGCCCGCGGGTCGGGTCGCGCAGCGTCACGTCGACGTCGACGGGCCGCAGGCGTTCGTCGAGCAGCGCCAGCACGTTGCGCAGCGCGCGCGCGACCGGCGCACGCTCGCTGCGCGGCCGGGCGCGGCCGACGAACAGCTTGAGCTGGTTGGTGATCTTGCCCATCCGCTCGGTGAGCGCCGCGATCGCCGCGAGATTCTCGCGGGCCGCCGTCTGGTCGCCGCGATCGAGCAGCACGCGGGTGTTGTCGGAGAAGCTGCGCAGCGCGGCGAGCGGCTGGTTCAGCTCGTGCGTGATGCCGGCCGCCATCTGGCCGAGCGCCGCGAGCTTGCCCGCCTGGATCAGTTCGTCGTGCGCGGCGCGCAATTCCTGCTCCGCGCGGATCCGGTCGCCGACCTCCTTCTGCAACTGCTCGTTCGCCTGCGACAGGTCCGCGGTGCGCTCCGCGACCCGCTGGTTCAGCTCCGCGTACGCGTTCTGCAACAGCGCGCGGCTGCGGATCATTTCGCGCACGCGTGCGCGCCGCATCCGCCAGTAGAACCCCAGCAGGCACAGCGACACGAAGCCGAAACCGGTGACGACGGTCGCGTTGCTCGCATCGAGGTCGACCGGCTCGACGGGCGCGAGCGTGACCAGCTGCCAGTCGGGTTCGCCGAGCCGCCGCGTGGTCGCCAGATAGCGCGGCGCGCGCCGCCCGACGCCGACCCGCACGATCCGCGCGTCGTCCGCGAGCACCTGTTCGGTGCGCATCGCGAGCGGCGTGACGGGCTGCTGCGCGTACTGCCGGGTCGCGTAGATCGACGCCGCGACCGGCGCGGCCAAGGGCTGCATCGTGTGATATTTCCAGGCCGGCACCGACGACAGGAAGATCACGCCGTGGTCGTCGGCGACGAGGAGCGGCTCGGAGGCGTCCGCGCCCTGGAACCATTCGAGCGTGAGCTTCACGACCGCGACGCCGACGATCCGCCCGTCGCGCCGCACCGGCTGCGAGATGTAGTAACCGGGATCGCGCGAGATCGTGCCGATCCCGAAGAAGCGCCCGACGCCGCCGCCCGCGGCGTCGACGAAATACGGCCGGAACTGGTAGCCGTTGCCGACGAAGCTGTCCGGCTCGCGCCAGTTGCTCGCGGCGACGCAGCGGCCGTCCGCGCCGATGATGTAGGTCGCGGTCGCGTGCGCGTGGCGGTTCATGTCCTCGAGGTAGCGGTTCGCGCGCGCGACGTAGCCCGCCTGGCCCGGCTCCGCGAGCACGTCCTGCACGAACGGATGGCCGCCGAGCAGGTAAGGCAGCGATTCGTAGCGGTCGAGCGTGCTCTTGAGCGCGTTGGTGGTCCGGTCGACGCGTGCGGCCGCATTGCGGCGCAATTCGTCGATGCCGCGCTGCCAGGTGATGTGCCAGGTCAGCGCGCAGGCCGCCGCCAGCGCCACGGCGAGCGTGAACAGGACGAACAGGCGGCGCTTCACGGTCACGGCTTCCGGGGGATGAGGGGCACTCATTGTGGCACAGGGGGGCGTCCGAACGACGCGGGGCCGGCCGCCGCCGCGCGCGGGCCGGCCCCGTCGGGCGGCTTGCCGGTCAGCGCCGACGCGCGGCGCGCAGGCTCAGACCCGGGCGGCCTCGCCCGCGTCCACCGCCTCGCCGCGCAGCGCGGCGCGCAGCTTCGCGCGATCGAGTTCCTTTTCCCACGCCGACACGACCACGGTCGCGACGCCGTTGCCGACGATGTTGGTCAGCGCGCGGCACTCGCTCATGAAGCGGTCGAGGCCGAGGATCAGCACCATGCCCGACAGCGGGATGGTCGGCACCACGGCGAGGGTCGCGGCGAGCGTGATGAAGCCCGCGCCCGTCACGCCGCTCGCGCCCTTCGAGGTCAGCATCGCGACCGCGAGCAGCGTGAGCTGCTGCATCCAGGTCAGTTCGAT
>NZ_JAAGNW010000057.1:3975-19114 GCF_010645215.1 Burkholderia multivorans | reverse complement strand
GTCGCCTGCGCGATGAACAGCACGGCCATCGTCATATAGATGTTGGTGCCGTCGAGATTGAACGAGTACCCGGTCGGCACCACGAGCCCGACCACCGAGCGCGAGCAGCCGGCTTTCTCGAGCTTCTCCATCAGTTGCGGCAGCGCGGCCTCGGACGAGCTGGTGCCGAGCACGATCAGCAGCTCTTCCTTGATGTAGCCGACGAAGCGGATGATCGAGAAGCCGGTGAAGCGCGCGATCGAACCGAGCACGACCAGCACGAACACCACCGAGGTCAGGTAGAAGGTGCCGATCAGCTTGAGGAGCGGCACCAGCGAGCCGACGCCGTACTTGCCGATGGTGAACGCCATCGCGCCGAACGCGCCGATCGGGGCGAGCTTGGTGACGATGTGCACGATCCCGAACAGCACGCGCGTAACGCCGTCGATGAAGTCCGTGACCACCTTGCCGCGCTCGCCGAGATGCGCGAGCACGCTGCCGAACAGCAGCGCGATCAGCAGGATCTGCAGGATCTCGCCCTGCGCGAACGCGTCGACCATGGTGTTCGGAATGATGTGCATCAGGAAATCGACGGTCGTCTGGCCATGCGCCTTGGCCGCGTACGATGCGACTTCCTTGCCGTTCAGCGTCGCCGGATCGCTGTTGAAGCCAACGCCCGGGCGCAGCAGGTGGGTGGCCGCGAGGCCGAGCACGAGCGCGAAGGTCGAGACGATCTCGAAGTACAGCAGCGCCTTGCCGCCGACGCGCCCGACCTTCTTCATGTCCTGCATGCCGGCGATGCCGGTCACCACCGTACAGAAGATGATCGGGCCGATCACCATCTTGATCAGCTTGATGAAGCCGTCGCCGAGCGGCTTCATGTCGATCGCGAGCGACGGATAGTAATGACCGAGGATCACGCCGACGATGATCGCGAAGATCACCTGGACGTAGAGGACTTTGTAGAACGGTTTCTTGTTCACGATGCTTCCAGAACGGAGAAGGGGATGGGTGAGCCGAAGGGCGGCGTCACGCACGCGGGCGGATGTCAGGGGAGCCATCCGCCCGCGCGGCTGCCGTGCCGCGACAAGCGATGGACTCAGGTCGTCCGGGGGGAATGGGTCGAGTGGGTCATCGAATGTCTCCTTGCTGTAGTTGTCAGGCCGAGGTGGCCCTGCCAAATACATTGCAAGCTCGATGCCAGCTCGCTTGCGAAACTCAAGCGATTGAATTCATTGAGTTTTGCAATCTTCAGAGAAACAGTCTCGTCCATTTTTCCGGAAATTAGGACAATTCCGATTCTGGCAATCCGGACTGAGGCGGACGTTGGGGAGCCTCGGCGCATTTGCACCGGGCCGAGAAGCAAGAAGCGAGGTATGTGCGGTCAAGCGACGCGCACGGCAGGAGGTTCCGACCGGGGCTTCGGGTAAAAAAGCGGGCGCACTGACAGGATTGGAGGATTGAATGAAACATGTGCGCCGCGCTGCAAACCTTAAAACAGATGGCGCATGCCTCCGGCCGCGATATAGCTCGTGCGTTGGGACTGCCCATGAAGCAATTCGCCGTAGTTGCTCCACGAGTACGCGACATACAGGATCGTGCGCTTGCTGAGGGCATATTGCACTTCCATCGCCGCGCCGATGTCGCTGCCGGGCAGCGCGGCACTGTTCGAGCCTGCGATAGAAGGCTTCAGCGCCCAGAACGGGCCAATCGGGATCTGCGCCCCAACGGACCATTCCGTCGAGGTGATTCGCTTGCCCGCGCCGTTGTCCGTCGTGATCGAAAACAAATCGTACTTCGATTGACCGACCATCGTCATGAGCTTCGCCCAACCGAAATCGTAGTTGAGCGCAGCCGTATACGTTTCCGTCATGCCCCCGCGGCTGAGGTTCGGGTCATACGCTTGCGTGATCACGTTGTACTGCGACAGCGTATGTTGCCGGTAGTAGGCGATGCCGGTCCGCAGCGGGCCTTTCTCATACAGCGCCGAGAAGCTCATTGCCGTGGGCGTATGGTTCGCATCGTCGAGGCCGATCTGGGCCGAAAGCGTCAGGCCGCCGAGGAGCACCGGCGTGTCGTAACGGATGGAGTTGTCCATCCGGACCTGCGACCAGTTTTGAGGGTTGCCGACGTCGTTGTTCGTTCCGACCGCGCCGGCCAGACCCGTCACCTGCCCCTTGGCATTGGGAACCGGCGACCCAAGCGGCACCGGTCCGCCGATATGCCACACACGGACGAACGGATCGTAGGTGTCGCCGTAACCCGGCGCCGCGTTCGATGCGATGTCATTCCATGCCGAATAGATGCGGCCCATGCGCAGTTGGCCCCAGGTATCCGACTTCAGGCCAACGTTTGCTTGACGGTGAAAAAGACGCGCCACGCCTGCACCGGTAGCCATATTGAACTGCGATTCGAGAATGAAATTCGCAGTCAGGCCGCCACCGAGGTCTTCCATACCCTTCAGGCCGAAACGCGACGCATTCGGGCCGTAAGGCACTGCCCCTACCGACGTTTTGGTATCGACCGCAGCACCGAACGGATTGGATGCCGAAACCGGTGCGGCGTTCAGATTGCGCCACGCCCCGAAGTTCGCTTCCGCCACGCCGAACAGCGTAACGCTGCTGTCGGCATGCGCAGAGGAAGCAGCGCACGCCACCGCGCACGCAATGAGCGTCTTTTTCATTTTCATAAAGTCTCCTAAGTATTTTTTGTCGACCGAGGTCGATGCCTTTCGGCGCGCCTGGTTCTTTTAGATATTTTTGTTAATCGAGGTCCACGCCTTTCGTCGCGAACAGATAGGTGAAGATGAAACCGGACAAATACGCAGACAGCACGCCCACGAGATACACCAGCATGCCCATGAATACGCCCGAATGCGAAGTCATGAGAGGTAGCGCGACCAGTCCGGACGGGCCGAACACCGTATTCAGGCCGACCGGGAAACCGAGCCACGCAATCAGCCCCGTCACGAAGCCGCCCACCGCACCACCACAACATGCCGTGATGAAGGGTTTCATCCGGGGCAGTGTCACGCCATAGATCAGCGGTTCACCGATACCCAGAAAGCCGGGAATAATCGCGCCCTTGATCTGCTGACGAATGACCGAACCCTGCTTCGCCCTTGCATAGAGCGCGAGCGACGCCCCCACTTGTCCGGCACCCGCCATCGAAAGAATCGGGAATAAGGTATTCATGCCTGCTGTCTGAACCAGGCTCATGTACACCGGCACGAAACCCTGGTGGACACCGAAGACGACGGCCAACAGGAACAGACCGGCCAGGACGGCTGCGCCGAACGGATTGCTGTTCAGGTGCAGGAAGAGCCACGACATACCGTGGAACAGCCAGACGCCAATCGGCATGATCGCGACGTAGGTCAACGCACCGGCGATCAGCAGCGTAATCAGCGACGTAAGGAAGATATCGAGGTTCGGCGTGATGCGTTTGCGCACCTGTTTCTCGATCTTCGCGCCGATGATGGCCGCAATCAGGATGCCGACCAAACCACCGCGCGGATCGATGGACAAACTGAAGAAGTCCGTCATCGGCGCCTTGAGCACGCCCGCCGCCTTTTCGCCGTAATCGAGCAGGAACAGGGAACCGAGAATTGCGCCGTTCACGCCGGAACCGCCGAAAGCCGCCGCGGCGTTGTAGCCGACCATGATGCCGAGGAACGTGAAGAGCCCTTTGCTGAAAACCTTCATGTACAGGATCAGCGGACCGATGCTGCCGGTCAGATGCAGTTGTTCCAGCACGGTTGCCAAACCGAGCAGCAGCCCTGCGGCCAGAAAGCCCGGAATCAGCGGCGTGAAGATCGTCGCGAACGTCGACAAAAATTTCTGAACGGCCGAACTTTGCTTGGCCTTCAGGGAAGCTTTGACGTCTTTCGCGACTTCCTGAGCCGAAAAATTCGGTGCGGGCGGCGCGGACGCGGATGGAGCAGCGGGCTGCATCGCAGGCGTACTTGCGAGTGCGGCCTGCACCGCTTCGGTGACTTGGGCGACTTTGCCGGGACCAATCACGACCTGCAGTTGACCGCCGTTATGGATCGCCCCCGAAACGCCGGGTAGCTTCCTCAGCGCCGCAATATCCGCGTTGTCGTCGCTTGAAAGGGTCATCCGCAAACGCGTCATGCAATGCGTGGTCGTGCGGATATTTCCTGCCCCGCCAACTGCCGCGATGATGTCGCGCGCAAGTTCAGCCAATGGTTCTTCTGTTATCTGGCTCATTACTCCACCCGGTAAGTAGTGCCAATAAAATGGGTCAACGCCTTCAGCGTGTGCCCGTGCGCCTTCGTGAGGGCCATCTTGGCAGTGCGGACATCGGTGTTTGCCTTGAGCATCACGATGGCGGTCTTGCAATGGCGGTCGCTCTTGTCGAGCGCCTGAATCGCCGCTTCACGCGTGCAAGCGGTTGCCGCGATCACGATCTGGATCTGGCGTTCGACCAGCTTGGCGTTCGTCGCTTCCACGTCCACCATCAGGTTGCCGAACACCTTGCCCATCTTGATCATGGCGCCGGTGCTCAGCATGTTGAGAACCATCTTCTGGGCCGTACCGGCCTTCATGCGCGACGATCCGGTGACGACTTCGGGACCCACCACCAGCGTGATATCGATGTCTGCGATGGCAGCCATCGGAGAATCCGGATTGCAGCTGATGGAAATGACGGGCACACCCAGCTTCGCGGCATAGTGCATTGCGCCAATCACGTAAGGTGTACGGCCGGATGCGGCGATGCCCACCAGCACATCGCTTTCGTTGAAGCGAATTTGTTCGAGGTCGAATGCTCCCGCGTCGGCGTCGTCTTCCGCGTTTTCAACCGGATTGCGCAGGGCGATGTCGCCGCCCGCGACGATGCCGCGCACCAGCGTGGGCTCCACCCCGAACGTCGGCGGACATTCGCTGGCATCCAGCACGCCCAGACGGCCCGACGTGCCCGCACCGATATAGATCAGACGCCCGCCGCGCTGCAAGGCAGCCGTGATCAGGTCGACAGCCTGTGCGATGGTCGGGAGCACGCGCTGAACGCTATGCGCGACGCTATGATCCGCTTCATTGATGATCCGGAGCATCGTGAGTGTATCGACCTGATCGATCCCTTCAGACGCCGTATTGCGCTGCTCCGTCACCATGTCGTTCAGGTTGATCGGCGTGGGTGAGTCGAGGGACATAAAATATGTATTCCTATGATGCTTGATGTATGGAATATATTATTCATGTCGAAAAAACGCGCTACAACGCACGTTAACCCTGAGGCCGGGCAGGATGTGACAAACTGCCGGTTCTCATAGCAGATGATGGATAGCCATGTTGATCCTGAGCAGGATTTCCAAGGAGCGGGAGACGTATACCAACAACGAGCGCCGGATTGCCGATGCGATCCTCAGCCAGAGCGCCCGCATCTCACAGGTATCGTCCAGCGGCTTGGCTGAACTGGCCGAAGTCAGCCAGTCCAGCGTCGTCAAGTTCGTCCAGAAGATCGGCTTCGACGGTTGGACCGACTTCCGTCTGGGCGTGAGCGAAGAAGCGGGGCACGAGCGCGCCAGCGCAAGCGTTGCAGCGTCGAACGTCGATGGGGACAGCGTTTCCCTGCATGGAGAAATCACCAGCAGTGACGACGCAGCCACGGTCGCCATGAAATTGCTGGTCGAGAAGATGCGGGCCCTCACGCATACGACCAACGCAATCGACTACAAAGCGCTCCTCAAGATCGTCACGTTGATCAATCATGCGCGGGTCGTTCAAATCACCGGATTGGGCGGGTCGATGCAGGTCGGGGAGGATTTCGCACACAAGCTGCTGAAGATAGGCATCGTGACGCTCGTCGATTCCGACAGTCACGCGCAACTGGTGACGGCCAATACGCTGGGCGCGAAAGACGTGCAGATTGCGATTTCCTATTCCGGCAAGCGTCAGGAAATCATCGACGCCGCGCACGTCGCCAAGCGGCGGCGCGCCAAGATCGTCGTGATCACCAGCCCCACCGCCAACCCATTGCGGGATCTGGCGGACCAATCTCTTTTTACGTATGCCGAAGAGTCGAATCTTCGAAGCTCGGCCATCTCGTCGCGCACCGCGCAACACGCGATCACCGATCTCATCTTCATGATGCTCGTGCAGGCATTCCCCGAACGAAATGCATTGATTCAGGATACGCACAACGTCATCCGGGAATTGCGACTGAAATAGGCGTTCGTACGGCGGCGGATCGTTGCGTCGCCCCGCGCCTCCCGCCAGCGGGTCGGCCCGAATCAATGCGACCAAGCCCCCGCGAGCGGCAGCGCGGCCGCCCCCTCAGCGCGCAGCGCCACCCGCCCGCGCCTCCGCCGGGCGGGACAGCGCGATATAGCGCGCGAGGTGATGATCCTCGTCGCCGAGCTGGTGATCGATCATCACGAGCCGCTTCGCATAGTGCGACAGCGGCAGTTCCCAGGTCATGCCGATCCCGCCGTGCAGCTGGATCGCCTCCTCCGCAACCAGCGCGCCGATCCGGCCGATGCTGTATTTCGCCGCCGCGAGGGCGCGTTCGCGCGCAAGCCGGTCCGCACCGAGCTGCGCGGCCGCGTTGATGACGGCGGAACGCGCCTGCTCGATTTCCAGTGCCAGGTCGGCCATGCGGTGCTGCAAGGCCTGGAAGCTGCCGATCGGCACGCCGAACTGGCGGCGCGTGCGCAGGTACTCGAGCGTATGCGCCTTCGCGACCTCCATCGCGCCCAGCGCCTCCGCGCACAGCGCGAGCACGCCGAAGCCGAGCGTACGTTCGAGCAGCGCGGCGGCGTCGCCCGCCGGGCCGAGCCGCGCCTCGTCGTCGAGCAGCACGCCGTCGAGACGCAGCTCCGCCGCGCGGCCGCCGTCGATCTTCGGGTAGTCGCGGATCGCGAGGCCCGGTGCGCCGTTCGGCACGACGAACAATGCGAGGCCCGCCTCGTCGTCGTCGCGGCCGTCCGTGCGCGCGGACACCACGAGGCAATCCGCCTGCCCGCCGTGGTCGACCACCGCCTTCGCGCCGCTCAGCCGCCACTGCGCGCCGTGCCGTTCGGCGCGCGTGCGCACCAGGAACGGCTCGTAGTGCGTGCCCGGCTCGGCATGCGCGAACGCGGCGGTCGCCGCGCCGTCGATCAGCGCCGCGACGCGCGCGCGGTGCCGCGCATCGCCCGTCGCCGCCAGCGCGCGCCCCGCGAGCAGCGCGCCGAGAAACGGCTCGACCACGAGCCCGCGCCCCAACGCCTCGAACACCACCGCGATGTCGAAACCCGCGCCGCCGAAGCCGCCGTCGGCCTCCTCGAACAGCGCGCCCACCGCCCCCAGTTCCGCGAAACGCCGCCACAGCTCGGCGCTGTAGCCCGCCTCGGAGCGCGCGATCCGGTCGCGCGCGGCAAACCCGTACTGCTCGCCGATGAAACGCTCGAGCGTATCCGCCAGCATCCGGCGGTCGTCGGTATGTCGAAAGTCCATCGCCGCTCCTTACATCATCTTCGCGATGATGTTCTTCTGGATTTCATTCGAGCCGCCGAAGATCGACAGCTTGCGCTGGTTGAAGTACTGCGTCGCCGCGCTCGCCGCCTCGGCCGGGCCGACCGGCTCGTCCGCGTAGTCGGCGTCGAGCGCGTCGTCGAGGAACGGTTGCGCGTACGGCCCCATCGCGCGCCGCAGCAGCGCGGCGAGTTCCTGGCGGATCTGCGTGCCGCGGATCTTCAGCATCGAGCTTTCCGCGCCCGGCGCGCCGCCGCCCGCCACCGCCGCGAGCACGCGCAGGTTGGTGGTCTTCATGTTGTCCAGCTCGATCTCGACGCGCGCGAGCCGCGCCGCGAACAGCGGATCGTCCGCGAGCGGCCGGCCGTGCTTCGTCACCTTCGCCGCGACCGCGCGCAGCCGTTCGAGCGCGGCGAGCGAAAAGCCGATGCCCGCGATGTTGGTGCGCTCGTAGGTGAGCAGGTATTTCGCGTAGGTCCAGCCGCGATTCTCCTCGCCGACGAGGTTCGCGACCGGCACCCGCACGTCGGTGAGGAACACCTCGTTGACCTCGTGCTCGCCGTCGAGCGTCACGATCGGCCGCACCTCGACGCCCGGCGTCGCCATGTCGATCAGCAGGAAGCTGATGCCCTCCTGCTTGCGCACGTCGGTCGCGGTGCGCACCAGGCAGAAGATCATGTTCGCGTAGTGGCCGAGCGTGGTCCAGGTCTTCTGGCCGTTGACCACGTAATGATCGCCGTCGCGCACCGCGGTGGTCCGGACCGCCGCGAGATCCGAGCCCGCGCCCGGCTCCGAGTAGCCCTGGCACCACCAGTCGGCGCCGTCGAGGATGCGCGGCAGGTAATGGCGCTTCTGCGCGTCGCTGCCGTACTTGATCAGCACCGGGCCCAGCATGTTGACGCCGAACGGCACGATGCGCGGCGCGCCCGCGAGCGCGCACTCGTTGTCGAACAGGAACTTCTGCGCGACGCTCCAGCCCGGGCCGCCGTACTCGCGCGGCCAGTGGCTCGCGAGCCAGCCGCGCGCGTTCAGGATCGCGTGCCAGCGCAGCATGTCGTCGCGGGTGAGGCGCAGGCCGCCCTTCACCTTGCGCGCGATCGGCGCAGGCAGGTGTTCGCGCAGGAAGCGCTGCACCTCGGCGCGAAACGCTTCCTCTTCGGCGGTGAAATTCAGATCCATGGTTCAGGTCTCGATCAAGACATCGGGCGCGCGGCGTTCAGCCCGCGCGATTCAGGCTCGCGAAGTTCGCGCCGCGCGCGACCAGGTCGACGAGCAGCGGCGACGGCGTCCAGAACAGCGGATCCTCGCGCGCGAATTCGCGGATGTCGGCCAGCACGCGATCGAGGCCGAGCGTGTCCGCGTAGTGCATCGGACCGCCGCGATAGCGCGGAAAGCCGTAGCCGTGCAGGAACGCCGTATCGACGTCGAGCGGGCGCAGCGCGATCCGCTCGTGCACGACGTTCGCGCCTTCGTTGATCATCGCGGCCAGGTAGCGGCGCACGATCTCCGCGTCGCCGATCGCGCGCGGCGTCACGCCCCGCTCCGCGCGCTCGGCCGCCACGATCGCCTCGACCTCGGGGTCCGGCACGCCGGTGCGCGCGCCGTCCGGATACAGGTAGTAGCCGCGGCCCGTCTTCTGGCCGAACCAGCCGCGCTCGCACAGCCGGTCGGAGATCGCGACATAGCGGGCGCGCGGATCGCGCGTTGCCGCGCGGCGCTTGCGGGTCGCCCAGCCGATGTCGCCGCCCGCGAGGTCGACCACCTGGAACGGCCCCATCGGGAAGCCGAACTCACGAACCGCGCGGTCGATCTGGTACGGCGACGCGCCGTCCTCCATCAGATAGTCGGCCGCGGCCCGGTAGACCGCGAGCACGCGATTGCCGATGAAGCCGTCGCAGACGCCGGCGCGCACCGGGATCTTGCGCAGCTTCGCCGCGAACGCGAACGCGCTCGCCACGACCGCCGGATCGACCTGCGCCGGCACCACCACCTCGAGCAGCTTCATCAGGTTGGCCGGCGAGAAGAAATGCAGGCCGATCACGTCGGCGGCGCGCGGCGTGCCGGCCGCGAGCGCGTCGATGTCGAGATACGAGGTGTTGGTCGCGAGTACCGCGCCCGGCTTGCACACGCGCGACAGTTCCGCGAATACGGCCTGCTTCACCGTCATGTCCTCGAACACCGCCTCGATCACGAGATCGGCCTGCGCGAGCGCGTCGTAGGTCGTGCTGCCGTGCAGGCGCGCGAGCCGCTCGGCCTGCGCGGCGGGCGTGAGCCGCCCCTTCGCGACGAGCCCCGCATAGACCTTCTCGACGTGCCCGCGACCGCGTTCGAGCGCAGCCGCGTCACGCTCGATCAGCGTGACGGGCAGCCCCGCGTCGAGTACCGCGACTGCGATGCCCGCGCCCATCGTGCCGCCGCCGACGATCCCGACCCGCGCGATCGGGCGCGGCGTCGCGCCGCGCGCCTCGGGCGCCTTCGCGGCCTCGCGCTCGGCAAAGAACGCGTGCACGAGCCCCGCGCGCTGCGGACTGTCGAGACAGGCGACGAACAGCTCGCGCTCGCGCCGCAGCCCGGCGTCGAACGGCAGCGTGAGCGCGGCCTCGACCGCGTCGACGATCTTCGGCGGCGAGAACAGGCCGCGCGTGCGGCGCGCCGTCTCCTCACGCGCCGCATCGAGCGCCGCCTGCGCGGCCGCGCGATCGGCAAGCGCCTGCGCATCGCCGGCGCGACGCACCGGCGCGCCCGCCGCGAGCAGTTCCTGCGCATAGGCGAGCCCTTCGGCCAGCGTGTCGTCGCTGTGCGCGACGCGATCGACCAGCCCGAGCCGATGCGCTTCCTCCGCGCCGACATGACGGCCGCTCAGCATCAGGTCGAGCGCCGCCTGCGCGCCGATCAGGCGCGGCGCGCGCTGCGTGCCGCCCGCGCCCGGCAGCAGGCCGAGCAGCACTTCGGGCAGGCCGAGCTTCGCACCCGGCACCGCGAGCCGGTAGTGCGCGGCAAGCGCGATCTCGAGACCGCCGCCGAGCGCCGCGCCGTGCAGCGCGACCACCACCGGCTTCGCGCTGTCCTCGATCGCCCGGCAGACCTCGGGCAGCAGCGGCGGCAACGGCGGCTGGCCGAACTCGCGGATGTCCGCGCCCGCGATGAAATTGCGCCCCGCGCCGACGATCAGCACGGCCGCGACGGCCGGATCGACGGCCGCCGCCTGCAGCGCGTCGAGCAGGCCGCGCCGCACCGCGGCGGACAGCGCATTGACGGGCGGATGGTCGAGCGTGACGACGAGCACCTTGTCGCGCCGTTCGCGCGTCACCGGTTCGTGGTTCATCGGGGTCTCCTGCTCCTGGTTCATCGTGGCTCCAAGTCGGATCGCGCCGGCCGGCGCGGGTCGTGAGCCCGATTCTCGATTGATCCATCCGAATTGACAATTCCCCGAGTCCTTTACAATCCGTCAAGTCTGCTTTGACAATGGTGTCGCAATGGATCTGAATGCGCTCACGCTGCTCGTCGACATCCTCGACGCGGGCAATCTCAGCAAGGCGGCGCAGCGGCTGCGGGTCAGCCGCGCGAACGTCAGCTACCGGCTCAACCAACTGGAGAAATCGATCGGCCTGCAGCTGGTGCGGCGCACCACGCGGCGCAGCGCGCCGACCGAGATCGGGCTGCGGCTGTACGAACACGGACGGCGGATCCAGAGCGAGCTGCTGGCCGCCGAGGAAGTCGTGACGACGCTCGGCCAGGACCTGCAGGGGCGGGTCCGGCTGTCGGTGCCGAGCGGCTACGGGCAGCTCGTGATGTCGGCGTGGCTGATCACCTTCAAGCGGCTCTATCCGGGCATCGTGCTCGACGTGGTGTTCGAGAACCGTGTCGAGGATCTGATGCGCGACGAGGTCGACATCGCGGTGCGCGTGATGTCCGAACCGCCGCAGAACCTGGTCGCGCGCGACATGGGCGCGGTGCGCTACGTCGCGTGCGCGTCGGCGGCGTATGCGGCCGCGCACGGCATGCCGGGCAGCCTCGGCGCGCTGCGCGGCGCGCCGCTCATCACCTCGGCGGTGATGGGGCGGCAGTTGCGCGTCGCCGCGTATCTCGGCGACGAGCGCCACGAGGTGCTGCTCGAACCCACGGTGATTTCGGAGAACTTCCTGTTCCTGCGCGACGCGATCCTCGCGGGGCTCGGCGTCGGCCTCGTGCCGGACTACGTGGTGCACGACGACGCGCGGCGCGGCGCGGTGGTGACCGCGCTCGACGCATACCGGCTCAGCATCTTCGGCACGCACATGTACATGCTGTACATGCCGGACCGGCATCACACGCGCGCGATGTCGACCTTCATCGACTTCGTGCTCGACGAGGCGCGGCGCAGCGGGCGCGGCGACGGCTGACGCGAGGCGCGTCAGGGTTTATGGTCGGATGACAATCCGCTTGCGCAGCGGTGACAATAACGCGCCGCCGCGCCCGCCGGCGCGGCGGCCCGAACCCTTAGCGAGGTGTCGATGACGGACCCGAATCACCCGCGCGAGCGCGGCGCATGGATGCGCGCCGCGCTCGCGGTATTGCTCGCCGGCATGGCGGCCTGCTCGAGCGCGCCCGACGCGTCGGCGCCGCACGCGCCGCCCGCCGCGGCCGCTGCCCCCGCGCCCGCATCGAGCGACGGCGGCGCGCTGCCCGCGCCGCCGGAAGCCGCCTCGGGCTGGACCGACAAGCCGGGCTGGACGTCGCAGCGCGACATGATCGCGGCCGCCAATCCGCTCGCGGCGCAGGCCGGCAACCAGATGCTGAAGGCGGGCGGCAGCGCGGTCGACGCGGTGATCGCGGCGCAACTGGTGCTGACGCTCGTCGAGCCGCAATCGTCGGGCATCGGCGGCGGCGCGTTCCTGCTGTACGCGAATGCGCAGGGCATGCAGGCCTACGACGGCCGCGAGACCGCGCCGGCCGCCGCGACCGATCGCCTGTTCCTCGGCCCGGACGGCAAGCCGCTGCCGTTCTATCAGGGCGTGGTGGGCGGCCGCTCGGTGGGTGCGCCGGGCGTGCTGCGCATGCTCGAACTCGCGCAGCGCGCGCACGGCAGGCTGCCGTGGCGCGCGCTGTTCCAGCCGGCGATCCGGCTCGCAGAACAGGGGTTCGCGATCAGCCCGCGGCTCGCGTCGCTGCTCGCGAACGAGCGCTACCTGATGAACGACCCGGCCGCGCGCGCCTACTTCTACAACCGCGACGGCACGCCGAAGCAGGCCGGCGCGATACTCAGGAATCCGCAGCTTGCGGCGGTGCTGACGCAGGTGGCCGAGCATGGTGTGAATGCGTTCTACAGCGGACCGATCGCGCGCGACATCGTCGCCAAGGTGCGCCGGCATCCGACCAATCCGGGCCTCCTCAGCGTTCAGGATCTCGCCCGCTACCGCGCGAAGGTGCGCGCGCCGCTGTGCACCGACTACCGCAAGTGGACCGTGTGCGGGATGCCGCCGCCGTCGTCGGGCGGCCTCGCCGTCGCGCAGATGCTGGGGATCCTCGCGGCCATGCCGGACTGGCAGCAGATCGGCACGCAAAAGCCGGTGCGCAATGCGTTCGGCTACGAGCCCACGCCGTTCGCGGCGCATCTGTTCAGCGAAGCCGGGCGGCTCGCCTACGCCGACCGCGCACGCTACGTGGCGGATCCCGATTTCGCGCCGCTGCCGGGCGGCGATGCGAAATCGCTGACGGACCCGCGCTATCTCGCGCAGCGCGCGCGGCTCGTCGGCGACGTCAGCATGGGGCGCGCCCAGGCCGGGACGCCCGACGGCGCGACGCTCGCGCGCGCCGACGATCGCAGCCCGGAGCTGCCGTCGACCTCGCAAGTCTCGGTGGTCGACCGGTACGGCGGCGCGGTGTCGATGACGACCAGCATCGAGGATCAGTTCGGCTCGCGCCTGATGGTGCGCGGCTTCCTGCTCAACAACCAGCTGACCGATTTCTCGTTCGTCTCGGAGGAGAACGGGCGGCCGGTCGCGAACCGGGTGCAGGCGGGCAGGCCGCCGCGCTCGTCGATGGCGCCCGAGATCGTGTTCGAGAAAGGCACGCGGCGCGTGATGATGGTGGTCGGTTCTCCGGGCGGCTCGTCGATCATCAACTACGTCGCGAAGACGCTGATCGGAACCATGGACTGGGGCATGACGATGCAGCAGGCCGTCGCACTGCCCAACTTCGGTTCGCGCAACGGGCCGACCGAGCTGGAGAAGGGGCGCGTGTCCGACGCGCTCGTCGACGGGCTCAAGGCGCGCGGGCACGAGGTCGCGCTCGTGGATCTCACGTCCGGCGTGCAGGGGATCCAGCGCATCAACGTCGAGGGGCAATCGGTGTGGTTCGGCGGTGCGGATCCGCGCCGCGAAGGGGTGGCGATGGGGCATTGATGCAAAACCCGGCGGAGCGGGATTACACTCGCAAGCTCCCCCTCTCTCCAGGTATCGCGACATGAGTTCGACGACGCTGCTGCTGTATGTCCTCACGGTATCCGCCGTCACCGTCACGCCGGGCCCCACGATGCTGCTGGCGCTGAACAACGGCGCCACGCACGGCATGCGCATCGCGGCGTGCGGCATCGCGGGCGCCGCGCTCTCGGATCTGATCCTGATCGGTGCCGTCGGCTGCGGGCTCGGCGCGCTCATGCAGGCGTCGGAACACCTGTTCGTCGCGTTGAAGTGGGTGGGCGCCGCGTATCTGCTGTATCTGGCGTGGGCGCTGTGGCGCGCGCCCGCGAACCTGCCCCGGCCCATTCCCATGGAGACGACCACCGCGCGCAACGGCCGCGCCGCATTCAAGCGCGCGCTGTTCGTGGCCTTGTCGAATCCGAAGGGCCTGCTGTTCTTTTCGGCCTTCTTGCCGCAATTCATCCAGAGCCGGTCGGACGTCGCGCTCCAGTACGCGACCCTCGCGATCGTGACCGCCGCGATCGACATCCTGTTGATGAGCGTCTATGCGCTGAGCGGCTATCACATGATGAAGGTCATGTCCGGGCGCGCGCTGAAATGGATCAACCGCGGCTGCGCCGGCATGCTGGCCGGGCTAGCTGTCGCCCTGGGGTTCTATCGGCGCGGGACGGCGGCCTAGCGGCCGGGGGCATGTCATGCGTCACCGCCAAACATGGCTTCGGGCCGTCATGCTTGGCGGTGCGATTGCGCCCTGTTGGCGGCGATCGTCATCGCACTTTTCATCTACATCCAAAGCGATAACAGCGGAAACGGGTCTTGCCCCGACATGCCGCTCAACGAGGTCCGGCATGGCGTATCGACCTATGTCGATCGCGAGTTCAACCGTCCCGAGCCGACGCTCATCGAGCGCACACCCTATTCCAGGGATTTCACGCAATGGAACGCTCCCCATCGGATCAATGGGCGTCGGTACATCGCGGAGATCAATTGCGCGCAAAGGGTGCTCGACCACGTCGGCGCGCCAAGCAAGCACAACCGCTCCACGACGCGTGTGGCACGCCTCGGCGACTGATCACTCACGCCCCCGCCCCAGCAAACCGCCCGTCGCGACGCGCCACGTGCCCCGACCGCTCCCGCCGCCACCCTGCTTTTTATCGATGCGCGCGTACCCTGTGACGGTAGCCTCGGAGTCGATGTCGACTCCCAGCCAGTTACTCTATATTGCACATCCTGCGCACGCTTTCACTTATCGCCCTCGCTTGCTCGGGATCGGACACCATAGTC
>NZ_JAAGNW010000057.1:0-3965 GCF_010645215.1 Burkholderia multivorans | reverse complement strand
CATAGTCTGCGCGATGTCAATAGCGATCCCCTCGCGCCAATGCCGCCTCACTTTGCTCTTGAACTCCTCGCTTAGAACGGATTTCCGCGGATAGAGGAGAATGTCTCTATGTTGATTTTTAGCGCGAGAACGATATTCATCCCACTCACCATCCAGAAATTTGTATTTTTTAATCTCATGCAGATCTCTTCTGACATGATTAAGAAATTTTTCCCCTTCATTCTTCGAAAAAGAAAGATACACTCTCCTATCGCTTTTACTGGCACCATACGCACTATCACACGCCATCACCGCTGGGCCAGAAGTCCATGGATCCATAACCATCCGCTCATTATTTTCCAAATTCACTTCCGACCACATGTGATCTTTATTTTCCACCACTCTCAAATCATCATTTTCACCAAGCTTAACGCCATGCAACGCGGCACATAGCATAGCTTTCTCCTGACAGTTACCTGCCCCCATTTTCACTGCGGCAGCGACACGAAATGTCTCGCTTCTGTTGTTTATATCTGAAAATTTACGATGAAAAGCTATTCGGAGATTCGCCTCCAGCAATCTGGCCTTATCGGCACCGGCATTACCGGAGCCATATTTAAAATTCTCACGAGCCGAATTAACGGTATTGGTAGCTTGACGCAACGAATCTTGCAATTCTCTACCGACTATCGGCCGCCCAATTATTTTTCTCGCAACCAAATAGCCGATAAGGTCAACATCAAAGCCTCTAAAAAACTCACTCACCGAGGTCGACTCATATTTGGCGAGCAACTTCCGATCGACGATTTTTTCTCTCGACGACTCTGGATATCGCCGCACCACCGATTCATTGCTCACTCCATTTATCCTACCTGAGACCTGTAATGCTGACGAGCGTGACGAACTATGCACACTTTCGCACCAGCGCCGCCGGGAAGGCAAATATACCGAAATACAAGTCATCGCTTATTTCTCACTCCCGGGCAATTGATATATTTCGACGATAGATGGAAGAGCACCATTCTGCATTAAAAAAACGATCGTCTGGTTGCCGGCGTAATAGACTGACTGGTACACACTTCCGATTCAGCGGCACTGGGTAAACACCAGCCATTTCCGCCGGAGACGACGTCCGGTCATGAGCCTCATCATGCCGTGACCGCTCGGATGCCAATCCTGGCAGTCGGGATCGCGCAAATCGCATATTGATGTGCGACCTTGAACCGGTTCTGGATGAGTTGCGACAGGATGGCCGAAAAGAACGATGGGCTTCGGCGAGCAGCGCGTATTTGAACGCGGCGCGGCTGTTATCACGTCCACGGCATAGGCGCTCCCATACCAGTGGCCATCCCCCGACCACGTCATCAGCAATCGCCGAACTGCGAGGCCTTCACCCCCGCCCCTTCCACGGCACGAGCCGGCGCTCGATCGCCCGCATCAGCAGGTCGAACGCCCATGCGATCCCGCCGATGATGATGATCCCCATCACGACGACGTCGGTGCGCAGGAAGCTCGATGCATTGAGCACCATCTGTCCGAGCCCGGCGGTGGCCGCGACCATTTCCGCGGCGACCAGCGTGGTCCAGCCGAAGCCGATCGCGATCCGCAGGCCGGTGAGGATTTCCGGCAGCGCGGCGGGCAGCACCACGTGGCGGACCACCTGCGCGAAGCTGCCGCCCAGCGAATACGCGGCATTGATCTGTTCGAGCGTCGCGCTCTTCACGCCGGCGCGCGCGGCCATCGCGATCGGCGCGAAGCAGGCGAGGAAGATCACGACCAGCTTCGCGGTCTCGTCGATACCGAACCAGATCACCACGAGCGGCAAATACGCGAGCGGCGGCAAGGGCCGATAGAACTCGAGCGGCGGATCGAGCAGCCCGCGTGCGATGCGGCTCACGCCCATCAGGATCCCGGTCGGCACGCCGACCACCACCGCCAGCGCGAACGCGCCGAACACGCGCAGCGCGCTCCAGCCCAGGTGCTGCGCGAGCGGCAGGCCGCCCTGGATCCGCCCATGCCACGCATCGACGAACGCGCGCCACACCGCATCCGGCGGCGGCAGAAACAGCGGCGGCAGCCATTGCCAATGCGTCGCGGCCCACCACAGCACGGCCAGCCCCGCCACCGACGCGACGCTGAGCCCGGCCGTCGCGCCCTCGCCCGGCACCCGATAGCGCCGTTGCCGCCCGCGCGGCGCACCCGCCCGACGCTGCGCGTCCTGCCCGTCTTCCGCGAACAGCGGGCGCTCCACCACCGAATCCCGTCCGTTCATGCCGCCGCCTCCATCGGTTCGCGCCGATGCAGGCGCTCGATCAGCCGCTCGCGCCCTTCGATGAATTCCGCCGACGACTTCACCGCGCGCGCCTCGCGCCGAACGGGCGCACCGCGGTGCTCGCGAGCCTGATCGGCTTTTTCGTCGGCAACGGCCTGATGATCGTCGCGGGCGCCTATTGCGCGATCGTCTATCAGCAGCCCGACATCGTCGAGGTGATGCTGCTGCAGGGGCTGTCGATCGCGGCGGTCGTGATGCTGTGCCTGAATCTGTGGACGATCCAGGGCCCGACGATCTACAACGTGTCGGCGGCCGCGTGCCATCTGCTGCGCACCGAACGCCGCCGCACGCTCACGCTCGTCGGCGCGGCGATCGGCATCGTGCTCGCGATCGGCGGCATGTACGAGATGCTGATCCCGTTCCTGATCCTGCTCGGCTCGATCATCCCGCCGGTGGGCGGCGTGATCATGGCCGACTACTGGTATCGCCATCGCGGCCGCTATCCGACGCTCGCGTCGGCGCAACTGCCGCGCTTCAATGTCGCGGGGCTCGGCGCGTACGCGATCGGCGCGGCGCTCGCCTATGCGTCGCCGTGGATCGCGCCGATCGTCGGGATCGCCGCATCGGCGCTCAGCTATGTCGTGCTCGTGCAGTTCGCGCGCCGGCCGGCGGGCCCGACGCAGGCACGGGAGGAGTAAGCCGATGAGTCTGACAGTCAGTGAAATCCTCCAGTTGCCGGGGCTCGGCGAACTGCGGCTGCGCGCGGGCGAACGCGGCGTGCAGCGCGCGGCGCGCTGGTATTACGTGGCGGAGAACGAAGGCATCGCCGATTGGGGGATGGGCGGCGAACTGGTGTTCGTCACGGGCATCAATCATCCGCGCGACGAGCAGAACCTGTTGCAGCTGATTCGCGAAGGCGCGCAAAGCCGGATCGCGGGCATCGTGATCCTGACGGGCGAGGCGTTCATCCGCCGCATTCCCGATTCGGTGATCGAACTCGCGCAGTCGCTCGACATGCCGCTCATCGAGCAGCCGTATCTGCTGAAGATGGTGATCGTCACGCAGCTGATCGGCACGGCGCTCGTGCGGCACGAGAACACGCTGCGCTCGCAGCGCGACATCCTGAACCAGTTGCTCACGGGCGACTACCCGAGCCTGGAGATCGCGAGCCATCGCGCCCGCAATCTGCAGCTGCGGCTCGACACGCCGCGCCGCGTGGTCGCGCTGCGCCTGTCCGGCGTGCCCGCGCTGTTCGACGGCCACCAGCCGGAGGCCGCGGAGGCCATGTTGCAGGATGCGCGGCAGGCGGTGCAGCGGCACCTCGATGCCTGGAGCCGCGAGCAGGAGGACGCGCTGCCGCCCGTGATCCAGGGCGAGCTGTTCGTGCTGCTGATGCCCTGCGACGATGCGCAGTTCCGCAAGGGCAAGCAGCAGCTGGCCGCGCTGCACCACGCGCTGCGCGAACAGCTCGGCGCGCTGACGCTGTTCATCGGCGTGTCGGCGACCGTGTCCGCCGCGCATCACTACGGGCGCGCGCTCAGCGAGGCGCGCCAGGCGCTCGGCGTGGCCGAGAGCATGCGCGCGGGCAAGGGCCTGTGCGACTACAGCGAGCTGGGCGTGCTGAAGCTGCTCGCCGCGATTCCCGATCCCTCGCTGCTCGACGGCTTCGTGAAGGAAACGCTCGGCAGCCTCGTCGACAGCCATCGCAAGCACC
>NZ_JAAGNW010000056.1:26917-35492 GCF_010645215.1 Burkholderia multivorans | reverse complement strand
CGCCGCCGTGAGAAGCACGGGGCTGCCGCAGATTCCGGCCATTTGAAACGCGCTGAAGCGGGTAAACCACAGACCTCGATCGGTATCCGTGACGCGCTCCGACAAGGCCATCGGCCCGCTGATGTAGAACATGCCCCAACCCAGGCCGATCAGGAACGCGGCCGCGCGCGTCATGTCGGCGAGTTCGCCGGCGAGGCCGCCGAAAATAAAATAGCCGCACGACATCGCCAGCGCCGCGAGCGCTGCAAGGCGCGATGCTTCGTATCGTCCGGCAAACCATCCGACCAGCGGCACGCCGATCAACGTGCCGGTCAGCGCCACGCCCAAGGTCGCACCCGTATCGATGTCGCTGCCGCCTCGCGCGCGGAAATAGGCGGAAATCAGGAAGGTCGCCCCGTAACCGGCGGCCGTGAGCATGGTTCCGAAGAGCAGGAAGGGGGCCGATGTCGTTCGCATGAGTAGGTTGTACTTGGGGTACGAGGGGGCCGTCGGGCGATCTCGTCTCGATCGCCCGTATGCCGCCGGGTCCGGCCGTCCGTCCGTTCCGTCGGGAGACGGGCATGGAATTATTTCGGCACCATCGATCTCAGCTTGTTCACGGCTTCGCCCAACCGGCGGCAGACGTAACGGACTTCTTCCTCGGTGTTGAACCGCCCCAGGCCGAAGCGCACGCTCGCCTGAGCCAGCGCAGCGCCGACACCGATCGCCTTGAGGACATGCGAGGGTGTCGCATTGGCCGACGTGCATGCCGAGCCCGATGACAGCGCGACTTCGTCGGACAGCTCCAGCAAAAGCGAATCCGCGGCGATGTTCTCGACGATGGACGAGCGCAGCAGGTCCCGTAGCTGACGTAGCCGCGTCGCCTCGGCGGCCAGGTTCCGGCAGGACAGTTCGACGGCGCGTCCGAAGCCTGCGATGCCCGGTACGTTGAGGGTTCCCGAGCGCAGGCCGCGCTCGTGCCCGCCGCCGACGATGAGCGGATCGAGCCTGATGTGAGGGTCGAGCGAATTGACGTAAAGCGCGCCCACGCCCTTCGGCCCATATAGCTTGTGCCCGGAAAACGAGGCGAGGCTGATGTTCATCCGCTGGACGTCGATCTCCACTTTGCCGAGGGCCTGCGTGGCGTCCGTATGAAAGGGGATGCCGCGCGCCCGGCAAATCGCGCCGATTTCGGCGATTTTCTGCAGGGAGCCGATCTCGTTGTTGGCGGCCATGATCGAGACGAGATAGGTGTCGTCCCTGATGGCGCGCGCGATCGCGTCGGGGGATACGATGCCGTTGCCCTGCGGGGCGAGACAGGTCACCTCGATGCCCGCCGACTGGAGCTTGCCGCAGGAATCGAGTACCGCCTTGTGCTCGATCATGGACGTAATGACATGTCCTTTCCCGTCGCCGCTCTTGAGGCCCCCGATGGCGAGATTGATCGATTCGGTGGCGCCGGATGTGAAAATGACATCCGATTGGCTGGCCGCGTTGATCGAGGCGGCGATCGTTTTCCGCGCATCGTCGACGGCCGCCATGGCTTTCCAGCCAAACTCATGGCTGTTGCTGGCCGCGTTCCCGTAAGCGCTGGTCAGATAGGGCATCATGTAATCGAGCACGTCCGGATCCAACGCGGTGGTCGCGTTGTTGTCCATGTATATCGGTTGCGCCATGTCTTGCATGATGGTCATCCTTGAAGAGCGGAATGCGTTTCCTGTTCGTCCGCGCGCGTCAGCGCGTCGACCTTGACCAGGTCGCCCCGGCTCACTTCGCCGGCCGGATTCACCATGTTGAGCCGGATCGCCGTCGAGACGCCGAGCATGTGGCTGAGTTGCAGGCCGCGTACGTAGGCGAGACCTCGCGACCATGCGCTGTCCTCGAAGTACACCTCGAGAATGGCATCCCGGCCTGTGTTGTCTCCCGCCGCCTTCTCGAAATATTCTTTCGTAATCGCCGCGCACGTCAGCTTCTGCGTGGGCTCGTCGCTGGCCGCGCCGAACGTCGCCGGTTTGCTGTCGGCCAGGGAGCGCGACACCATCCGCCGTGATACGGCTTCCGGGATGTCGCCGGCGGCCAGGATGTGAACGATGTGCTGTCGCGCGGAATCTTCGTGGATCGCATGTATTTCGCTGAGCGGAATCCGGTGCTTCTCGGCCAGAGGCAGGAAGACCTGCATGATCGACGGGTGCAGATGGCTCAGGCGCGGGTTGCGCTTCTGGGAATTGGACAGCTTCTCCGCAAGAAACTGGAGGCGGAATATCCCGCGATGATCGAACGCCACGGATATCCTCGGCAACCGTCCATGCCGATCCCGGCTGCGACTGGCGAACAGCAGCGCTGCATCAAATGCCTTCAACTGCGGCTCGACGACGATCGCGCCTTCATTGTCGATAAAGACCCGCGAATTGCCCGCTAGTACGCTTACGCTCGTTTCCGGTTGATTGATTGTCATCAGAGTCCCTTGAGTGTTCACGAAAGATCGGATTGATGCCGGGAGACGATTTCATCAAGGCCCCGGAGGGTCGCTATCGATCGTCACGCCCGTCTTTTGCCGCGTCGATCCTGACGGATGGTTGACTTGCATGAATCCATCGGCGTCACGCTGAGGAGAATTTTTCGCATGACGATGCGAATCGTCATGGAGTCCTGATGATCGAGTCAGCTTCGCGAGGTCGCTGATTCTTCAGGGCGTCGCCTTACCGGCTTGCCGTTCATGTCATCCATGATCAAGGAGCGCAAAGCCGGCTGCGTTCCTTCGATGAGCCGGTGAATCGAGGCTCCCGTCGTATTCCCTCCCCGCGCTCCTGTTTCGAGCGCGCCGTTGTGATCCGCGCTTACCCAAGCTATCCGTATCAACTTGTTGGCTGACGCGCCGGCAACAGCGTTGGAAGGCCTGGGCGCCGATACCGCGCTCACCCGGCCGAATCATGCAACAGCACCGTTCGGCCAGAGGCGATCGCCGAGCCGGATCAATCGATGTTTTCCCGGCGCCATCCTTCCATCTCTCGATGGGTTCCAAGTGGGCCTTTGTTGAGTTATTCGAAACGATGAAAACCGAGTGGTGCGATGCTCGTGTCTTGTCGGGAGAGTGCCGAGAATCGCTTTTTACTGTGGGTCATAAGCTATCCACAATTTGATATAAAGGTAACTGCCAGAAATGGCAGGGCGCCCGGCGGACCGGACTGCGCACGAGGTTGAACGGTCATGCCCTGCAAAGGACGTGCAGCCGGATAGCTGGCCAGCCGACGCGTCGCGAACGTGGACATTGCAGCGTGGCGGCTTCGTCGAATGCCGGGGCAGGGAGGAGGGGCGGGCAGGGCGCGAGGCATTCGGATTAAGATGCCAGGTTCCGCTTGATCCTCTTTCCTGTTGATTCGAAGGTGTCTCGATGAGCTATGTTCCGCAACTCGCCGCTGTTGCCGGCGTCATGCTGCTGGCGTGCGCCAGCCCCGGTCCCGACATGATCGCGGTGACCTCGCACGCGCTCGCGGGACGCCGCCCCGGCGTGCACGCGGCGCTCGGGATCGCGACTTCGCATGCGCTGTGGGCGACCCTCGCGGTGTTCGGGCTCGGGCTGATCCTGACGGAACTCGCCTGGCTGTATGGCGTGATCCGGATCGCGGGCGCGGCTTACCTCGTCTATCTCGGCATCAAGACGCTCATGGGGCTGCGCAAACCGTCGGCGCGGCTCGACACGGGCGCGGCGCCGGTGCGCGGCGGCTTGCATGCGTATCGGCGCGGGGTGCTCGTCGGGCTCACCAACCCGAAGGCCGTGGCGTTTTTCGGCAGCCTCTTCGTGACCCTGCTGCCCGCGCACGCGCCGGGCTGGGTGCACGGCGCGACGGTGGCGCTCGTGGCGACGGTGTCGGTCGGCTGGTTCAGCGCAATGGCCGTGATCTTCTCGACCGCGCGCGTGCAGCGTGGGTATGCGCGCTTGCGCAAGCCGATCGAGGCGGTGATGGGGACCTTGTTGATCGGGCTCGGCGCGAGGCTCGCGATGGCGCGATGAGAGCGGGTGCGCCGGTCCGCCGGTTTGCCTGCCGACAAGCCCGCCTTTGGCGGGTTTTTTATGAAGAAGCAGGACGGGCTGTCTTACACCTTCTGGTTGTGAGTGGTCACTCCGTTTGCCCTGCCAGGTGCCGGCTCGATACGGCAGGAATGGCACAGGAGGCGCGCACCACGTCGTTATCCCGGTGCGATCGAATGGTATATGTGAGTGTTCACTGACATTCGGATATCAGCTTGCGTCCAGCGTCGACCGGGTTCGTGTGTGAGCCAGGACGAAGCGATACACCTCATCCAGCTGCGTACTGATCACCGTTCCCGCCGGCACCGCGGCAAACGCAGTGTGAGGGCCCACACACATCAACGGCTTCCCGAAGCGCACCGCGAGCCGGATCTCGTCGAGCGTGCCGCGGCTGCCCGGCAGCGCGATCACGATGTCGCTCGTCAGGATGTTCACGTAGTTGCGGTTCAGCGCGGTGTCGGGCGCGTCCGCCTCCTTGCGAGGCAGCGGCGTGAGGATCGGCAGGTCGCTGTACGGATTCGGATAGCCCGCGCATGGCGCGAAGCCTTTCACGGGATCGGGCTCGGTCGGCACGACGCCGATCGAGCGTCCGGTGCGCCCCGGCGTCGACGCGAATGCGCGCGCGCAGCACAGCATCACCCCGCGTCCCGCGCCCGTCAGCAGATCATGACCCTGCTGCGCAATCCACGCGCCGAGCGGCGCGGCCAGTTCGGGCCATTCGGTCGTGCCCGAGCCCATGACGCCGATGATGGCCATGTCGAGTTCCGTGAAGCAGGTTGAGGGTGTCAGCAGACGGCGCGCGGATTATACAAGGGGCGGATCATGAGTCCGCCACAGATTTTATGCGCATAAATTTCTGAAACGGCGAGTTCTCGCGGCGTGGCTGACGGGCCGAGGAGCGGGGCTGCGTCCCGGGCGCTGCGGCCTGCGCCGGGCCTTGCTTTGTTCGTCGCGCCAAACGCGCTCAGTGCGACGGCGGCGCGGCGCGCATCGAGCGGGCCGCCTCGCCGGCGTCCGTCGGGTCGCGCCGCGTCGGCGTGAGCGCATGGGCAATGCGCACCGCCGGCGCTTCGCACCAGCGGTAGCTGAGCCACGACAGCAGGATCGCCGGTACGAGCGCCGTCGCCATGTAGAGCGCGAGCGGTCCGCCGGTCAGGTGCCAGCGCTGGGCGGCCCAGAACACCAGATAGAGCGGGATGCCGTGCAGCAGGTATACCGAATAGCTGATCTCGCCGAGCCAGGCGAGGAAGCGCGAGCGCAGCTTCAGCACGGTGGCGAACGCGATGAACAGGGCCAGCCCCGCGACATAGCCGAGCGACGTGGACACGTGAGCGAGATCGCCGTGCCGCCAGTTCACGACCGCCATCGACAGCGCGACGAGGACGAGCAGCGCGGTCAGCAGGACAACCGCGGCGCGATACGTGATGGGCCGCAACAGATGCCCGATACCGACCGACAGCGTGGCGCCCGATGCGGCGTCGCCCGACGACGCGTCATAAGCCTGCCGGAAGCAGGCGCCCCAGAACATGATCGCGAGGTGGAACAGCATGCCCTTGTATTGCCCGAGCGCGCTTGCCGGAATCACGTGCAGCGCGCCCGTCGCGACGAACAGGACGCACAGGCCGGCGCAGGTGGCGCACAGGACGCGCATCCGGTGCAGTCCGCCGAGCCGGAACAGCACGAGGCACAGCACATAGAAGTACAGCTCGGTTTCGAGCGTCCAGTAATGCCCCATCACCGGCTCGAAGCCGAACGCGGTCGGGATCATCGTGAGGTTGGCGAACAGGCCGGCCGCATCCATCCGGTTGCCGAACAGCACCCAGTACACGAGATAGCCGAGCGGCAGCGACAGCCAGTACGCGGGGTAGAGCCGGAAGAAGCGGCGGATCACGAAGCGTCGCGTGCCGTCCCCCGGCGCGCCGCGCAGGCTGGTCGGGATCAGCATGCCGCTGATTCCGAAGAACAGCACAACGCCGACCCGGCCGAAATCGATCGAGCGCTGCAGCGTGTCGAGGTACAGCTGGGGGCCGGCGATGCGGGCGAACAGTTCCGCGTAGTGCGTCCAGATCACGAGCAGCACGGCGATCGCGCGCATGGCGTCGAGGTGGGCCAGGCGATGGGACGGGGCGGCATTCGGCATGGGAGGGGGCCGTGGACGGACGGGCGGGTCGCGCGCGGCGCGGTCTGGGCCCGGAACCACGCGACGAATCTGGAGAAAATCGCACGGTAGCGCACCAGGACGGTGCGTTCCGTTCGCTAACCTACTCAAGGTCGAGCGCGCGGAAAATGCAGGCGGATGTGCCTGCGACAGGCGTTTGAGCCATATAGGGGTGCCCATACGTGCACGGGCTGAAGAATGGATCGGAAATTTGATCTGGAATCCATATTATTTGGCGGCGGCGGAGGCAGATTGAGATCGCCGGCATGGCATGCGTGTGAGTAGCGGGGGCGGTCTACCGGCGCGCGTGCCGCATCGCCATGCAATCGGACGCCGCAGCAGACGAGGCGATCCAAGGACGGCGTGCCACGCACGCGGTGCCTATCCATCCACGAACCCATCTTCCCGCCGGGTTCGTGTCGACAATTGAGACGCATGTCTCACGAATTCAGGCGTTTTTGGCGTAACAAAGTGTAAAAATCGGGGTGCGAACATGGCGTCGATCGTGCAAATTTTCGGGGTCGGCCAGGGAGGATCGAGCATGTTTGTCAGGTGGCGAATGTGTCCGTCGCGGCGGGTCGGATCCTCGGCATGCCGCCAATCGCCATGCACGGGTTTTACGTCCGCCCGACAGCCCGGCAGCCACCCGGAGACAATCCGCATCATTGGTTCGAGATGATCAGAGGAATGCTGAACAATGGTATTGCATCGATATTGCTTATTGCCATGCTCCGAATATCGAATACAATCGTGCCGCGCGAAAGTCCGGTTAATTTAAAAATAAATCCGAGATAATCGCTACGCACGTAAAGCGCATTGCATTGCACAATTTCAGTGCGTCGTTCGCGCCCTTGGTAATGTCCCTGATTCTTACAATTCATTTACTCCCATCAATACAAAATCCTTCAATTCGCTTACTGAGCGATTTTGAACAAGTACTCCAAATTTTGTGTGGGTGTATCAAATAAAGTTTGACGCCCAATTTTTTTCCTTGCTATCTTCTGCCTCCAAGAAGCGCCGCATCATCGCGGCTCAGCGGGAAGGCGACCAACTTGTCCCTCGTACACATCCGTACGATCCTGACAAATTGCTTTCGCTCGATGCAGTTGGAGCAGCCAATGCGCCGCCCGAACTGCCTCAAATGAATTAGGGGTGCCGTATTCATCGTTTTTGTGTCGGCTCTTGATTCGCTTAATGAAAGCGGGATATCGAATTAGGCGAATAAATCGGGGTTTTCCCGTAATTCGGGTTTTCCCGTAAATAAGAGTCGTTAGGGCTGAACCGGATGTCGTGGCCGCGAATCTGGGCGATTCACGCTTGGGGGATTGAAGGTGGGTATGAAAGTCGAGGAAGGTTTGGCCGCTAACAACGGCGGGCTGGCGAGATTGGGCCGCCCGCGCGAATTCGGCAAGAAGCAACAGAATCCCGTCCGCCGGTTCGGCGGCTGCGCGATCGTGCTGGTCCTGCACATCGTCCTGATCTACGCGCTGCTCAACGGCCTGGCCACCAAGGTCGTGCAGGTCATCCAGCATCCGATCGAGACCCGCATCATCGGGCCGGTGAAGCCGCCGCCGCCGCCCCCGATGCCGGTCGTCAAGCTGCCGCCGCCCAAGTTCGCGCCGCCGCCGCCGCCGTTCGTGCCGCCGCCCGAGGTGCCGGTCCAGGCGCCGCCGCAGGCCACCATCACGCACCAGTCCGCGCCCGTGCAGTCCGCGCCCGCCGTCGCGCCGCCCGTCGCCGCCGCGCCGGCCGCCAAGCCGGTGAGCCATGAAGTCGGCGTGGTGTGCCCGAATTCGGATTCGATCCGCGCTTCGATGCAGTACCCGAAGGAAGCGCAGGAGAACAACATCACGGGCGACGTCATGATCGAGTTCGTCGTCGATGCGGAAGGCAACATCACGAATGAGCGTGTCGCGCAGTCGGCCGATCCGGTCCTCGATCGTGCCGCGTACAACACGGTCAAGCGATTCAAGTGTGTGGCGCAAGGGCAGTCGGTGCGCGTACAGGTTCCGTTCTCCTTCAACCTGAACTGATCGTCCGGGAGGGCGGTGACAGCAGAAGGATGATCGAGTCAATTTCGTAAGTTCAACGAAAGTTCTGGAGTGGGTATGAAGAAGCGTTCCCTGGCCGCGCTGGCGGCAAGCATGTTGATCTCCGTAACCGCGGTTGACGCGCTTGTTGCGCCGCAGCTGGCCTACGCCCAGGCAAGCGATGCAACCGCGGCCGCCTCGGCGCCCGCGACGGCGCCCGCAACGGCGCAGGCTCCTGCGCCCGCCGCCAACGAGCCGGCGCCGCCGCCGCCGCCCGCCACGAGCGAATCCGTCGAGAACCCCTACGGTCTCGGCGCGCTCTGGAAGAACGGCGACTTCGTGGCCCGCTTCGTGCTGATCCTGCTCGTGATCATGTCG
>NZ_JAAGNW010000056.1:14322-26907 GCF_010645215.1 Burkholderia multivorans | reverse complement strand
GTCGAGCAGCTGCGCGCCAACCGCCGCGCCAAGGTCGCCGACGAGCAGCTGTGGACCGCGCCGTCGCTCGCCGAAGGCGCGAAGCTGCTCGACGAGGCATCGCCGTTCCGCTTCCTCGCCGAAACCGCGATCGAAGCCGGCGAGCACCACGACGAAGCGCTGCTCGAAGCCGTCGACCGCAATACCTGGATCGACGTGTCGGTCGAGCGCGCCATCACCAACGTCTCGAACCGCCTGCAGGACGGCCTCGCGTTCCTCGGCACGGTCGGCTCGACGGCGCCGTTCGTCGGCCTGTTCGGTACGGTGTGGGGGATCTATCACGCGCTGACCGCAATCGGTATCGCGGGCCAGGCGTCGATCGACAAGGTCGCGGGCCCGGTGGGTGAAGCGCTGATCATGACGGCAATCGGTCTCGCGGTCGCGGTGCCGGCGGTGCTCGGCTACAACTTCCTCGTCCGCCGCAACAAGTCCGTGATGGAGCGCGTGCGCAACTTCGGCGCGCAACTGCATACGGTTCTGCTGGCGGGCGGCAAGCGCGGTGTGCGCAAGTCGCAATCCGCCGCGTCGCTGGTTCAGTAAGCGAGGTTCGCCATGGCCATGAGCGTTGGGCAAGAAGATAACGACGAGGTTATCTCCGCCATCAACACCACGCCGCTCGTGGACGTGATGCTGGTGTTGCTGATCATCTTCCTGATCACGATCCCGGTCGTCACGCACACGATCCCGCTCCAGCTGCCGAAGGAAGCGGTGCAGCCGCTGCAGACGACGCCGAAGAGCGTGGAAATCGCGGTCAACCGCGATGGCGATTTCTTCTGGAACGACGCGCTCGTGGATGCGCCGACGCTCCTGACGAAGCTGAAGGCCGTATCGGTCCAGATGCCACAGCCGGACGTGCACGTGCGCGGCGATCAGAACACGCGCTATGAATTCATCGGCCGCGTGATCACCGCGTGCGAGCGCGCAGGGATCGCCAAGGTTTCATTCATTACTGAGCCGCCGGCGCGCGGCGGCTAGGAGTCGACGATGGGCATGAACGTATCTTCGGGTGGCGGGGGTGGCGAACCGGATGTGATGGTCGACATCAACACCACGCCGCTCGTCGACGTGATGCTGGTGCTGCTGATCATGCTGATCATCACGATCCCGATCCAGATGCACTCGGTCAAGATGAACCTGCCGGTCGGCAATCCGCCGCCGCCGGCGGTGCAGCCGGAGATCGTGCAGATCGATATCGACTTCGACGGCACGACCACCTGGAACGGCACCCTGGTGCCGGACCGCGCCGCGCTGGAAGCGAAGCTGACGCAGGTCGCGGCCGAGCCGGTGCAGGCCGAGATCCATCTGCGGCCGAACAAGCTGGTGCCGTACAAGGACGTGGCCTCCGTGCTCGCGTCCGCGCAGCGGGTAGGCGCGACCAAGATCGGTCTGATCGGCAACGAGCAGTACATGCAATAAAGAAAAAAAGCGAGCTTTCCATGATCCAGCAACGATTGAAGCGCGCCGTCATCGCGGCCGCGCTCGGCGGAGTGTTCGCGTTTGCGACGCTGTCGTCCGCGGTGGCGGCCGATTCGCTGCGTCCCGACGTCGCGAAGCCGCTGAACGCCGCCCAGGACCTGTACCGTGCGCACAAGTATCGCGATGCGCTCGGCAAGATTGCGCAGGCCGCGGCGGTGCCGAACAAGACGCCCTACGAGACCTACATGGTCGAGGAGATGCGCGGCGCGGCGGCCATGGCGGCCGGCGACTCGGGCACGGCGATCCAGGCGTACGAGACGTTGCTGGGCTCGGGACGGCTGAGCGGCGAGGACGAGCAGCGCACGACGGCGGCGCTCGCGGGCATCTACTTCCAGCAGAAGAACTACCCGCAGGCGATCAAGATCGCGCAGCGCTACCTGAAGTCGGGCGGCGGCGATCCCGACATGCGCACGCTGCTCACGCAGTCGTACTACCTGTCCGGCGATTGCGGCCAGGTGGTCACGCAGCTCAAGGCGAGCGTCGACGCGCAGACCCGCGCGGGCCGCACGCCCGACGAGGGGCAGCTGCAGATGCTCGGCACCTGCGCGCAGCGCGTGAAGGACGGCGCCGCGTATCGCGATTCGCTGGAGAAGCTGGTCGCGTATCACCCGAATCCGGCGTACTGGGACCAGCTGTTCCAGGCGATCCGCTCGAAGCCCGGCTACCTGTCGTCGCTCGACGTCGACATGTACCGCCTGCGGCGCGCGACGGGCACGCTGACCACGGCCGACGACTACATGGAGATGACCCAGTTGTCGATCGTCGCGGGCACGCCGGTGGAAGGCAAGCAGGTGATCGACCAGGGCTTTGCGTCGGGCGTGCTCGGCCGCGATGCCGGCGCCGATCGCCAGAAGCGCCTGCAGGCGCTCGCCGCGAAGCGGGCACAGGCGCCCGCCGATCCCGCGAATCCGGTTGCGCCGCTCGAGGCGGGGATGAACCAGGTGTACGCGGGGCAGGCGAAGCCGGGGCTCGCGGCGATGGAAGCGGCGATCGCGAAGGGTGGCATCGACCATCCGGATGCCGCACAGCTGCGTCTCGGCGAAGCGTATTACGTGGCCGGGCAGAAGGCCCGCGCCGTGCAGATCTTCAAGACGGTGAAGGGTACGGACGGATCGGCGGAACTGGCGCGCTTGTGGGCGATGGTGGCGGCGAAGTGACAGATGACCGCGCGCAGGCCGGCGTGCTGCCGGCATGACGCGCGGCTGGAAAATTCAGGCAGCAGGGTTTGGGGACGCAGTGATGGGTGCGTCGCGCGCCGGCGGCAGGATCGGCCGGCGCGGGGCGCGCCCCGCATGCGGGCGGTATGACTGACGGGACATTTTCCTGACCGGACGAAGCGCCGGGAAAACGGCGGTGGGGAAATGGCCGTATCGATAAGTTGTGCGAATGGATATGTGCAATGTGCACTGCATGGGACCTGCGGTGCACGCATGCAAAACGTTTGCCGGTTTCCGGTACGGCACATAGGCCCTGCATCGGTCGCATCGTTCCCATCAAACACGATGCACTTATATCAAACAGATTTTGACCGCGGGATTCTGTCTTGCTATGGTTTTGCAAACCGACGAATCGGCACTGGTCACAGTCTCGATAGGAAACAAAATACGAGCGCTGCGCCAGCGGCTCAAGCTCACGCTCGACGAGGCGGCCGCAGCGGCGGGGATATCCAAACCGTTTCTGTCGCAGGTCGAACGGGGGCGCGCGACACCATCCATTACCTCCCTGGTGGGAATCGCCAAGGCGCTCGGCGTCACGATGCAGTATTTCGTCGATACGCCGACGGAAGCGAAATCGGTTTGCCGCAGCGAGAAACTGCAGTATTTCAGTTTCGCCAATTCGGCCAGCTCGTTCGCGCGACTGACGAATCTCGCGGACGGACGCAAGCTCGACGCGATCCTCGTGAAGATGCCGGCCGGGCAGCCGGCGTCTGAAGTGACCACGCACGCGGGTGAGGAATTTTTGTACGTGATGTCCGGCGAAGTGGCGCTGACGCTCGACGGGCGCACGTTCAGCCTGAAAGCGGGCGACACCGCGCATTACGAATCCACGGTGCCGCATGCGTGGGGCAATACCGCCAATGAAGAGGCGGTGATCGTCTGGGTCGGGACGCCCAGGTTGTTCTGAATGAACGGCAATAACGAATAACGCATGACGAACGACGTATGACGAATAACAGCCTGACCATATCAAGCTGAATGTAAGGAATCCTATCAGTCGAGGATGCATCAAGCGGCCATGGCGACAACAGAGCCGCGGGACCACGGCGTGCCCGTTCCCGGAACAAGCTGCAAAAAGCTGACGCTCTTGGTGTGATCGATGAACCAGAAGAAGGATTTGAAGGGATGGTCGGCGGCATCGGGACATGCCGCTTTATCGATGTTTCAGGCAGTAGAAGTGCAAGTCGGCAATAAAGGGAATGGCACACAAGTGCCCAGTACTGCGTGACGGGGAACTACAACAAGCTCGCGCGCGGAACGGGTGGGGTCTTACTGACGAGTGAGAGGGGAACATGAAGCAAAGAGCATTGGCGCTGGCCATCAGACGGATAATCTGGACTGAGCTGGCATTGACGGCGACGCTGGCAGGACCGGCGTTTGCACAGAGCCAGCCGCAACCCGGCCCGTCCGCGGTTGCGCAAGCCGTCGCGCAGAGCGCGCCGGCCGATACGACAGCCGCACCGGTTGCGGACGCACCCGCGGGCGCCTCCGGCGCCGCGGCGGCGAAGAAGACGCCTGTGAAGAACAACGTCGCGCAGATCAAGCGCTTCGAAGTGACGGGCTCGCTGATCCGCAGCGCCGACAAGGTGGGCTTCAACCAGGTCCAGACGGTGACCGCGAAGGACAGCGAGGCCAGCGGCCAGAACAGCGTGGCGGACTACCTGCGCAGCACGACCGCGAACTCGGCGAGCAGCTGGGCGGAAGGCACGACCAACAGCTTCGCGCCGGGCGGCGCGGGCATCGCGCTGCGCGGCCTGTCGGAGAAGTACACGCTGGTGCTGATCGACGGTCAGCGCGTGGCGCCGTACGCGTTCGCGACGAACGTGACGGACCAGTTCTTCGATCTGAACACGCTGCCGCTCAAGATGATCGACCGGATCGAAATCGTCAAGACCGGCGCGGTGTCGCAGTACGGCTCCGACGCGATCGCGGGCGTGGTCAACATCATCACGAAGAAGAACTTCCAGGGCCTGCAGCTCGACGGCAGCTACGGCGGCGCGACGCAGAACGGCGGCGGTGCGGGCACCACCAAGTTCAGCATTCTCGGCGGCTTCGGCGACCTCAACGCGGACCGCTTCAACGTGACGGCGGCCGCGAGCTTCTACCGCTTCAACGGCGTGTCGGCGGCGGATCGCGACACCACCGAAAACCAGAATTTCTCGAACTTCCCGGGCGGCCTGTACAACCAGTCGCCGTCGTACTGGCGCAACCCGGCCGGCGCGAAAGTGCCGCTGAGCCCGTGCCCGTGGGGCGGCTCGGCGATCGCCGGCAGCGCCACCGCGCGGATCAACGGCCCGGGCACGATCTGCCAGAACAACACCGCCTACGCGACCTCGCTGTCGCCGTGGACCGAGCGCCTGAGCGCGAAGGTGCACGCCGACTTCAAGATCAGCGATTCGATGCAGGCGTTCGCCGATCTGTGGGAAAGCAACAATACGACGAACACCAACAACTTCGTCGGCGGCCTCGGCAACAGCACGCAAGCATATGACCCGGCGACGGGCGGCCTGCGCCTGATCTCGAACGTGGTGCCGGCGAGCAACCCGTACAACCCGTTCGGCGTGCCGTCGAAACTCGTGTACGCGTTCCCGAACACCCAGGGGGTGCGCACCAGCGCGAACTTCTGGCGCGCCGCGACGGGCGTGAAGGGCACCTTCACGGCGCCGTACGTGGGAGACCTGGACTGGTCGACCTCGTATACGCACTCGCAGGATACGGTCTCGAACACCTTCACGAACCGCATCAACGCGAACGCGCTGGAGAACATCGTGCAGAACGGCGTGTTCAACTTCGCGAATCCGTCGGCCACGCCGAACGGCCTCGCGGGCCTGTTCGGCTCGACCTCCAACCAGGCGATCACGAAGCTCGACGCGCTGGATGCAACGATGTCGGCGCCGTCGCTGTTCAAGTTGCCCACGGGTGACGTCGGCCTGGGCCTCGGCGCGCAGTTCATGCACCAGAGCCAGTATGTCGGCAACAGCGCGGGTTACGCGGACGGCACGTTCATCTCGCCGGCGCTGCAATCGGTGAGCGGTCAGCGCAACGTCGCGGCGGTGTACTACCAGATCGACATTCCGATCCTGAAAAACCTCACCTTCAGCCAGTCGGGCCGCTACGATCACTACAGCGATTTCGGCGGCGCATTCTCGCCGCGCTTCGCACTGCGCTTCCAGCCGGTTCGCGAGCTGACGATGTACGGTTCGTACAACCGCGGCTTCCGCGCACCGACGCTGATCGAGAACACGCCGTCGCGCAGCTTCAGCGCACAGGGCGCGGTCGATCCGCACGATCCGAACAATCCGGGCGCATACGGCCTGGTCGAGGAAGTGCAGACCGGCAACCGCAACCTGCAACCGGAGCGCACGAAGAACTACAACGTGGGCTTCCAGCTCTCGCCGACCCGCAACACCGATATCGGCTTCGACTGGTACAAGATCCACATCGACAACGTGATCGGTACGGCTGACATCCAGCAGACCGTCAACCAGAACGATCCGACGCAGGTGGTGCGCAGCTCGAACGGCTCGATCGCGTACGTGCTGATGCCGTTCCAGAACCTGTCGTCGCTCGACACGGATGGCTTCGAAACCACCTTCCGCCAGTCGGTCCCGACCAAGCTCGGCACCTTCACGCTGTCGGGCGACTGGGCCTACGTGTGGCACTTCAAGATGCCGGTGGGCGGTGTGTCGACCGACTTCGCGGGCAACAACGGTTCGCTGAACCAGCCGTTCGGCGGCAGCTTCCCGCGCTGGAAGGGCAACACGAGCCTGGGCTGGAACTACCAGAGCAAGTGGAACGCGACGCTGACCTGGATGTATACGGGTCCGTACACGCAGGCCATTCTCCCGGCGGGCCAGTATCCGAACATGCAGGGCAGCGTGGCGTCGTACAGCCAGTTCAACCTGATGGTCAGCTATACGGGTATCAAGCACTGGACCATTTACGCGGGCATCGACAACATCTTCAATCGTGCGCCCCCGTTCGATCCGGTCTACATGAACTCGAGCTACCAGACGGGTTACGACTCGTCGCTGTACACGTATATCGGTCGCTTCGCGCAAATCGGCGCGACCTACAAGTTCTGATGCAGCAGTTGGCTTGACCGGCCGCCGGCGGGCCGTGCTCTTCGCGATTCGTCGGGCGCGGCCCGCTTCCGGCCGGAGGCGGTACCAGGCGGTTCGACGCGCGTCGCGATCCGGCCGCCCGGCGCCGCAAACCAGATTGACCCAGCGCCGGCCACAAGCCGGCGCGTCCCTACGCAGGCTGAAGATGAGACTTGTGACGTTGCGTTTGCCGACGCTTTCGCGACCGGCGCCTACGGCGGCGCCAGGCGGACTGCCCCGGCGGATTGCCCGGATCCTGACCGTCGCGTGCGCGGCGCTCGCGGCGGCCGGGCTCGCGCCCATGGCCGCGCACGCGGCCGCCGGGATCGCGCAATACGATCAGCCCAAATATCCCCCCGATTTCACGCACTTCGATTACGCGGAGCCCGATGCGCCGACCGACGGCATGCTCAGCTTCGAAAACTACGATCAGGCGCAGAGCTACGATTCGCTGAATCCGTTCATCACGCGCGGCTCGGCCGCGCCGGACATCAAGAACCTGATGTTCGACACGCTGATGCAGCGCAGCTGGGACGAGCTGGCCTCCGAGTACGCGCTGATCGCCGACGACGTGCAGGTCGCGCCCGACTACAGCTCGGCGACCTTCCACGTCAATCCGGCCGCGCGCTTCTCGAACGGCGATCCGATCACGGCCGCCGACGTCAAGTATTCCTACGACACGCTGTCGGGCCCGCAGGCCTCGCCGATCGTCAGCGCGCAGTTCGCGGTGATCAAGCGCGCGGTGGTGCTCGACCGGCTCACGATTCGTTTCGATTTCAAGCAGGCCGAACGCGACGCGCCGCTGATCGCGGGCGACCTGCCGGTGTTCTCGCCCAAATGGGGCATGGGCCCGGACGGCAAGCGTCCGCCGTTCGACCAGATCGCGAACGTGCCGCCGATCGCGAGCGGCGCGTACCTGATCGCGGAACGCAAGGACGACAAGCAGATCCTGTACCGGCGCAATCCCGACTACTGGGCCGCCAACCTGCCGACGCGGCGCGGCATGTTCCGCTTCGAGAAGGTGTCGTTCAAGCTGTATCTCGACCAGTACACGGCGCTCGAAGCATTCAAGGCCGGCGATATCGACGCGCGGATGGAATACAGCTCGACCCAGTGGGCGCGCAAGTACGTCGGCAAGAACTTCAACAACGGCCTGCTGAAGAAGGGTCTGTTCCCCGACGGCCCCGCGCAGATGCAGGGCTTCCTGATCAACATGCGCAAGCCGATGTTCAAGGACGTGCGCGTGCGTCACGCGCTGGCGCTGGCGTTCGACTACGATTGGATGAACCGGATGATGTTCTACGGCCAGTACCGCCGCACGAACAGCTTCTGGGACGCGAGCCCGTTCAAGGCGACCGGCGTGCCGAGCGACAAGGAACTGGCGCTGCTCGACCCGTTCCGCGCGGACCTGCCGGCCGAGGTGTTCGGGCCGATGGTGCAGCAGCCGAGCACGCTGCCGCCGGGTTCGCTGCGCGCGAACCTGCGCCAGGCGCGCGACCTGCTCGAACAGGCGGGCTGGCACTACCGCGACGGCGCGCTGCGCGACAAGGACGGCAATGCGATGACGATCGAGTTCATCGACAACCAGCCCGGGATGGACCGCCTGATCCTGCCGTACATCCAGGCGCTCGGCATGCTCGGGATCCAGGCCCGCATGCACGAGATCGACAGCGCGCTGTACCAGAAGCGGCTCGACAACTTCGAGTACGACATGACCACCTTCATCTACAACCCGGTGACGATCCCGGGCGTGGAGCTGACGCGCCGCTTCGGCAGCGCGGCGGCCTCGCAGGTGGGCTCGGAAAACTATCCGGGGGTGCGCTCGAAGGCGGTGGACGCGCTGATCCAGGCCGCGCTGACCGCGCAGACGCTCGACGAGCTGCAGACCGCGATGCATGCGCTCGACCGGGTGCTGATCAACATGTACATCCTCGTGCCGCAGTACTACCTGCCGAACGCGCGGATCGGCTACAAGAGCACGCTCGGGTTCCCGAAGGTCGTGCCGACCACCTACCAGTACGAGGATTGGATCATCGACTACTGGTACCAGAAGAAGCCGGCCGGCGCGCAGCCGGGCGGCGTCGTAGCGAGGTAAGACCATGCTTGCATATATCTTGAGGCGCCTGCTGCTGATGATCCCGACGCTGATCGGGGTCATCACCATCACCTTCGTCGTCACGCAGTTCGTGCCGGGCGGTCCGGTCGAGCAGGTGATGAACCAGCTGCGCCACGGCGCGGCGCGCGGCGGCGAGACGGGCGGCGGCGGGGGCGGCTATCACGGCAGCCAGGGCGTCGATCCGCAGCAGATCGAGCAGATCAAGAAGCAGTTCGGCTTCGACAAGCCGCCGCTCACGCGCTATCTGATGATGGTGAAGAGCTACGCGACCTTCGATCTCGGCCAGTCGTATTTCGCGCACGACAGCGTGTGGAACGTGATCCGTTCGCGCCTGCCCGTGTCGATCACGCTCGGGCTGTGGACGGTGATGCTCACCTACCTCGTCTCGGTGCCGCTGGGGATCGCCAAGGCGGTGCGCAACGGCTCGCGCTTCGACACCGTGACGAGCGTGCTGGTGCTCGGCGGCTACGCGATTCCCGGCTTCGTGCTCGGCGTGCTGCTGCTGATGCTGTTCGGCGGCGGCACCTTCTGGCAGGTGTTCCCGATGCGCGGGCTCACCTCCGACAACTTCGATTCCCTGTCGACCGTCGGCAAGGCGCTCGATTACCTGTGGCACATCGCGCTGCCCGTCACCGCATCGGTGGTCGGCAACTTCGCGATCGTCACGATCCTGACCAAGAACACTTTCCTCGAGGAGATTGGCCGCCAGTACGTGCTGACGGCCCGCGCCAAGGGCGCGCCCGAGCGCGACGTGCTGTGGAAGCACGTGCTGCGCAACGCGGCGATTCCGCTCCTGACCGGGCTGCCCGCCGCCTTCGTCGCCGCGTTCCTGAACGGCAACCTGCTGATCGAAACGCTGTTCTCGCTGAACGGGATGGGCCAGCTGTCGTACGACTCGGTGATCCGTCGCGATTACCCCGTGGTGCTCGGCTCGCTGTTCCTGTTCACGCTGATCGGCCTCGTTACCAAACTCATCGCTGACGTCTGCTATGTCCTCGTCGACCCCCGCATCCAATTCAACCGCCTGGACCACTGATCCGGCGAACGTGGCCTGCGCCGCGTCCGTGTCGCCATGGCGGCGCACCTGGCTGCGTTTCCGCAGCCAGCCGCTCGGCTACTGGAGCCTCGTGATCTTCGCGACGCTGTTCGTGGTCAGCCTGTTCGCCGAGGTGCTGTCGAACGACCGGCCGCTCATGGTGCGCTACGAAGGGCACTACTACTTCCCGATCGTGAAGGAGTACCCGGAGACGCTGTTCGGCGGCGATTTCCCGGCGAAGACCAACTACCTCGATCCGTACATCAAGTCGAAGCTGGAGGCGAACGGCAACTTCGCGGTCTATCCGCTGAGCCGCTACCACTACGACACGATCGACTACTTCGCCTCGCATCCGTATCCGGCGCCGCCGACCTCGAGCAACTGGCTCGGCACCGACCAGTTCGGCCGCGACGTGCTCGCGCGGCTGCTGTACGGCTTCCGGCTGTCGGTGCTGATGTCGCTCGCGCTGACCGTGTCGGGCGTGCTGCTCGGCGTGCTGTCGGGCGCGGTGCAGGGCTTCTACGGCGGCCGCACCGACCTGATCGGCCAGCGCCTGATCGAGATCTGGAGCGCGATGCCGGACCTGTACCTGCTGATCATCTTCGCGTCGATCTTCGATCCGTCGCTGTGGCTGCTGTTCATCCTGCTGTCGATGTTCGGCTGGCTCGTGCTGTCCGACTACGTGCGCGCCGAGTTCCTGCGCAATCGCTCGCTCGACTACGTGAAGGCCGCGCGCACCATGGGGCTGTCGAACTGGCAGATCATGTGGCGCCACGTGCTGCCGAACAGCCTGACGCCCGTGATCACCTTCCTGCCGTTCCGCATGAGCGCGGCGATCCTGTCGCTGACGAGCCTCGACTTCCTCGGCCTCGGCGTGCCGCCGCCGACCCCGAGCCTCGGTGAGCTTTTACAGGAGGGCAAGAACAATCTCGACGCGTGGTGGATCTCGGTGTCGGCATTCTCGGCGCTGGTGATCACGCTGCTGCTGCTGACCTTCATGGGCGACGCGCTGCGCAACGCGCTCGACACCCGCTCGCGCGGCTCGGCATTCGGCGGAGGCAAGTGATGGCGGCACCGTTGTTGGAAATCGACCGCTTCTCGGTGCGGTTCGGCGAGAAAGTCGCCGTGCAGGAACTGAGCCTGTCGGTCGCGCGCGGCGAACGCGTCGCGCTGGTGGGCGAATCGGGTTCGGGCAAGAGCGTGACTGCGCTGTCGATCCTGCGGCTCGTCGCCCAGGCGCAGCTGTCGGGCCGCATGCTGTTCAACGGCGAAGACCTGCTCAGGAAGACCGAGCAGCAGATGCGCGGGATTCGCGGCAAGGACATCGCGATGGTGTCCCAGGAGCCGATGACGGCGCTCAATCCGCTGTACACCATCGGCAAGCAGATCGCGGAAAGCCTGCGGCTGCACGAGGGCCTGCGCCCGGGCGCCGCGCGCGAGCGCGGCATCGAGCTGCTGCGCCGGACCGGAATTCCCGAGCCGGAGCGGCGCATCGACAGCTTCCCGCACCAGCTCTCGGGCGGCCAGCGCCAGCGCGCGATGATCGCGATGGCGCTCGCGTGCCGGCCGCGTCTCCTGCTCGCAGACGAGCCGACCACCGCGCTCGACGTGACGGTGCGCCAGCAGATCGTCGACCTGCTGATCGAACTGCAGGAGCAGGAGGCGGCCGAGCGCGGCATGGCCGTGCTGTTGATCACGCACGACCTGAACCTGGTGCGGCGCTTCGCACAGCGGGTCGCGGTCATGGAGAAGGGCGTGCTGGTCGAGACCAACACGACCGACGCGCTGTTCGGCAATCCGCAGCACCCGTACACCCAGCGGCTGCTCGACAGCGAGCCGCAGCGCGCGATCGAACCGGTGGCCGCCGATGCGGGCAACATCGTCGACGTGAAGGATCTCGCGATCGACTACCGGGTGCCGGCGAAGGGCCTGCGCTCGCTGTTCGGCCGCACGGCGTTCCGCGCGGTGCACGAGGTGGCGCTGAACCTGCGGCGCGGCGAGACGCTCGGGATCGTCGGCGAGTCGGGCTCCGGCAAGTCGACGCTGGCGTCGGCCGTGCTCGGGCTGCAGCGCCCGGCGTCCGGCAGCATCGAGATCGGCGGGCTGCCGCTCGCGTCGCTGCGTTCGACGGACGAACGCCGCAAGCTGTATGCGCGCATGCAGGTGGTGTTCCAGGATCCTTTCGGTTCGCTGTCACCGCGCATGACGATCGAGCAGATCATCGGCGAAGGGCTGGCCGTGCATCGGCCGGAGATCGCCGGGCCCGCGCGGCGCGCGCGGATCGCCGGCCTGCTGGAGGAAGTCGGGATGCCGGCCGAATCGATGCTGCGCTATCCGCACGAGTTCTCGGGCGGCCAGCGCCAGCGCGTCGCGATCGCGCGGGCGCTGGCAGTCGAACCCGAGCTGCTGGTGCTCGACGAGCCGACCAGCGCACTCGACGTTTCTATACAAAAACAGGTGTTGAACCTGCTGACGAATCTCCAGAAAAAGTACAAACTCAGCTACTTGTTCATTACCCACGATCTCGCGGTCATGCGCGCCATGGCGCACCGGGTGATCGTGATGAAAGCGGGGCGCGTGGTCGAGCAGGGTGACACG
>NZ_JAAGNW010000056.1:13170-14312 GCF_010645215.1 Burkholderia multivorans | reverse complement strand
CTGGCGTCGTCGATGATGACGCCGGACGGCGCGCTGCCCGAGAAGAGCCGATGATCGATGAGCGGTGGGCCGACGCGGCCCGCGGGTTGCGCAGCGAGGCCGATTTCTGGTCGCTGCGCGTCGTGGACGAACAGATCGACGAGCACGCGGTGCGCAACGACGTCGCGCTGCCGCTGTCGAGCGTGCGCGATCGCGGCGCGATGCTGATCGCCTGGGCCGGCGCAGGCGCCGGCTACGCGGCCACCGTCAACCTGTCGCCCGCCGGCCTGCAGGCCGCGCTCGACGTCGCGACCGCGCGCGCGAAGGCGAGCGCTGCGCTGTCGCTGATCGATCACCGGGCCATCGCACGTCCTGCGGTGAGTGGCCACTACGCTTCGCCGGATCTCGACGAAGCCTTGCCGACCCGTCGCGAATGGATCGAGCGGCTTGCGCACGAATGCGCGGCGGCGAGCATCGACGCGCGGATCGTCGAGCGCACGGCGAGCGTGCAGGTCGCGCAGGCGGATCAGCTGTACCTGACGAGCGACGGAGTGCGGATCGCGCAGCGCTTCCGGTTCCTGTTGCCGCAGTTGAGCGCCACCGCGCATGCGGACGGCGATACCCAGATCCGCACGCTCGGCGCGTACGGCACGCTCGCGCAGGGCGGGCTCGGCGTGCTCGCGCGCCACCAGTTCGACGGCGCGGGCGCGCGCATCGCCGACGAGGCGCTGCAGCTGCTCGCCGCGCCGAACTGTCCGTCGGGCAAGCGCGACCTGCTGCTGATGCCGGACCAGATGATGCTGCAGATCCACGAGTCGATCGGCCATCCGCTGGAGCTGGACCGGATCCTCGGCGACGAACGCAACTTCGCGGGCTGGAGCTTCGTGAAGCCGGAGATGTTCGGCCATTACCAGTACGGCTCGGCGCTCCTGAACGTGACCTTCGATCCGGGCGTGCCGGGCGAGGCGGCGTCGTATGCGTTCGACGACGACGGCAGCGCGGCGACCCGGCAGTACCTGATCCGCGACGGCGTGCTGGAGCGTCCGCTCGGCGGCGCGCTGTCGCAGCAGCGCGCGGGGCTCGCGGGCGTGGCGAATTCGCGCGCCTCGAACTGGAACCGTCCGCCGATCGACCGGATGGCGAACCTGAACATCGAACCCGGC
>NZ_JAAGNW010000056.1:12087-13160 GCF_010645215.1 Burkholderia multivorans | reverse complement strand
CGCAACAAATTCCAGTTCGGCTGCGAATTCGGCCAGCTGATCGAGAACGGCCGCCTGACGCAGGTGGTCAAGCAGCCGAACTACCGCGGCATTTCCGCGAGCTTCTGGCGCAGCCTGCGCGCGGTCGGCGATGCGTCGACCCGCGGCATGTACGGCACGCCGTACTGCGGCAAGGGCGAGCCCGCGCAGGTGATCCGCGTCGGCCACGCGTCGCCCGCGTGCGTGTTCGCCGACGTCGACGTGTTCGGAGGCGCGTGATGAGCGTCCTCGATCTCGACGGCGCGACGGGCGGCATCGACTGGCACGCGCATTTCGGCCGGCTCGCGGACGACGCGGCGCGCGTGGCGCGCGGCGCCGAAACCGTGCTGCTCACGCTCGCAGCCGAGCAATCGGATTTCGTCCGCTTCAACGGCGGGCGCATCCGCCAGACCGGGCAGGTCGTGCAGGGCAAGCTGGGCGTGCGCCTGATCGACGGCGCGCGGCAGGCGTCGCTGTCGCTGACGATCTGCGGCGACCCGGATGCCGACCTCGCCGCGCTCGCGGATGCGCTGGCCACGCTGCGCGACAGCCTGCGCGACGCGCCCGACGATCCGCACCTGCTGTTCGACACCACGTCCTGGCAACGGGAAACCCGCCGCGACGGTCGGCTGCCCGAGGCGGCCGCGCTCGCGCGCACGGTGGCCGAGTGCGCGCACGGGCTCGACTTCGTCGGCTTCTACGCGGGCGGCACGTTGTCGCGCGGTTTTGCGTCGACGCGCGGCAGCCGCGGCTGGTACGCGGTCACCAATTTCGATTTCAGCTGGTCGCTGTACGACCCGAGCGGCCGTGCGATCCGCACGCGCTACACGGGCGACGACTGGCGCGACGCGGAATTCGCGCGCCGGGTCGAGGCGGCCGCCGCGCGGCTGCCGACCTTGCGGCTCGCGCCGAAGACACTTGCGCCGGGCCGCTATCGCACCTATTTCGAGCCGACCGCGCTCGAACAGCTGGTCGGCGTGATGGCCTCGGGCGGGTTCTCGGCGCGCGCGCATGCGAGCGCGCGCAGCCCGCTGCACAAGCTGCATGCCGGCGAT
>NZ_JAAGNW010000056.1:10778-12077 GCF_010645215.1 Burkholderia multivorans | reverse complement strand
ATCGCCTTCACCGAGGACCTGACGCTCGCGATCGCGCCCGCGTTCAATGCCGACGGCTACGTGCGGGACAATGTGCCGCTCGTCGCGGGCGGGCGCAGCGTGGGCCGGCTCACGAGCGCGCGCACCGCGCGCGAGCACGGGCTGATTCCGAACGGCGCGGAGGACCACGAGGCGCCGGTGTCGCTCACGATGGCGGGCGGCGCGCTCGCGGACGCCGACGTGCTCGCGACGCTCGATACCGGGCTGTACATCGGCAATCTCTGGTACGTGAATTTCTCGGACCGGATGAACTGCCGGCTGACCGGCATGACGCGCTTCGCGACGTTCTGGGTCGAGCACGGCCGGATCGTCGCGCCCGTCGACGCCATGCGTTTCGACGACAGCCTGTACCGGCTGTTCGGCGAGGAGCTGGAGCAACTGGGCGCGAAGCCCGAGCTGTTGCTGGACGAAAACACCTGGGGTGAACGCGCGACGGGCGGGCTGTGCCTGCCGGGCCTGCTTGCGCGTGGCTTTGAGCTGACTCTGTAGAGAGGCAGCCGGATGAGCGCCGACCGCGCCGCCGCTGCGTCTCTCGCCGGGCTGGCGCTGCGGCCGCTGTCGCTCGACGACGCGGCGGCGCTGCATGCGCTCGCGCAGCGGCCCGCGCTGGCGTACTGGGATCCGCGTGCGCCGTACTCGACGCTCGACGCGCGCCGCGCCTGGCTCGAAGTGGCGGTGCTGAGCCAGCATCTGCTGGCCGCGTGGGTCGACGACACGCTGGTCGGCTGGGCGGAGCTGACGCCGGGGCGCTATCGGCGCGCGCACGTCGCATCGCTTTCGCTCGCCGTACACGACGACTGGCAGCGGCGCGGCATCGGCCGTGCGCTGCTGCTGGCGATGCTCGATCTCGCCGATCGCTGGCTCGGCCTGCGCCGGCTCGAAGCCGTGCTGTATGCAGACAACGAAGCGGCGAGCGCGCTGTTGCGCTCGACCGGCTTCGAGATGGAGGTGCGCCAGCGCGGTTTCGCGCTGCGCGACGAGGGACTGGTCGACGGTTGTCTGATGGCGCGCCTGCGCGCGCCGATGCCCGTCGCGGCGGAACACACGACACATGACACATGATGCTGGCGTCCCGGGCTTGCCCGGCGACGTGACGATCCGCGCGCTCGAGGCGGGCGACGCAGCTGCGATCGCGGAGATTCGCAATCAACCGGGCGTGCTGCGCGAGACGCTCGCGCTGCCGTTTCGCGGCCGCGAGGCGGTCGACGCCTGGCTCGCGCGCCTGAGCGCGCGGCGCACGGAAGGCATCGAGCTGTGCGC
>NZ_JAAGNW010000056.1:3018-10768 GCF_010645215.1 Burkholderia multivorans | reverse complement strand
CATGGCGGCTTCGATGTCGCGCCGCCGCGCCGCTCGCACAGCGCGCTGCTCGGCCTCGGCGTGCACGACGCCTACGCGGGGCGCGGCGTCGGCGCCGCGCTGCTGGCGGCGCTCGTCGCCCACGCCGACCACGTGCTCGGCCTGCGCCGGCTCGAATTGACGGTGTTCGTCGCCAACGTGCGCGCGATCGCGCTGTATCGCCGCTTCGGCTTCGTCGAGGAGGGCCGCTCGCGCGCCTATGCGGTGCGCGACGGCGAGCTGGCGGACGTGCTGCACATGGCGCGCTTCGTCGACGCCCCCGCGCTCGCGCGCGCCTGAGCGGAGCCGCCCCATGCCTTCCTTCTTCATCGACCGGCCGGTATTCGCCTGGATCGTCGCGCTCGCGATCGTGATCGCCGGCGTGCTCGCGATTCCGCAGCTGCCGATCGCGCAGTATCCGCGCCTCGCGCCGCCGCGCGTGATCATCAACGCCAACTATCCGGGCGCGTCGACCGAGACGATCGATTCCGACGTCGCCAGCATCATCGAGGAAAGCCGCGACGGTGCGGACGGGATGCTCTATTACACGACCGGCAGCGGCGGTCACGGCGAGCTGGAAATCGACGTGACCTTCGCGCCCGGCACCAATCCCGACATCGCGCTCGTCGACGTGCAGAACCGCCTCAAGCAGATCGAGTCGCGGCTGCCGCAGCAGGTGGTGCAGCAGGGCATCGGCGTGTTCAAGGCCGCCAACACCTTCCTGATGCTGGTCGCGCTGCGCTCGACCGACGGCACGCGCGATTCGGTGCAGCTGAGCGACTACCTGAGCCGCTACGTGCTGCGCGAGCTGAAGCGCGCGCCCGGCGTCGGCGCCGCGCAGCTGTGGGACGCCGACCAGGCGCTGCGGATCTGGCTCGATCCCGTCAAGCTGCGCCAGTACAACCTCGGCGCCGACGACGTGATCAACGCGGTCTCGGCGCAGAACGCGGCCGTCACGGCGGGCGCGCTCGGCGACGCGCCGACCGTCGGCGGCCAGCAGCTGACGGCGTCGGTGATCGTGAAGGGCCAGCTGGTGTCGCCCGAGGAGTTCGGCTCGATCGTCCTGAAATCGAAGACCGACGGCGCGTCGGTGCGGCTGCGCGACGTCGCGCGCGTGGAGCTGGGCCGCGACGACTATACGTTCTGGTCGCGCCTGAACGGCAAGCCGGCCGCGACCGTCGGGATCCAGCTCGGGCCGCGCGGCAACGCGCTCGAAACCTCGAATGCGATCCGCGCGCGGCTCGCGGAGCTGTCGAAGACGCTGCCGTCCGGCGTCGCGGTCGAGATCCCGTTCGACGGCGCGCACTTCGTCAAGATCGCGATCGAGGAGGTCGTGCTGACGCTGTGCGAGGCGGTCGTGCTGGTGTTCTGCGTGATGTGGCTGTTCCTGCGCGACCTGCGCTACACGCTGGTGCCGACCGTCGTGATCCCGGTCACGCTGATGGGCGCGTTCGTCGCGATGTGGATGTTCGGGCTGTCGATCAACGTGTTCACGATGTTCGGCCTCGTGCTCGCGATCGGGATCCTGGTCGACGATGCGATCGTGGTGGTCGAGGCCGTGCACCGCGTGATGGAGGACGAGGGCCTGCCGCCGCGCGAGGCGACGCGGCGCGCGATGAAGCGCATCGGCGGCGCGATCGTCGGCGTGACCGCGGTGCTGACCGCCGTGTTCGTGCCGATGGCGTTCTTCCCGGGCGGAGTCGGCGGCATCTACCGGCAGTTCTCGGTGGCGATGATCGCGTCGATGCTGGTGTCGTCGTTCATGGCGCTGTCGCTTACCCCCGCGCTGTGCGCGAACCTGCTCAAGCCGATGGCCGACGCGCACGCGCCGCGCGCGGGCCGGCAGGGGTTCGGCGCGCGCTGGGCGGAATGGTTCGCGCACAGCTTCACCCGCGCGTCCGAAGGCTATCGGCGGCTGACCGCGCGCACCGTGCGGCGCGTCGGGCCGGTGCTCGGCATCTACGTGGCCCTGCTCGGCGTGGGCGCGATCATGTACTGGGCGCTGCCGGGCGGTTTCCTGCCGACCGAGGACCAGGGCCAGCTGCAGGTGATGGTGCAGCTGCCGGCCGGCGCGACGCAGGAGCGCACGATGGCCGTGATGCAGCGCGTCGAGACCCTGCTGCACGCGCAGCCGGGCATCGCCAACGTGACCACGGTGATCGGCTGGAGCTTCGCCGGCAGCGGGCAGAACGTCGGCATGGCGTTCGTCGAGCTGAAGGACTGGAGCACGCGCAGCGTCGATGCGGTCACGCTGCGCGATCGCCTCAACGAACGCTTCGCGTCGATCCTCGAAGGGCAGGTCGAGGCGTCGCTGCCGCCGTCGGTGCCGGGCATCGGCCATTCGGACGGCTTCACGTTCCGGCTGGAGGATCGCGGCGGGCTCGGCATCGCCGCGCTGCAGGATGCGCGCGCGCAGCTCGCCGATCGTGCGCGGGCCGACCCGGCGCTCGCGTCCGTGCACTTCGAGGATCTGCCGGACGCGCCGCGCGTGATGCTCGAAATCGACCGCGAGAAGGCCTATACGCTCGGCGTGTCGTTCGACAAGGTCGCGGCGCTGCTGGGCGGCACCTTCGGCTCGAACTACGTGGACGATTTCCCGACCAAGGGGCGGATGCGGCGCGTGATCGTCGAGGCCGAGGCGGCGACGCGCATGACCGACGCGCAGCTGATGGCGATGACGGTGCCGAACCGCAACGGCGACATGGTGCCGCTCTCGGCGATCGCGACGCCGCACTGGGGCGTCGGCCCCGTCGCGCTGAACCGCTACAACGGCTATCCGTCGCTCGATCTGAACGGGCGGCCGGCGAATGGCTACAGCTCGGGCGCGGCGATGGCCGAGATGGAGCGGCTCGCGGCTGGCTTGCCGACCGGAATCTCCTATGATTGGGTGGATGCGGCGCGCGAGGAAACCAGCGCCGCCAAGCAGACGCCGTTGCTGATCGGCCTGTCGGTGCTCGCGGTGTTCATGGCGCTCGCGGCGCTGTACGAGAGCTGGACGATTCCGCTGTCGGTGCTCGTGATCGTGCCGCTCGGCGTGATCGGTGCAATCGCGGCCGCGCTGCTGCGCGGGCTGCCGAACGACATCTACTTCAAGGTGGGGATGATCACGGTGATCGGGCTGTCCGCGAAGAACGCCATCCTGATCGTGCAGTTCGCGCGCGACCTGCATGCGCGCGGCATGGCGTTGCAGCAGGCGGTGATCGAGGCGGCGGCAGGGCGCTTCCGGCCGATCGTGATGACGTCGCTCGCGTTCCTGCTGGGCGTGGTGCCGCTCGTGCTCGCGACGGGCGGCGGCGCGGAGAGCCGCCGTTCGATCGGCACCGGCGCGTTCGGCGGGGTGCTCGCGGCGACCGTGTTCGGGCTCGTGTTCGCGCCCATCGCGTTCTATGTGGTGGCGTCGTTGCGCACCGGCCGGCGTACGCGCGGCGCGGCGCACGACGAGGCGAAGGTGTCCGCCGGCGCAGGCGGCGGGCAGGCGGCGGGCGACTGAGGTCGCCCGTTCCGGTAGTTCAGGCGCGGCCGCGCGATGCGGCCGCAAACGGGCCGTTGCGGCCCATCGCGTCACCGGCGGGGAGCGTGACGAATGGATGTCGACCAGGAAATCAATGCGGTCATGGCGCTGCACGACAGCGCACCCGCCGAGGCGGCAGTGCGGCTGTGGGCCTTGCTCGAACACGGCGTCGAGACGCGCTTCCAGGCGCGGGCGAGCTGGCTCGCGAATCACGTGATCGGCGAGCATTTCAAGCGCTGGGACGACGCGCTGCGCTTCCAGCGCCGGCTGCTCACGGACGACGCGCCGCCGCCGCTCGCAGTGCTGCGCAACGGCGCGGTCGCCGCGTCGCTGGCCGGGGATCCGGCCCAGGCGCATTACCTCGAACACCGGATGCAGCGCGACGGCGTGTCGGCGGCGCTCGCGGGCGCGGCGGTGCGCGTCGCGACGGCCGCGCATGCGCTGCCCGGCGGCCGCGCCGAGCACTGCGCGGCGAGCCTCCTGACCGCGCTCGACCAGCTCGATCCGCTGCCGCCCGCCGGGCCGGCCGATACGCTGCTCGCGGCCGGCTTCAACAATGCGGTGTCGGCCCTGCTCGACGCCGAGGGCGGCCCGCCGTTTGCGCACGCCACGGTGCGCGAGGCGCTCCGGCGCGGCGCGGAAACGAGCCGGGCGCTGTGGGCGCGGGCCGGTACGCCGCTCAACGCGGCGCGCGGCGACTACCTGTGCGCGCGCGCGCATCGCGCGCTCGGCCGGCATACGGATGCGCTCGCGGCGGCCGAGCGCGGCGCCGGGCTGCTCGGGGACGGTCACGCGGAGATCGATCGCGCGTTCCTGCTGGTGGAGATCGCGCACGCGCGCCACGGGCTCGGCGAACCCGAGGCGGGCGCGCGCGCGTTCGAGCAGGCGGAGGCGATCGCGGCCGGCTGGGACGATGCGAGCCTGCGCGGCATGTACGATGCGCAGGCGGCCGCGTTGCGCGCGGCGCGCCGCGCCTGATGCACGGGCGCGCGGCGCGCGCCTCACCGAAATCCCTCGATTGGAGAACGCAAGGATGGAACGACGCCGCTTCCTGGCCGCGCTGGGCGCATTGAGTTCGGCATGGGGCGCCACGCCGGCCCAGGCGGGGGCCGAGCGCCCGCTGCCGGACCGCGCGAGCGAGCTGTCGCCGGGGCCGGGCACGTCCGGGGCCGCCTGGGCCGTGCAGCACGAGCGGGAGCGGATCGAGACGCTCGATCGCAGCGGCCCGCGCCTGCGCAGCTTCATCGAACTGAATCCGGACGCCGCGTCGATCGCCGCCGCGCTCGACGCGGAACGCGATGCGGGCCGGGTGCGCGGGCCGCTGCACGGCGTCACGGTCGCGCTCAAGGACAACATCGCGACCGGCGACCGGATGGCGACGACGGCCGGCTCGCTCGCGCTCGACGGCGTGTCGGCGACGCGCGACGCGTTCCTGGTCGAGCGCCTGCGGCGCGCGGGCGCGGTGATCACCGGCAAGACCAACCTGAGCGAGTGGGCGAACTTCCGCTCGACCCGCTCGACGAGCGGCTGGAGCGGGCGCGGCGGCCTGTCGCTGAACCCGCACGCGCTCGATCGCACGACGAGCGGCTCCAGTTCCGGCTCGGCGGCGGCGGTCGCCGCACATCTCGTCGCGATGGCGGTGGGCACGGAAACCGACGGCTCGATCGTGTCGCCTGCGTCGATCAACGGCGTGGTCGGACTCAAGCCGACCGTCGGGCTCGTGAGCCGCGACGGCATCATCCCGATCTCGCCGAGCCAGGATACGGCCGGGCCGATCGCGCGCACGGTCGCCGACGCGGCGCTGCTGCTGTCGGTGCTGGCCGGGCGCGACGCACGCGATCCGGCGGCGCGGCGCGCGAGCGCCTCCGCATTCGCGTCCGTCGACTACGTCGGCGCCTTGCATCCGGACGCGCTGCGCGGCGCGCGGCTCGGCATCGCGCGCGCGTATTTCACCGGCCACGACGAAGTCGACGCCCGGATCGAGCAGTCGATCGCGGTGATGTCGCGGCTCGGCGCGGTCGTGATCGATCCCGTCGATCTGCCGAAGCCGGACTACCAGGGCGACGAACTGGTCGTGCTGCTGCACGAGTTCCGTCATGGCCTGCCGCAGTGGCTCGCGCAGTTCGCGCCGCACGCGTCCGTGCGCACGGTGGCGGACGTGATCGAATTCAACTACGCGCAGCGCGCGAAGGAGATGCCGTACTTCGCGCAGGAGCTGTTGTTGCAGACCCAGGCCGCGGGCGGCCTCGACAGCCCCGCGTACCGGCGCGCGCTGCGCGCCTGCCGCCGTGCGCGCGACGCCGGGCTCGCGCGCGTGCTGCGCGCGCATCGCCTCGACGCGCTCGTCGCGCCCACGGGCGGCACCGCCTGGCTCCTCGACCTGATCAACGGCGACGCCCCGGGCGACGGCTTCTCGACGCCGGCCGCGGTCGCCGGCTATCCGCACCTGACGGTGCCGGCCGGGCTGGTGCGCGGGCTGCCGGTCGGCGTGTCGTTCGTCGGCGCGCCGTGGAGCGAGGCGCGCCTGCTCGCGCTCGGCCATGCGTTCGAGCAGGCGACGCAGTGGCGCGCGGAACCGCGCTTCGTCGAACGCACGAACACGCCGCCGCCCGAGGCGCAAACGCGCAACGGAGCGGACGCTTCATAACCATCTCAGAATTAATTGGTTTCCTGCCGGCCGGCGGCCCCGTATCGTGGCAGCCGGTCTGGAGAAACAATCAACAACAGGAAGCCATTTCATGAAGCACACCACGCGCCTCGCCCTGCTCGCGCTGCCCGCCAGCGCCTTGTTCGCCACTGCCGCCCACGCGCAGAGCAGCGTCACGCTGTACGGCATCGTCGACGCGGGCATTGCCTACGTGCACAACGCGCAGGACGGCGCGGGCAAGAATCAGTCGTCGCTCGTCAAGTTCAGCAGCGGCAATCTGTCGGGCAGCCGCTGGGGCTTGAAGGGCACCGAGGATCTGGGCGGCGGGCTGTCGGCGCTGTTCCAGCTCGAGAACGGTTTCAACATCGGCACCGGGGTGGCGAACCAGGGGCAGCGCGAGTTCGGCCGCAAGTCGGTGGTCGGGCTGTCGAGCACCGCCTGGGGCACCGTGACGCTCGGCCGCCAGTACGATCCGATCGTCGATCTCGTGCAGGGCCTCACCGCCGACAACTACTACGGCGGCGTGTTCGCGACACCGGGCGATCTCGACAACTACGACAACAGCCTGCGCGTCAGCAACTCGATCAAGTATGTGAGCCCGTTGTACGCGGGCTTCCAGGTCGAGGCGCTGTACGGCTTCGGCGGCGTGGCGGGCGCGGCGGGCAACGGCCGCACCTACAGCTTCGCAGCGAGCTACGCGACCGGGCCGCTGTCGCTCGGCGCGGGCTTCTTCTACGCGAACGGCGGCAACGCGGTCACGAACGGCGTGCGCAGCTGGAGCAGCAGTTCGGACACGCTGTTCAACACGGTGATCAACCAGGGCTTCTCGAGCGCGAAATCGATTCAGATCGTGCGCGCGGCGGCCCAGTACGTGCTGGGGTCGGCCACCTTCGGGGTCGCGTATTCGAACACGCAGTACGGCGCGGATTCGCTGTCGGCGTTCGCGCAGACCGCGAAGTTCAACAGCGGCTCGGCATTCCTCGACTACCAGTTCTCGCCGGCGGTGCGCGCCGGGATCGGCTACAACTACACGGCGCTGTCGGGCCAGACGTCCGCGCACTACAACCAGGTGAACCTCGGCGCCGATTACTCGCTGTCGAAGCGCACCGACCTGTATGCGCTGTTCGGCTACCAGAAGGCCAGCGGCCGGACGCTCGGCGCGAACGGCACGGTGGTCAATGCGGCTGCGTCGATCGGCTCGTACGGCGTGAATTCGGGTACGGATTCGCAGGAACTCGCGGTGGTGGGCATCCGTCACCGTTTCTGACGACCCGTGCGTGAACGCGCCGGCGAGGCGGGGCGGCGGATGCGCTGCCCCGCCTCGCCGGCGCTTGGATTATGCGGTACCGTATCTATACTTCAGACGATTTTATTTAGTCCGTATTCCCATTCATCGATCATGACGCGCGTGGGCCGCAGCGGCCGGCGACGCGTCGGCGCTTCCGAGGGACACCCATGAACACGACGATTCGAACCATCACGGCGGCCGCGCTGCTCGCGGTCGCGGGCGCCTGCCTGGCCGCCAACACGCCGCCCGCGCCGGTCCACCTGCCGCCGGGCATCGCGCCGCCGCC
>NZ_JAAGNW010000056.1:0-3008 GCF_010645215.1 Burkholderia multivorans | reverse complement strand
ATCGCCTGGCAGCAGGGCGACGTGGATGCCGCGTTCGCACAGGCGAAGCGGGCCAACAAGCCGCTGCTGCTGTACTGGGGCGCGGTGTGGTGCCCCTCGTGCAACCAGGTGAAGGCGACCATCTTCAGCCAGCAGGCGTTCAAGGACCGCTCGTCGTTCTTCGTGCCGGTCTACCTCGACGGCGACAACGAAAGCGCGCAGAAGCTCGGCGAACGCTTCAAGGTGCGCGGCTATCCGACCATGATCCTGTTCCGTCCGGACGGCACCGAGATCACGCGGCTGCCGGGCGAGGTCGATCTCGAACGCTACATGCAGGCGCTGTCGCTCGGCATGAACGCGGCCCATCCGGTGCGGCAGACGCTCGCGAACGCGCTCAACGGCGCGAAGCTGACGCCGGACGAATGGCGGATGCTGGCCGACTACTCGTGGGACACCGACGGCGACCTGCCGGTGCCGAACGAACGCGTCGCGCAGACGCTGCAGACGCTCGCGCAGCGCGCGAAGGCCGATCATGCGAACGCCGAGGCGCTGCGGCTGGAGCTGAAGGCGGTGGTGGCGGCGGCAGGGAGCAGCGCGGGCGCGCAGCAGGGCGAGATCGACAAGGCGGCGGGCCTGGCCGCATTGCAGGACGTGTTGCGCGACGCGGCGCTGAGCCGCAGCAATTTCGACGTGCTGGTCACGGCGCCCGCCGATCTCGTCGGCTATCTGGCGGGCAAGGACGCGGCGGCGCGCGCGCGTCTCGCCGGCGCCTACGATGCGGCGCTCGTGCGGCTGAACGGCGACCGTTCGCTGTCGTCGATCGACCGGCTCGCGGCGCTCGACGGGCGCGTCGCGCTGGCGCGCCTCGACACGCCGAAGGGGCCGCTCGCGAAGCCGCTGCTCGACACGGTGCGCACGCAGGTCGCGGCGGCGGACAAGGCGACCACCAACGTCTACGAGCGGGCGGCGGTGATCAGCACGGCCGCCGACACGCTGACCGACGCGGGCCTGTTCGACGTATCGGATGCGCTGCTGAAGGCGGAGCTGCCGCGCTCGGCGACGCCGTACTACTTCATGTCGGGGCTGGCCGCGAACGCGAAGGCGCGCGGCGACAAGGCGGCTGCGCTCGACTGGTACGAGAAGGCGTACAACGCGGCGAGCGGGCCGGCGACGCGGCTGCGCTGGGGTGCGAAGTACTTCACGAACGCGGTGGAGCTGGCGCCGGACGATACCGCGCGGATCCAGGGCATCGCGAACAGCCTGCTCACGCAGGTCGCGCAGACCCGCAACGCGTTCTACGGCGCGAACCGTCGCGCGCTGACCACGGTGGTCGCGCAGCTGGTGCAATGGAACAAGGGCGGCGCGCACGAGTCGACCGTGAAGGCGGTGGTGCGGCAGTTCGAAGGCGTGTGCGGGAAACTGCCGGCCGGCGATCCGCAGGCGGGGACGTGCGGGAGTCTGATCCAGCCGGCCAAGGCTTGAGGCGGGAACGCGGAGGCTCGCGCGACGGCGCGGGCCTTCGCGAGGGGGCGGAGCGAAGCAGCGTCGGGCGGATCCGCCCGTGCGAACTTCCTTGAAGCGCCCTCGGAACCCACACGCATGCCCAATGCGCCGAGTTGCCCCGCACCGTCGCGTCGCGGGGCCGCCGGATGATCAGCCGAAGCGGGATAGCGCAGGTTGAACCCGCGCTTTCATGTCTATCTCATCCATCCCACCCGCTTCGGACGTGCGCTTTCCTGCATCTCGAAGCTTTCGGTCGACGACCGTCGCACGGGTGATGCCACCGTGCCGAGCCGTGACGCGGTAGCGCGCATTCCAAAACGTCACCCGGCAAGCCAGGCTGCTCGACGCAGGGGCACGAACCCCTTCATTGTTTCTGTCCCGGGCTTGAGTTTGTTCACTGTCAACCTATACTCCCTCTGTATTTTCCAGTCCGATCAACAATCCCGGCATCGCTCTGTTCGCAGATCCTCGCGCGCTCGGAGCATGTCGTCGTCGGCCTGAGTCCATTCAATGGTTACTACACGCGTCATGCGATCGAGGATGTCGTGGCATGGGCGGCATGGACCTTTCGGCGCGTGGACGTTCTGCTCCCAGGCTACGAGGCCGCCTATACGCTGACATCGGCAGGCGTCGCGCCGCTGGTGGCGGCGCGGCGCGTGAGCGAAGAACTGAAGCGCCTGTCCCATACGGCGCTGCGCAGCCTGGAGACGGCCGGCCTGGCCGACGCGGCCGACCATGTGCATTGCTGGACCCGGTTCTCGGCGAACGCGCGCTACATGGCGTTGCGCACCGCGGCGCGCGAGCAGTATCAATGCAATCTCGGGATCCGTCGCGCGTGTCGCGCGCTGGTTGCGTCCACGCTGCAACGCGCCGGGAACCCCGCCCCGACCGCTGGCGAAATCGACGCCGCGATCGGCTATCCCCTCGCCGAAATGCCGTTCCTGATCGACAGTCCCTCGCTGTTCGACGTCGGCACGTCGATCTTCGCGTATCACCGACCGATCGACCTGGTCGAGCAACTGTCGACCTGCCGTTCATCCGTTGTCCTGCGTTCCGATCGGCAAGGTTTCGTATCGTTCACCTGATTCCGGACACGGGAAACGGAGAAGTGATGATTCCATCCATCGATGCGTCCTCCGGGTCGAGTCAACTCGAAGCGGCTTCCGACGTGCTCGATTATCCGTTTGCGCTCGGGCCGCTCGGCACGCCGCCCGAAATCATCCACTGGGCGCGCAAGCATCGCCCCGTCTGCCCGATTCGTCTGCCGAGCGGCCGACGCGCATGGATGATCACGCGCTCGGAGGAAATCGACACCGTGCTCAGCGATGCGCGCTTCTCGCGCGATCTCGTCTACCCCGGCGCGCCGCGTTTCGTCGGCGATGATTTCACGTCGATTCCAGGGGGCATCTTCAATCTCGACCCGCCGGACCATACCCGGGTCAGGCACGTGATCGGCCGTTTCTATACCCGTGCCGGCGTGGCCGGCTACCAGGCCATCGTCGAGCGTCACGCGGATCGCTTGCTCG
>NZ_JAAGNW010000055.1:24228-35745 GCF_010645215.1 Burkholderia multivorans | reverse complement strand
GCGCGCGATGCTCTTGCCGACCGCGGACGCGGACAGCCCGAGCTGCTGGCCGGCGCCCACGTAGCTGCGCGTTTCGGCGACCTGTACGAAGACCGTGATGCCACTCAGCTTATCCATGGCCCTTCCAGTGCGGAATATATTTCCCGTGACAAAGGAATCATATGTGATTTTTCTTCCGCGCCGAATCTCGTACGCTTGGGGTGAACCGGTTGAAGCGGTTTCCAGGCAATGCGCGCATTGGCATGCGCGGTTCCGCCGGGCCTGCGAGCCCGCGCGCGGAATCTCATCTCTCTTCCGTTCCCGATCCGCAGTGAATTCTACGAGCCAATTTTTATGAGCCAATCCGAGCTTCATTCGAACCGGGGTCCAGCGAACCTGCTGTTGCTGACGGCGTGCATGACCGCCGTGCTGATCCCGCTCAGCATCGCGGGGCCCGTCGTGACCGTTCCATCGATCAATCGCCTGCTGGGCGGCACGGCGGTCGAGCTGAACTGGGTATCCAATGCCTATCTGCTGACCTACGGCAGCGCGACGATGGCGGCGGGCAGTCTCGCCGACGTCTATGGCCGCAAGCTGCTGTGGCTGCTCGGCATGCTTGCCTACGTGCTCGTGACGGCCGCGATCCCGTTCGCGCCGAGCGTGCTCGCGCTCGACGTGCTGCGCCTCGTGCAGGGGCTCGGCGCGGCCGCGGCATTTGCGGGAGCGATGGCCACGCTTGCGCAGGAATTCCACGGGCGCGACCGCACCAAGGTGTTCAGCATGATCGGTACGACCTTCGGGCTCGGCGCCGCGTTCGGCCCATTGGTCGCGGGCTTCCTGGTCGACACCCTCGGCTGGCAGTGGGTGTTCTGGCTGCCTGCGCTGCTCGGCGTGCTGGTGGTGCTGTTCGTGCAGGTCGCCGCGCGCGAGTCGCGCGACCCGAATGCGGCCGGGCTCGACTGGCCCGGCGCGATCAGCTTCACGACCACGCTCGGGCTGTTCACCTACGCGATCCTGCTCGTGCCGGAGAACGGCTGGGGCAGCCGCGTCGTGATCGGCGCGTTGCTGGTGTCGGCCGTGCTGCTCGCGATCTTCATCGCGATCGAAACCCACGTGCGCCGGCCGATGCTCGATCTGTCGCTGTTCCGCAGCGCGCGTTTCATCGGCGTGCAGGTGCTCGCGGCCGCGCCGGCCTATACCTATGTGGTGCTGATCCTGCTGCTGCCGACGCGCCTGATGGGCATCGACGGCCAGAGCGCGTTCGAGGCCGGGCGTTTCATGATCGCGCTGTCCGCGCCGCTGCTGGTGCTGCCGTTCGTCGCGGCGTATCTCGCACGCTGGTTCACGGCCGGCGTGATCTCCGGCGTCGGCCTGCTGATCGCGGCGGTCGGGCTCGGTTGGCTCGGCGTCGCGATGGCGTCGGGCACGCTCGCGAACGCGGTCGCGCCGCTCGTCGTGATCGGGGTCGGCATCGGCCTGCCGTGGGGGCTGATGGATGGGATGGCGGTCAGCGTCGTCGAGAAGGAGCGCGCGGGCATGGCCACCGGTATCTTCAACGCGGTGCGGCTTGCGGCGGATGGCGTGGCGATCGCGGTGGTCGGCGCGATCCTGTCGGCGCGGATCTTCGATACGCTCGGTCGCGGGGGGATCGCCGGCGCGCAGCCCGAGGTGCTGAAGGAGGCGGCGAACCGGCTCGCGATCTCGGATGTTGCGCACGCAACCTCCTTGCTGCCGGGGGCGACGCGCTCGCTGCTGCTGCAGGCCTACAACGGCGCGTTCGAATTCCAGTTCTATCTGCTGGCTGCGGCGGCCGTCGTCACGGCGTTCGTCGTGTTTGCCGCGCTGGGCTCGGTCCGGACGCACGAGGAGGCCGACGTGTCGTTGCCTGACGCGTCCTTGAGTAAAGACGCCGGTTGAGCGTCGTCCAGGCGTAGGCGGCGCGGTCGGGCCGGGTTCCGAGGGGCGCCCGGCCGCGCCGCCGATGAGGGCGCCTGAAGCGGCGGCGTGGCCGCCTGCCTTGCCCGGACGACGGGCAAGGATTCGTCATGTAAACCACAAAAACAACGAGACATATCATGGAATACGTGCAAGAGAGGTGCGTCGAGGCGCGCGCCGCGCCGCGCATGCCTTTGCCGACCCCCGAGGGCGGCGGGCGCGGGCTCGGCGAGCGGCCTGCCTGGATGGGCGGCGCGTTCGACGGCTATCGTTTTTCCACGCGGGACTATCCGAGCGGGCAGCGCTTCGAATCGTGGGCCGAGCACAATCGCCTGCGCGAACTGACGATGTGCGACGAGTCGGACGACGGCTTCGCGTTCGATCAGGCGGACGTGCCGTTCGGCCAGATGCTGCTCGGCTTCCGGCGCTTCGCGAGCAGCGCGGCGGCCGCGCCGTCGAGCTATCGCTTCGTGCGGACGACGACGCTGATCCGGCAGGACGGCTTCGATTTCTTCTACCTGCTGCTGAACTGCAACGACACGGTGCGCTATGAAATCGACGGGCAGGGGCGCGAACAACCGCATTCGTGCCTTGCGCTGCTGGACATGTCGAAGCCCTTCAGCGCGACCGTGCCGGAGGGCGAATCGCTGATTCTCACCGTGCCGCGCAGCATGATTCCGGTCTCGGCGAGCGTGCTGCACGGCCGGATCCTGAACTGCCACGCGAGCCTGCTGCTCATGAGTCAGCTGCAGCTGGCCGCGCGCTACCTGCCGGTGCTGCGCGCGGAACAGATCGCGCACATCGCGCAGGGCGTGCTGAACCTGCTGCATGCAGTGTTCACGCCCGGCGCGGACGTGGCCGAGCAGTCGCCTTACGGCGCCGAACATCTGCAACACGAGCGGGCGAAGCAGTACATCGAGGCGAATCTCGATTCGCCCGATCTCAAGGTCGAGCAGATCTGCCGCGAGGTGGGGCTGTCGCGCTCGGCGCTGTACCGGCTGTTCGCGCCGATGGACGGCGTGGCCACCTACATCCGGCGGCGCCGGCTCATCAAGATTCGCGGCCATCTGCTCGCGCATCAGGCGTCGCACCGGACCATTTCCGAACTGGCCTACCGGTACGGGTTCAACAGCCCGACGCAGTTCTGTCGCGCGTACAAGCAGTATTTCGGCTATACGCCGCGGGAAAGCCGGTCGTTGGGGCTGGGCGGGCGCTGGACGGGGCTCGTCGATCCGTCGCGCGACTATGGCGCGTGGTTGCGCGCGAGCGGCGTGTGAGGGCTGTGCGAGCGTCGTATGAGGCTGCGCGGCGGGCGGCGCGGTAGACGGCTGGGTGCGTGAGAGTCGGGCGCGCCGCGGGGGCGACGCGCCCGCGCGGCGCTTACTGCGGCGCGCCGGGGTTCGCGGGCGTCGACGCGCTGACGGGCGCAGCGGCCGGTTCGGCGGTGGATGCCGAGGGCGATGCGGCTGAGGGAGCCGATGCCGTGTTCGGCGTCGCGGTGGGGGTGGAGGCCGGAGCGACGGATGCGGCCGGTGCCGCGTGGCTCGGCGTCGCCTCGGGCGCAGCGGGCGTGCTGATGGGGGCTGCTGATGCGGCGGCGGCCGGCGTGTCGACCGGGGCGGATGCGGGCGCTGAGAGAGCCGGCGGGTTGACGGGTACGGGTGTCGGCGCGGTGGTGAGGGCCGGCGTGTCGACCGGCGCGGACGCCGGCGCGGCGAAGGCCGGTGCGCTGACCGGCGTGGACGCCGGTGCGGTGAGGGCCGGCGTGCCGACCGGCGCGTGCGCGGCGGGGGCCGGCATGCTGACGGGCGCGGACGCCGGCGCAGCCACGACAGGTGCGCTGACAGGCGCGAATGCAGGCGCGCTGACGGCAGGGGCACCAATCGGGACAACGGCAGTGGGCATGCCGGTGGAGGCCGGGACAGGCGCGGCGCTCGCCGCCGCATGCGCACCCGCGGGCGGCGCGGCCTGCACGCTCGGCGCGGCCGGCGTCTCGAGCTTCAGCGGCGCGCCCTCCGGCGTCGCGGCGGGTTCCGGCAGCGGCACCACGGGTTCCTTTTCCGCCGCCTTGACCGTGGCCTTGTCGCGTCGCGCCGGGTCGATCTTCAGGAAGTGGTCGACCAGATTGAAGAAGCGGTCGTAGAACACGCCGGCGGGAATCGTCTCGCTCGCGGTCTTCACCATCGCGTCGTCGCTCGAACCGATCGGCAGCGACAGCGAGCCGAACACGCTGAGCCCGACGCTCGCCGAGGTGTTGGTCTTCTTCAGCGAGTAGCGGTCCTGCACCGCGTTCACGTAGGCGATGCTGGCGGTGCCGTCCGCGTTCGCGTCGGCGCACACCACGTGGAATTCGATCACCACGTGCGTATCGTTGTTCGGCTGGAAATTCTTGCTGCCGTCGACCGCGTCCGCGCGCGACAGGTTCGTGATGTAGCCCTGGCTCAGCAGCGCGCGTCGCGCCGCCTCGCAGGTCGCGGCCGAGCGGTCGTGGAAGGTGCGGGTGTACGGGCTGCTCGCGGCGTCGAACTGTTCCTGTTGATACAGGGGCTTCGGCGTCGACGAGCACGCGGACAGCGCAATCGCGAGCGCGCACGGGGCGAGGAACGGTCGGAATCGGATGTGCATGGCGAGTTTCGAGGCGATCGGCGCGGGCCGACCCGGTTGACGCGAACGGTGGCCGTTGCCGATCGGTTCGCGCATGCCTGCGCGCTCCGGGACGCGGCGTCGTGCGCCGCGCGGCAGGTACCTGGCCGGCCGCTATTATAGATTCGTTTGCCCGGCGGGCCTCGAACGCCGCCGGGCGCACCGCCCCTCGCGTCAGTTGAAGCGGTGGTCGAACTCCAGCCAGAAGGTCCGGCCGTAGGGCATGTAGTAGCCGACCGTGTAGTACGGCCAGCCGCCGGAATCGTCGTGCTTGATGGTGTTCATCAGGTTGTTGACGACGAGGGTCAGCGTGCTGTTCTTGGTGACCTGATGCCCGATGCTGAGGTTGGTCAGCACGGTCGGCGTCAGATAGCCGGTCTGCCCGGCGTTCGGCACCTTGCCGTAGCGCTCGACCTGCACGGTCGAGGTCCAGCGCGGCACCGACCAGGTCAGGCTCAGCATCAGCTTGTCCGGCCATTCCGGATTGCCGGTCGGGTTCTGCAGCGAGTGCAGCAGGTCCTGCACCGGGCCGTTCGCGAACTGCTGGTACTTGTGGCTCAGCACCTTCGTGTAGTTGACCGTCCACATGAAGTTGCCGAAGCCGCGCGTGCGCAGCCGCCACCGGGCCGCGAGATCGAAGCCCGTCGTCTTCTCCATCGCCGCGTTGATCGGGTTGACCAGGATCGTGTTGATCGCGCCCGGGTTCAGCACCGCCGTCATCGGGTTGCGGATCACCCGGCTCAGCGCATCCTGGCAGTTCGCCGACTGCGGATTCGACTGGCCCGAGCGGCACGCGGCCTCGGTGCGCAGCAGGTTGTCCGGGTCGATCACGGTGACGAGATTGTCGATGCGGATGTTGTAGTAGTCGGCCGACAGGTCGACATCCGGGGTCGGCGCGAGCACGAAGCCCGCGCCCCACGACTTGCCGTTCTCCGGCTTCAGGTTGCTGTTGCCGGTCTGCACGTAGTTGTTGCCCGGCGACACGTTCGCGTAGGTGCAGCGGCTGATCGGCTGGCCGGACTGCTGGCAGCGGTAGTAGTCGGTGGTCGATTCGAAATAGCCGGCGGTCTTGCCCTGGAAGATGTAGTTCATGTCCGGCGCGCGGAAGCTCGTGCCGTAGTTGCCGCGCAGCAGCAGCTCGCGCACCGGCCGGTATTCGACGCCGAAGTTGTAGGTCAGCTTGTTGTTGCTCTGGCCGGCGAAATGGTAGTCGTCGTAGCGGGTCGCGATGTTCGCGTTGAGCTGCCGGAAGATCGGGATGCGCAGCTCGAACGCGGCCGCGTAGCGCTTGCGATTGCCGCTCACGCTCTGCGGCGTGCCCGCGTTGTAGTAGACGCCCTGGGCGATCGCCGGATCGACCGTGTTGCTGAAGCCCTGGGTGCCGTACTCGATCACGCCCGCGGCCTTCACCGCGCCGGCCGGCAGCGTGAACAGGTTGCCGTTCGCGCTCAGGCTCACGGTCTGGGTCCAGGTGTTGTTCTGGCTCGCTGATTGCCCGTACAACGAGTTGAACTGGGCCGGCGTCAGCGGGGTCGAGAAGTGCGTCGGGTCGGGCGAGTAGATCGGGATGCCGTCCGCGTTGGTGCCGAGGCGCGGCCCGAGGAAGTAGTTGTCGATGCCCGACAGCAGGAGCGGGCGGGTCGCGCGGCTCTGGTAGCCGGACGCGCTGTAGGCCAGCTCGTAGTTCCAGCTGGTGTCGAGCACCGCGCCGCGCACGCCGGTGATCAGGTTGCCCGCGCGGTCGTCCCAGCGACGGTTCCAGGTGCTCGCGCCGCCGATTTCCTCGGGGGCGAAGCGCTTGGTCCACACCTCGTTTGCGCCGGTCGCCTGGTTGTAGAAGTAGCCGTCGCCCGCGGCGTTCGAGGTCCAGCTCGGGCCGCGCGTGTTGTTCTCGGTCTGGTTCAGCGCGACCGAGGCGGAGCCGAACAGCGTCGCGTGCGGATTGATCTTGTATTCGAAGCCGCCGTACAGGTTCTCGCTGGTGTTCGCGGTCTGGGTGGTCCAGAACGCCGGCTTCGCGAAGCCGCTGCCGCAGGTCTTGCCGTTGCTCGTGACGCTGCCGCCGAACGCGCCGATGCCGCGCAGGCTGCCGCATGCGCCGGGCGCGCCGAGATAGGCGCCGGTGTCGAGATTCTGGCGCGACCACACGGTGGTCGGGGTTTCGCCTTCGAGCGTCGTGGACGACATGAAGTCGCGCTGCGACGACCAGATCGGATTGGTGCGGCTGACCTCGAGGCCGAACACGGTGTCGAGATCGCCGAAGGTCTTGCCGCCCGAGACCTGCAGGCGGCCGTTCGCGCCGCCGCCGCGCTGGGTGGTGCCGCCCTTGACGTTCACCTCCACGCCGTCGATCTGCGTCTTCATGATGATGTTGACGACCCCGGCGATCGCGTCCGAGCCGTAGATCGCCGACGCCGCGCCGTTCAGGATTTCGATCCGGTCGATCATCTCCGACGGGATATTGGCGAGGTTGACGAAGTTGACGTTGCCGTCATAGGCGATCGGGTAGTCCGCGACCCGGCGGCCGTCCACCAGCACCAGCGTGTGGTTCGCCCCGAGCCCGCGCAGGTTGATCGCATTGGCGGCCGGCGTGAAGGTGTTGCCGTAGTCGGCGCCCTGCGTGAAGCCGGTGTTCTGCGTCTGCTGCTGGAGCGCGTCGTAGACGTTGCGATAGCCGCGCGCTTCCAGATCCTGCCCGGTGATCACGGTGACGGCCGTCGCCCCTTCCTTCTCGGTGCGCGGAATCCGCGAGCCGGTCACGACGAACTTGCGCAGCGAAGCGGTGCCGGGCTGGGCGGCGGAGGCGGCCGTCGTCGATGCGGTCGAGGAGGCGGGGGCGGGCGCCGCTGCCGACGCCGCGACGGGCGGCGCGGCATCCGGCGGATCCTGCGCGCGCACGCCGGTCGTGAAGGCCAGCGATGCAAGCACCCCGAGCGAGGCCACGCGCGCTCGCATCGCGCACTTTGTCTTGTTCTTGTCGTTCATGATCCGGCTGCATGCGGCCTGCGCCGCTGCGCAATGTCGTTATGTGGATGGGAGAAACGGGCCGGCCGGCGTGAGGCGTCGCGACGTGGCATGCGTCGCGGCGTGACGGAACGGCTGAAATCCGCGGTAATTTATCGATCCGCATCAATCACGGTCAAACAATGTTTACTCATATCAATGTGATTGATAGTGATCGCTAATCAAATTGAATTAATCGCGTTGTAGCAACAATTCGTCCGTTGTGACAGCGATGCGTCATGTAAATGAAAGGTAGCAATGCGGCTAAATGCCGGATGGCGCTTTGCAAAGCACAACATTGCATTTAGCGAAGCAGTAGCCTCCTGTATCTTGAGTTCCCGCCCTGCGACGGGCGGGACATCGAGGACACAACGGAGGATCGAGGTGAGCGACCATGCAGATCGAGGCATTGACTGACGACGAATGGGCACAGGTCGAACCCCTGCTGGACGACGCGCGCACGCATGGCCGGCGCTCGGGCCGGCCGCGCATGGAGGCGCGCAAGGTGATCGACGCGATGCTGTGGGTGCTGGCGAACGGCGAGGGATGGGGCGCGCTGCCCGAGCGTTTCCCGTCGTCGCCGACCTGTCGGCGGCGTTTCGAGGCGTGGCTCGACAACGGTTCGCTGCACGACGTGATCGAGCGGCTGCGCGAAGGCGGCCGCTCGATTTCCCTGGACGGGCGGATCGGGCCGTTGGCGCTCAAGCCGCTCGCGCTGCCGCGCCGCGCCGAACCCTGCGCGTTCGCGTGGCGCGCGCCCGAGTCGTGGCGGCCGCCGGCCGAATGACGCGCGGCGGAAGGTTTCGCTAGCGGGCCGCGCCGCTCATGCGGCCCGCGCAGTCGAGCAGCGCGTCGCGCACCCGCATGATGGCCGGGTCGCGCGCCGCGCTCGTACGCCAGCCCAGTTCGATCGCATACGCCGGCAGCGCGACCGGGCAGGCATAGACCTTGAGCGGCGTCGCGCGCGCGAGCGCGCGGGCCGCATGGGTGGGAATCGTCGCGACCGCGTCGCTGCCGAGCAGCAGGTGCGGCAAGGCGGCGAAATGGGTGGTGGCCGCGGCGACGCGGCGCTCGCGCCCGAGCGCCGCGAGCGCTTCGTCGACGATGCCGACCACGCCCCCCGACGAGATCAGCACGTGCGGCCGCCGCAGGTAATCGGCGAGCGTCAGCCGGCGCGCCGCGCCCGCGCGCGGATCGAGCACGCACGCATACGCGCCCGCGCCGATCACCCGCCGGCTCAGCCCGCTCGCGGACAGGCCGCCCGAGGCGAGCGCGAGATCGACGTGCCGGCCCAGCAGCGCATCGCCGGCGATGCCGCTGTGGGTCTGCCGGAAGATCAGCCGCAGCGTGCGGCTCTGCGCGGCGAGCGCCTCGATCAGCGCGCGCCCGAGCGCGATCTCGAAGTCATCCGACAAGCCGACCGAGATGGTCCGCCCGACCAGTTCGCCCGCGTCCGCGCTCATCGCGAGGCTTTGCCGGCAGCGTTCGAGCGCGTCGGACAGGATCGGCTTCAGCTCGTCCGCGCGCGGCGTCGGCGACAGGCCGCGCCCGGTGCGCACGAACAGCGGATCGCGGTACAGCGTGCGCAGCCGCGCGAGCGCCGCGCTGACGGCCGACTGGGTGAGGTCGAGCCGCAAGGCCGCACGGCTCGCGCCGCTTTCCTCGTAGAGCGCCTCGAACACTTTCAGCAGGTTCAGGTCCACGCGTGCGATATCGATGGGGCTCATATCAGATATGTCGGTATCGATTTGATTGATGCCCATCATATCGGCAAAGATGGCGCGGTCCACGACAGGAGACCATCGACCATGCCCAGTTCAGTCATCGCCGCGCTGCTGCTCGGCGCTTCCCCCGACGGCACGCGCGCCACGCTCGACGCCATCCTCGGCTACGAGGCCGAGATCCGCGCGCGCGAGGCCGCGCTCGTGGTCCTGCCGGAGGCCGTGCTCGGCGGCTATCCGAAGGGCGAGATCTTCGGCACCCGGCTCGGCTACCGCCTGCCGGAAGGGCGCGACGCATTCGCACGCTATTACGCCCAGGCGATCGACGTGCCCGGCCCCGAGACCGACGAACTGGCGGCGCTGTCGCAGCGCAGCGGCGCGTCGCTCGTGGTCGGCGTGATCGAGCGCGGCGGCAGCACGCTGTATTGCACGGCGCTGTTCTTCGAGCCGCACGCGGGGCTCGTCGCGAAACATCGCAAGCTGATGCCGACGGGCGCGGAGCGCCTGATCTGGGGGCAGGGCGACGGCTCGACGCTGCCGGTGGTCGACAGCGCGGCCGGCCGGCTGGGCGCGGCGATCTGCTGGGAGAACCACATGCCGCTGCTGCGCGCCGCGATGTATGCGAAGGGCGTGCAAATCTGGTGCGCGCCGACCGTCGACGAGCGCGAGGTCTGGCAATGCACGATGCGCCACATCGCGCACGAAGGGCGCTGCTTCGTGGTCAGCGCGTGCCAGGTGCAGCCGTCGCCGCGCGCGCTCGGCGTGGAGGCGCCGGGCTGGGATCCGGAGCGGCCGCTGATCCGCGGCGGCAGCGTGATCGTCGGGCCGCTCGGCGACGTGCTGGCCGGGCCGCTCGTCGGCGAGGCGGGGCTGATCGCCGCGCGCGTCGATACCGAGGACCTGGTGCGGGCGCGCTACGACTTCGACGTGGTCGGCCACTACGCGCGCGCCGATGTGTTCTCGCTGCGCGTGGACGAGCGGCCGAAGCAGCCGGTGGTGTTCGACGGCGGCGCGTGATCGGGATTTTCCCGGGCGCGCGGCGCGGCGCGCCCGGTTTCGGCGGGTCGGTTATTGTCCCTATTGCGCGTTTTGCGCCGCGCCGCCCAGCCCTGTCGGGGCGGTGCGGCGCGGCGGCGCGCGTCACGCATGATCCATGCCGGGCGGCCTCACCCCGTGGGCATTCCTTGCTGCAACGCAACGCCAAGCGCGCCGACGCGATGGTATGCTGGCCTCCGATCGATTCGTATGGCTGGCACACCGGCAAGCATGGCATCCCCGTCTCGCGTGGTCCTAACTAAAACGAACGCTTCGGCCCACCTGGAGTCGGAGCATTGAAGGCGACGCCCGAGCTGCGCGCATGCGCACGCTTCCTGCCCCGCACGCGCGCCGGGCAGCCGGTATGTACCGGTTCCATCGCGGGTCGCGCCCGCGCACAGAATTCTAGTTCTACAACATGGAGACAGTTTCATGACCGAGAGCCGAGCGGCCGCGGAAGCGCGCGCCATTCCGATTGACGTTCCCGCCCACGTCCGGCACCGCGGACTGATCGACTGGGTCGCGCGCGTGGCCGCGCTGACCGAGCCCGCGCGGGTCGTCTGGTGCGATGGCTCGCAGGCCGAGTACGACGCGCTGTGCGAGCAGATGGTCCGGCAGGGCACGATGATCCGGCTGAATCCGGCGCTGCGGCCGAACTCGTTCCTGGCCTTGTCCGACCCGTCCGACGTCGCGCGCGTCGAGGACCGCACCTTCATCTGCAGCGCGACGCGCGAGGACGCGGGGCCGACCAATCACTGGGTCGCGCCGGCCGAGATGCGCACGACGCTCGACGGCCTGTTCCGCGGCGCGATCGGCGGCCGCACGCTGTACGTGGTGCCGTTCTCGATGGGGCCGCTCGGCTCGCCGATCGCGCATATCGGCGTGGAGCTGTCGGACAGCCCGTATGTCGCGGTCAACATGCGGATCATGACGCGCATGGGGCGCGACGTGCTCGCCGCGCTCGGCGAGGACGGCGAGTACGTGCCGTGCGTGCACAGCGTCGGCCAGCCGCTCGCGGCCGGCGAGCCCGACGTGCGCTGGCCGTGCAATCCGACCAAGTACATCGTGCATTTCCCGGAAACGCGCGAGATCTGGAGCTTCGGCTCGGGCTACGGCGGCAATGCGCTGCTCGGCAAGAAGTGCTTCGCGCTGCGCATCGCGTCGACGATGGGGCGCGACGAGGGCTGGCTCGCGGAGCACA
>NZ_JAAGNW010000055.1:22874-24218 GCF_010645215.1 Burkholderia multivorans | reverse complement strand
ATCGCCTGGCTCAAGCCCGGCGCGGACGGCCGCCTGTACGCGATCAATCCGGAGGCCGGCTATTTCGGCGTCGCGCCGGGCACGGGCGCGAAGACCAATCCGAACGCGCTCGCGACGCTCGAGGAGAACGTGATCTTCACCAACGTCGCGCTGACCGACGACGGCGACGTGTGGTGGGAAGGGCTCAGCGAGACGCCGCCCGCGCACCTGCGCGACTGGCAGGGCGAGGACTGGACGCCCGAGATCGGCCGTGCGACGGGCCGCAAGGCCGCGCATCCGAACGCGCGCTTCACCGCGCCCGCCTCGCAGTGCCCGTCGATCGACGACGACTGGGACAACCCGGCCGGCGTGCCGATCGACGCGTTCATCTTCGGCGGCCGCCGCTCGACCACGGTGCCGCTCGTCGCCGAGGCGCGCGACTGGACCGAGGGCGTCTACATGGCGGCGACCATGGGCTCCGAGACCACCGCGGCGGCAGCGGGCCAGCAGGGCGTCGTGCGGCGCGACCCGTTCGCGATGCTGCCGTTCTGCGGCTACAACATGGGCGACTACTTCGCGCACTGGCTCGCGCTCGGCGAGCGGCTCGCGGCGTCGGGCGCGCGCCTGCCGCGCATCTACTGCGTGAACTGGTTCCGCAAGGGCGCGGACGGCCGCTTCGTGTGGCCCGGCTACGGCGAGAACATGCGCGTGCTCAAGTGGATGCTCGACCGCATCGACGGCGCGCGCGCGGGCGTCGAGAACGCGTTCGGCGTCACGCCGCGCTACGAGGACCTGAACTGGGACGGGCTCGCCTTCACGCCCGCGCAGTACGAGCAGGTGACCTCGATGGATGCGGCCGCGTGGCGCGACGAGCTGGCGCTGCACGACGAACTGTTCGAGCGCCTGAAGGCGCGCCTGCCGCACGCGCTGGTCGAGACCAAGGCGCGCATCGGCGGCCGGCTGGCCGGCTGAGCGGCGGCGCGCGGCAGCCGACGACGCCTAGGCGGGCGTCGGCTGCGGGTCGCGCGGGCCGTGGCCGGTCCAGCGCTTGAACGCGCGGCGGAAGTTGTGCGAATCGCTGAAGCCGACTTCGTGCGCGACGTCCTCGATTGACAGGCGCGGATTGCTCAGCAGCGTGAACGCGCGTTTCTGGCGGATCGTATCGATCACCGTCTGGTAGGACACCCCCTGGTCGGCCAGACGCCGCCGCAGCGTGCGTTCGCTCATGCACAGCTGCGCGGCGATGGCCGCGAGCGTCGGCGCGTGGCGCAGGTCGCGGCGCACGATGCGCTCGATCGATTCGAGGAAGTCGGGGCCCTCGGGCTCGGCCGGCTCGGCGCTCTGCAGGAATTCGAGCGCCTGGCG
>NZ_JAAGNW010000055.1:18464-22864 GCF_010645215.1 Burkholderia multivorans | reverse complement strand
CGTGGGTCGCGATGGCGCGCGCGCCCCATGCGGCGTCGCAGCGAAACAGGTTGTGCGGCTGTTCGAAGCGCACCGGGCACTCGAACGCGCGCGCGTAGGCGTCGGCCTGGGCCGGGCGCGGATAGGCGAGATCCACCGACAGCGGCCGGAATCCCGCGCCTGCCAGCGCGCGGCCTATCTTCATGAAGTTGCCGAATGCTTCCTCGACGAGGAATGCCTCGATATCCGCTTCCAGCAGCACGTTGGTCGCCTGGATCGACATCGCGCGCGAATCGCTCTTCAATTCGAATTGCAGCAGCGGCCCGGTATGGCGCTGCAGGCGCATGCCGACCGCGACCGCATCCTTGAAGGTCGGGCTCGTCAGCATCCCGTAGCCGACCAGGCCGATCGACGCGATCGTCTCGCTCATGCCGAGTTCGAGGCCGAGCGCGCGCCCGGGCGCCATCGCGAGCGCGCGCCGGATCATCACGCTGGCCTGGCGCAGCGAGATGCGGCACGCGGGATTGGACAGATCCTCGACCTCGAAACCGAGCCCGCGGCACAGCCGCGTCGAATCGATGCCCAGCGTATCGCTCGTCTCCGCGAGGCAGCGCAGCAAGTGAACCGGCAGATTCGCCGTCGTATAACGGGCGGTATCCTCCATGGGCGCTCCATGCTTTTTGTTCGCGATTGTACTCGCTCCCCCCGGCGCGCATGGGCCGCCGGCACGGCATGGAAAACCCCCGGTCCACTGCTGCATCATGCTCAGAAATAGTGGCGCAGGCCGACCGTCGCGCCCAGCTGCGTGCCGGCCGTGCTGGGCCCCTGGCCGTTGATGCCGACCAGCTGCGCGCCGATCAGTCCGCCCCGGTAGAGGGAATAGTCGAGTTCGGCGTAGAGCAGGTCGCGCTTCGACAGCGCGTAGCCCGCGACGATCTGGTATTGCTGCGCGTGGCCGTCGAAGTCGGGCGTGTAGCCCGACTGCGTGGTCCACCAGCCGTTGACGGCGGCCGTCAACGCCGTACTGACGCGCCAGCTCAGGCCGGCAAGGAGCATGCGGCGGCGGCGGAAGCCGCCCGGCGTGTTCGGGTCCGCGACCTGGGCGGGCGAGATGATGCCGAGCCCCGCGAGGTCGGCGGGGCTGAACGGCCCGTTCGCGAACGAGGTGAAGGCGTTGTCGCGCGCATTGTCGAGATAGCCGGCGTTGACGGTGACGGGGCCGAGCGTGAACGCCGCGCCCGCCGTGTAGATCGAGAAGGTCGCGTGGGTGGCGTCGTCCCAGCTGCGCAGGAACGAGGCGCCCGCGCGCAGCGGCCCGGCGTCGGGCGCGTACGCGACCGACGCGCCCGCCTGGCTGCCCAGCGCGCCGCCGCCCGCGCGGCCGCCCGGCGAATACTGCGCGAGCAGGTAGAGGCCGCCGAGCTGCGCGCCGTACTGGATCATGTTGTTGGTGCGCGAGCCCGCGAGCAGCGTCTGCTCGGGCTTGAACACGTTCACGTACGGATCCTGCGGGCCCGCCCACAGGTTCGAGCCGTAGGTGAGCGACACGCCCTCGAACGCGACGTTGTACTGGCGGCCGAGCGTCAGCAGCCCGAGCGTCGGCGACATCAGCCCCACGAACGCGACCTGGAAGAAGTTCGTCGAACCGGCCGGCACGATCGCGCCGCTGTTCGGGCCGAAGTGGCTTTCGAGATTGAACTGCGCCTGCAGGCCGCCGCCCAGGTCCTCCTGGCCTTTCACGCCCCAGTAGCTTTCGGTCAGGCCGCCGCCGTCGGCCATCGAGATGCGGCGTCCGGTGGACGACGGCGCGCCGTCGGGGCCGTAGGTCACGCCGTGGGTCTCGTAGCGCAGGCCGGCGTCGAGCACGCCGTACAGCGTCACGCTGCTTTGCGCGCGCGCGGCGAGCGCGCACAGGGCGAGCGTCGCGCAGCAGGCGACGCGAAGGGAGCTTCTGGGCTTCATGCTGAGTCAACTCCGGACTGCGGGTCGGGGGGAGGGCGGCCGGAGCCGCCGGGTGGCATCTGGGTGCCGGAATCGACTGTAGGGAGCCAATTTTCCGCGGAGCAAGGCCGCAGCGGCCAATCTCGTGGTGCGAGACGGCCAGCTTCGCGTTCAGCGCGACGGCAGGACCGCCTGCCCGGGCGCTGCGCCCGGCGTCGCGCGCAGCGCGGGCCGCACGAACGGCGCGGCCGCGACGAGCGCGATGCACAGCAGGTCGGCGAAGCGCGCGCTGCCGTGGCGTTCGAGCAGCGCGCCGGACAGCGCGGTGCCCGCGCCCGACGCGGCGAACGTGATGACCAGCGTGCGCGCGACCAGCGAGCCGTCGGGATCGAGGTCGGACAGCCTCCCGGTCAGGAACGGCACGATCACGAAGAACGCGCTGTTCAGCAGCAGCTGGCTGAGGAAGTAGCTCTTGCCGTCCGTCGCGCCGAAGAACCATTGCAGCGCGCCGAGCATCGCGAGCAGCGCGATCCACACCAGCGCGATGCGATGCGGATGGCTCGCGCGCTGCGCGGGCACCAGCGCGCCGACGAAGCCGAGCAGCGACGACACCGACAGCAGCACGCCGATCAGCGTCGGCGACAAGCCGGCGCGCGCGCCGACGAAGCCGGCGATCGCCCATTGCGAGGTCTGCACGCCGTAGATCAGCACGGTCACGATCCAGATGGCGGCGACCGGCCGCCAGGGCGGCGCGGCCGGGCGCGGCCGGGCTGCCGTGCGCTTCGGCGCAGGAGGCGCGGCGAGCGCGCCGAGGCCGCGCAGCGCGGGCGCGAGCGCCGCGATCACGCCGGCCAGCAGCACGAACAGCGCACGCGCGCCCCAGCCGGCCGGCAGCGCGGCGATCACGACCAGCAGGCCGCCGTTGAGCGCGCCGGCCAGCAGGTTGATATAGCCCCACACGCGATCGGTCGACACGCGCCGCGACACGCCCGACGCGACGACCACGAACAGCATGCCCTCGAACAGGCCGGTCAGCGCGCGCGCCGCGCCGAGCCAGGCGAGGTCGGGCGCGACGGCGCTCGCCGCCTGCCCGACGACCGCGCCGAGCGCGCCGGCCGCGACGAAGCCGCGCGCGGCGCGCGCGATCCAGCGCGGCAGCAGCGCGCAGCTGAAGGCGATGCCGAGGATCTCGAGGCCGACGATCTCGGTGGCGAGATCCTCGCCGAGGCGGAAGCGCGCCATCACGGCGGCGACCAGGAACGGCGACAGGATGAGGCCGTTGGTGGCCGCCGCGAAGGCCAGCGCGAGCCGCACGATCGCGGCGGGGGACGGGTCGGGGCGGACGGCGGGAACAGGCGTGGCGACGGACATCGTGGCTCCTCTCGTGGGACGGACGGCAGCGCGATCGAATGGGACGACGACGGCCTACACGCCGAACAGCGTGCGCAGGTACGGCGTCAGGAACAGGCCGTGCGGATCCATCCGCTCGCGCAGCGCGAGGAAGTCGTCCCAGCGCGGATAGCAGGCCGCGAGCGCGCGCGCGTCCAGCGTATGCATCTTGCCCCAGTGCGGGCGGCCGCCGTGATTGAGGCAGATCGCCTGCACGGCATCGAAGTAGGCGTCGAACGGCATGCCGCGGTACTGGTGCACCGAGATCCGCACGGTGTCGCGGCCGTAGTCGGGGCTGAGCCAGATGTCGTCCGCGCGGACCCAGCGGTATTCGAGCGGGAACATCAGCGGGAAGGTGCGCCGCGCGATCAGCGCGCGGATCTCGCGCAGCGCGTCCGCGCCGCGCTCGGCGGGCAGCGCCCATTCCATCTCGTTGAAGCGCACGCGCCGCTCCGTCGACAGCATCGCATGGCTCGCGTTGACCTGCCGCCCCGGCGAGACGGTCGACGCGCACAGGCGGCTCAGCGCCGGGCACAACCCCGGCGCGCGCCGGCTCAGCCCGCACAGCGCGCCGAACACGGTGTTCTCCAGGAACGATTCGCTCGCGCGGCCGATCCAGTGCGCGGCGTCGACCGGTTCGTCGGTGAGGTCCCAGGCCTTGGTGAGCACGGTGTCGGTATGCGGAAACCAGTAGAACTCGAAGGAGCGGTGGCGCTCGGTGAGCGCATCGGCCTGCGCGAGGCAATCGTCGAGCCGCATCGCGCCGCGTTCGAGGCGCAACCGGAATGCCGGCACCACGCGCAGCGCGATCTCGGTCAGTACCCCGAGCACGCCCAGGCCGACGCGGCCGCCCGCGAACAGCGCCGGGTTCTCGTCGGTCGAGGCGCGCACTTCCTCGCCGTCGGCGCGCAGTACGGTCAGGCTGTCGATCTGCGTCGACAGGTTGCCGAGCGTGATGCCGGTGCCGTGCGTGGCGGTGCTGGTCGCGCCGGCGAGCGACTGCGCGTTGATGTCGCCGAGGTTCTCCATCGCGAAGCCGCGCGCGGCGAGCGCGGGGCCGAGTGCGAACAGGCGCGTGCCCGCGTGGACCC
>NZ_JAAGNW010000055.1:14780-18454 GCF_010645215.1 Burkholderia multivorans | reverse complement strand
GTCCAGTGCGATGAGGCCTTGCATGCGGTCGAGCGAGACGATCCGGTCGTCGGTCTGCACGAGCGGCGAGAACGAATGTCCGGCGCCCGCGAGCCGCACCGTTCCGCCGCGCGCGGCGGCATCCCGCAGCACGGCGGCGAGCGCGGTGCGCGACGCGGGAGTCTCGACGGTTGCCTTCGGACTGCTTACATATCCGGACCAGTTGCGCCACATCGTGGATGACCTCATTGCGTACGGTGGATGGAACGACGCCGGCGCGGCGTCAGAAGAAACTCTTGCCTTCGCCCCGGTAGGTGGGGATCTCGTCGATCACGCGGCCGTCGCGGATCAGCAGCAGCGTGTTGAAGCGCTCGCACAGCTCGCCCGCCTTCGCGTGGCGGAACAGGATCGGGTCGCCGAGCGCGGGCTGGAGGTGGGCGGGATGGCGCACCGGGGTCTGCACCTCGCCCGCGCCTTCGTTGGCGATCAGCGCGCAGCCGGCGGGCAGCCACGGTCGCGGCAGGCGGCTCGGGCCGCTCGCGCCCGATGCGACATAGCCGCCGCCCGCACAGGTGACGACGCCCGGCTGCGGCACCCGCGTGACCGCGAGCGCGAAGCCTGCCGCCGGTTGCGCGCGGAAGCTCGCGTAGTGATCGAACAGCAGCGGCGCGTATAGGCCCGAGCCGGCGGCCAGCTCCGTGACGGAGGCATCGCGGCGCGTGCTCTCGATGCTGCCGGTGCCGCCGCCGTTGACGAAGCGCAGCGCATGGCCGGCGTCGGCGAGCGCGCGCACGGCGGCTTCGCGGCGCGCGTTGACCTCGCGCGCCGAGCGCCGCTTCAGATGCCGCACCAGGGCATTCTTGAGCGCGCTGCCCGGCGCGTGGTCCGGGATGCCCGCGATCTGGCCTTCGTAGCCCATCAGGCCGTCGAGCCGCACGCCGTCGCGGCGCGCGATCGCCTCGGCGAGCGCGACGGCGGCCGACGCGTCGCGGATGGGCGAGCGGTACATGCCGAAGTACAGCCCCGGATACGCGGACGACATGTCGAGGTCGATCGCGAGCGGTATCACCACGCCGGATTCGCGCGCGATCGCGGCGATCCGTTCGACCTGGGCCGCGCTGTCGACCATCAGCGTGATCGCGCGGCCGAGCCGCAGTTGGGCGGCAACCGCGCGCAGCGCGTCGGGATCGCTGTCGGGATAGGCGACCACGAGGTCGTCGAAGCCGTCGGCGGCGAGCCAGGCGGCTTCCCGCGCGGAGTAGCAGAGCAGGCCGCGCGCGGCCGGGTTCGCGAGCAGCGCGCGCAGCAGCGGCCGCGCGCGCACCGACTTGGTGGCGAGGCGGATCGGCAGGCCGCCCGCGCGGCGCGCGAGGTCGGCGAGGTTCGCTTCGAGAGGCGCGAGATCGATGAACGCGGCGGGCAATGCGCGGCCCGCGAGCGCGGTGCGGTAGTACGCATAGTCGTGCGGTGCGGCGGGCGGAACGGGAACGCGGCTCATTGACCTGGCTCGGCTGAAGGGGGCGCTGCTGCGTGGTCCGATCGGCGATCGGGTATGGCCACGAGCATAGGGGCGGTCAAAAACCGCACCAAGCGCGCAGCGGGTCGTTCGATGGGTCCGATCCGGCCAATCTGGCCGATCCGCGCGCTTCGGGCCGCACGGCGCGCAGCGCCGCCGCGCGGGCGCGGCGGGCGGTTTAGTGCAGGTGTTCTAGCCACCGGTTTTTGACGCTGCGCAAGTTTCGACCTAGAACCTACTCGCAGATCAACGACAACGGGCGAGGGGGCCAACGTGAAACGATCGAGGGCGCTGTGGCGCGGCGTGGGGATAGTGGCGGGCGTGGCCGTCGCGCTCGCCGCATGGCGATACGGCACGCTGTCGCAGGCGGCCACGCCGGGCGAGGCGCGCGGCGGCGGCGCGACATCCGTGGCGACGGCGGGCCCGGCGCCTGCCTGGAACGCGGCCGGCCCCGAGGAGCGGCGGCTCGATCTCGTTGCGCTGCGCCGCTCGCTCGCGAGCCGTCCCGACGCGGACGCCGAAGTGGCGCGCATCGTTGCGTTCGCACGCTTTCGCGATCGGGTCGCGGCCTACGGCAACAGCCGCAACAGCCTGCCGGCCGCCGAGCGCGCCGCGCTCGCGCGGTTGATCCTCGACGAACTGCCCGAGCATGTCGCGCGCAACGAGATCGTGCCGGTGCAGGCCGAGGCGCTGAGCGCCGCGCTGCTCGTCGACACCCAGTCCGACACGGCGACGCGCGAGGCGGCGATCCAGTCGATGCGCGCGCAATGGGACGCCTATGCGCAGCAGAGCGTCGGCCCGTCGCCCGCCCAGGACCCGCGTTATGTCGCGTATGCGCAGCAGAGCCGCGACATCGTCCAGCAGGTGCAGGCGAGCGTGTCCGATCCGGACCAGCAGCAGCGCGTCATCGGACAGCGGCTGCAGGCGCTGCGCGTGCAGCTGTTCGACTCAGCCGTTTCACCCGGCGCGCACTGAGCGCGCCGCGCATCCTCGCCGCGCCGCGGCGAATCATCCTGTCGATCAGAACTGGGAGGGGGAGATGTCCGTGTCGAACTATCTGAAACACTGCTGGATCGCGGGCCTGCTGGGCTGCGCCGCGCTCAACGGTCACGCGGCGGATACGCCGCAGCCCGATCCGTCGATTCCATACTATTCGTGGTACGAAGTGATCCTGCCGGAAAGCAGCGGCGCGTCGTGCGGCAACGGCACGCCGATGCGCTTCTACATCAATCGCGCGCAGTCGGACAACCTGCTCTACATGATGGAGCCGGGCGGCGCGTGCTGGGACTACGGCACCTGCACCCAGACCGCGACCGGCCCGGAAGCGGGGCTCGGCGGCTTCAATCCGGACGGCATCCCGCACAACTACATGAACGGCACGGCGAGCCAGAGCATCAAGTCGTCGTTCCTGTCGCCGCTGCTGACGCGCATGGACGCCGCCCACATGCTGGTCGGCGAGCCGAAGGTCGAGACCCAGGACTGGACCCAGGTGTTCGTGCCGTACTGCACGGGCGACATCCACATGGGCAGCGCCGTGCACAGCTACAGCTCGCCGAGCGGCGACTGGCGGGTGCAGCACTACAGCGGACTCAGGAACATCCAGGCGGTCGCCGACTGGCTCGTCGCGCACGGCTTCGGGCAGCCCGCGCGGCTGCTCGTGTACGGGATGAGCGCGGGCGGCTACGGCACGCTCGGCAACTACGCGGCGCTGCGCACCACGCTGCAGCCGCGCGTGCACAGTTCGCTGTTCGACGACGCCGGCACGGTGTTCAACACGCCCTTCGACGCCGACATGGCCGCGCACCCGTCGGTGGGGCTCTACGATCGCGCGCGCAGCGAGTGGGGCATGCTCGCGCCGGACGGCATGATCGCGGTGAACCAGCGGCTTGCCCGCAACTTCGATCCCGGCAACATGGGCAGCGCGTACTACGCGCTCTCGACCACCTTCCCGCACGACCGCTTCGGCTTCTCGACCTACCAGCGCGACAAGATCATCGCCGCGTATACCTATCGTGCATTCGTGCCCGCCGTGATCGCGGCGCCCGACGACGCGAGCAAGGATGCGCTGTCGCTGGCGATGTTCGCGCAGGAGCTGGACGGTCTCAAGCAGACGCTGAATCCGCTGCCGAACTTCGGCTACTTCATGCCCTGGTCGCGCAACGATTTCATCGACAACCAC
>NZ_JAAGNW010000055.1:3423-14764 GCF_010645215.1 Burkholderia multivorans | reverse complement strand
ATCGCCGTGGTCGGCGCAGGCGTGATCGGCGCCAGCTGGGCCGCGTTCTATCTGCAGCAGGGCTTCGAGGTGGTCGTGACCGATCCCGCGCCCGACGCGCGCGAGCGGCTCGAGCGCAGCCTGCGCGAAGTGCTCGGCGAGCGTCATGCGACGCTGACCGAGCAGCTGCGCTTCGACGCCGACCTGGCGGGCGCGCTGGTCGAGGTCGATTTCGTGCAGGAGAGCGGCCCCGAGCGGCTCGATCTCAAGCGCGAGCTGTATGCGCGGATGGATGCGCTGCTGCCGGCCCGGGTGCTGATCGCGTCGAGTTCGTCGGGGCTCAAGATGTCGGAGATCCAGACCGCGTGCGCGCAGCATCCTGAACGCTGCCTGATCGGCCATCCGTTCAATCCGCCGCACCTGATCCCGCTGGTCGAGCTGGTCGGCGGCGCGGCCACCTCGCCCGCGACGCTCGACGCCGCGCGGCAGTTCTACGACGGGCTCGGCAAGGTCACGATCGTGCTCAACAAGGAGATGACGGGCCACGTCGCGAACCGGCTCGCGGCCGCGCTGTTCCGCGAGGTCTATCACCTCGTCGGCGAAGGCGTGGTGAGCATCGAGGACGCCGACCGCGCCGTGTCGTGGGGGCCGGGGCTGCGCTGGGGGCTGATGGGGCAGGGCCTGACCTATCACCTCGGCGGCGGCGAAGGCGGGATCGCGCATTTCCTCGACCACCTGTCCGGCCCGATGACGACCTGGTGGAACGACCTGGGCACGCCGTCGTTCGATCCGGCGGTCGATCGCCAACTGATCGACGGGCTGCGCGCGATCCAGGGCGAGCGCAGCATGCAGGCGCTCGGCGCGGAGCGCGACCGCCTGCTGCTCGACCTGATCGAGGCGCGCCGCGGCAGCTTCCTGCCGTGAGCGGCGCTCAGTCGTAGAACGCCGAGGGCACCACGCCGAAGTGGCGCTTGAACATCGCGGTGAACGCGCTCTGGCTCGTGTAGCCGTGGTCGAGCGCGACGCTCAGGATCTTCTCGCCGTGCGCGAGCCGCTTGAGCGCCAGCAGCAGCCGCGCCTGCTGGCGCCAGCGTCCGAAGGTCAGCCCGGTCTCGCGGCTGAACCAGCGGTACAGGGTCTTCTCCGAGACGCCGAGCTGGGCCGCCCACGCGCCGATCGTGCGATGGTCGTCGGGCGCCGCGAGGATCGTGTCGCACACCGCCTGCAGGCGCGCATCGTTCGGCCAGGGCAGGTAGAGCGGCAGGCGCGGCACCGCGTTGAGTTCCGCGAGGATCAGCTGCATCAGGTGATCGTCGCGCGAGCCGGCCGCGTAGTCGAGCGGCACGTCGATCGCCGCGACGATCAGCTCGCGCAGCAGCGGCGGCACGTCGACCACGCCGGTGCGCGCGCGCAGCCCGGCCGCCACCGCGGGTTCCACGAACACGGTGCGCATCTTCACGTCGCCGCTCATCTGCACCGCATGGTCCAGCTCGGGTTCGAGCCAGACGCCGCGCGTGGGCGGCACCACCCATGCGCCCGTCGGCGAGGTGATCTGCATCACGCCCTCGATCGCATAGAGCAGCTGCGCGCGGCGGTGCCGGTGGGTTTCGATATGGGTGCCGTTCGGATAGAACGCAGCCATCGCCGCGACCGGCATCGGCGTGTTCTCGTAGGGCAGGTGGTCGACAGCCGGCGAAACGGCTGACCGATTTGCGGCAAGAGTCGACATATTGGCGAAAGACAGGCGAGGAGGGGAACGCGCACGATGTCGGATTCCTGCACACCGAGCGACAAATGAACGCATCGTATGTTTTTTTGAGCATTTTGGCCATTGATCGCGTAGAGCGTGCCGCATGACGGCGGCGGCGGACCTCGATCTCGAGAACCTGGCCCTCGATCCGGACCTCGCACGGCTCGCCGTCGGCCTGTTCAGCCGGCTCGACCGGCTCGCCGCGCTGCTCGAAGCGGACGCGAACGCGACCACGGCGCGTGCGGCGAACGTCGACTGGCACGGCGCGCAGGCGTTTCGCTGGGTGCCGGATCGCCGGGCGCGCGGCGACGCGGGGCGGCTGGTACCGGTACCGGCGCCCGCGCTGATCAGCTTCGACGCGCTCGCGGGCGTCGAGCGGCAGGCCGCGCTCGTGCGGCAGAACACGTATCAGTTCGTGCTCGGCCATCCCGCCAACAACGTGCTGCTGACCGGCGCGCGCGGCACCGGCAAGTCCTCGCTCGTGAAGGCCTGCCTGCATGCGTTCGCGGCCGAGGGGCTGCGCCTCGTCGAAGTCGGCAAGGACGGGCTCGATGCGCTGCCGATGCTGTTCGAACTGCTGCGCGGCCGGCCCGAGCGCTTCATCGTGTCGTGCGACGACCTGTCGTTCGAGGCGGGCGAGACCGGCTACAAGGCGCTCAAGACCGTGCTCGACGGCTCGGTCGCGGGCGGCGCGCCGAACGTGCTGATCTACGCGACCTCGAATCGGCGTCATCTGGTGCCGGAACATGCGTCGGACAACGCGGCGCATACGCTCGACGAGCATGGCGAGCTGCATCCGGGCGACGCGGTCGAGGAGCGCATCTCGCTGTCGGAGCGCTTCGGGCTGTGGGTGACGTTCTACGGCTTCTCGCAGGACGAATACCTGCGCGTGGTGGAGGCCCGGCTGCACGCGCAGGGCTACACGGAGCGCGAGCGCGAGGCCGCGCGCCAGCCGGCCCTGCAATGGGCGCTGCAGCGCGGCGCGCGGTCGGGCCGGATCGCGGTGCAGTTCGTGCAGGATTACGTGGGGCGGCGCGCGAGCGACGCCGCCTGAGGGGCAGGCACGCGGTGTTGTGCGCGCGATTGCGCCTGCGCCGGGTTCGACGCGGCGAAGCACGCCGCGCCGCGCGCGTTACTTACTGCTGGCTGGCCTGTGCTTGCGCCTGCGGTTGCGCCCACGCCGGATTCGACGCGGCGAAGTGGGCGCGGTTGATGTCGATGGTCGTCTGGCTCGGCGGGTAGTCGCCGTCGGTGGTCGGGATCGTGCCGTCGCGATACGCCTGGATCAGCTCGGCGCGCACTTCGGCGCGGGTCTTGCCTGGCTGCTGATCGGATTGCTGGGCGAGCACGGGCGCGGCGGCGCAGGTCAGGACGAGAAGGAGGGTAAGACGCGAGCGGTTCATGAGGGGCTCCTTGGTGGCGGTCTGGACGCGGGGAGAACAGGCGCGGCATGCAGCCGACGCCTCGTGCCGTTCATTCTGAGGAGCGGGGGCTGGGCGCACGCTGACCGGATCATGGCGATTCGGTCAGGATCGCGGCGGGCGGCCCGGGGCGGGGCGCGCCGCCGCCCGGGCGCGGCAAAAAAGGCGTGCGCGCCGCGCTGCGGCACGGCGCGCGAGCCGCCCGGATCGCGGCGGCGCGGCGCGAACATGACAGAATTGTCATTCGTGCGCCATCTTTGCCAGCGGCGCGACCCTTTACCCTTGCCGGGCTGACCACACGCGGGCCGCCGCGCCCCCTGCTATGCGAATCCTGATCATCGAAGACGAACAGAAAATGGCCGCCTACCTGCGCAAGGGGCTGACCGAGGCGAGCTTCGCCGTCGACACGGCGGCCGACGGCCGCGAAGGCCTGTTTCTCGCGCTGCACGAGGAATTCGACCTGGTCGTGCTCGATCTGATGCTGCCGGAGCTGAGCGGCTTCGAGGTGCTGCGCCGCCTGCGCGCGCAGAAGCAGACGCCGGTGCTGCTGCTCACCGCGCGCGACGCGGTCGAGGACAAGGTCGAGGGCTTCGAGCTGGGCGCCGACGACTATCTCGCGAAGCCGTTCGCCTACGCGGAGTTTCTTGCGCGGGTGCGCTCGCTGCTGCGCCGCTCGCCGCGCGTCGCGCGCGACCGGCTGACGATCGCCGACCTGGAGGTCGACCTGATCCGGCGGCGCGTGCAGCGCGGCGCGACGCGCATCGACCTGACCGCACAGGAATTCGCGCTGCTGCAATTCTTCGTCGAGCGGCAGGGCGAGGTGCTGACGCGCACGCTGATCACCTCGTGCGTGTGGGACATGAATTTCGACAGCGACACCAATGTCGTCGACGTCGCGGTCAAGCGGCTGCGCGCAAAGCTCGACGCGCCGTTCGAGCGCAAGCTGCTGCATACCATCCGCGGCATGGGCTACGTGCTCGAGGATCGCGCGTGAGCCGCGCGGACGGCCGCTACTCGCTGCTGGTCCGGCTCAGCATCGCGTTCGCCGCGCCCGCGTTCGTCGTGTTCGCGGCGATGGGGGCGTTCCTGTACGACTCGCTGTCGACCGAACTGCGGCGGCGCGACGACGCCGAGATCGAGAGCAAGCTCCTGCAGTTCGTGCAGCTCGCGCAGGATGCGGGCTCGATCGACGCGATTCGCGGCAGCCAGCAGATGTTCCGCGACGTGCTGATGCTGCACCCGGGCGTCTATCTGTCGGTGTGCGACGCGCGCGACGACGCGCTCGTCACCGACATCGGCCCGCGCCTGCCGATCGCGCAGCTGATGCGCGCCGCGCACCGCGACGCGCAGCCGTTCCAGTGCGAACCGGGCGAGGTCGGCGATGCGCGCTGCATCGCGGGCCGCGCGCGGCTGGCGTCCGGCGAGACGGTGCAGGTGGCCGTGGTGCGCGCGGCGAAGGAGCGTCACGCGCTGCTCGCCAGCTACTACAAGACGATCTTCGCGGCTGCCGGGCTCGGCGCGCTGTTCGTCGGCCTGCTCGGCCACCTGGCGGTGCGGCGCGCGATGCGGCCGGTCGAGGGCCTTGGCCGCCAGATCGCCCGCATCGAGGCGCACCGGCTCGACGAACGGCTCGACCTGCGCGACGGCCCGCACGAGCTGCACGAGATCGCGACCGCGGTGAACCGCATGCTGGACCGGCTCGAACGCGCGTTCTCGCGGCTGTCGCGGTTCTCGTCGGAACTCGCGCACGACATGCGCACGCCGCTCGCGAACATGATCAATGCCTCGCAGGTCACGCTGGGCCGGCGGCGTTCGGCCGACGAATACGAGGCGTTGATCGGCTCCAATCTCGAGGAGTGCGAGCGCCTGCAGCGGATGACCGAGAACATGCTGTTCCTGGCGCGCACCGACAACGCGACCCAGGCCCTGCGCGCCGTGGCGCTCGACGCGGGCGCGGAATTGCGGCGCTTCGCCGCGTATTTCCACGACATGGCGGACGAGGGCGGGCTCGCGATCGTCGCGCAGGGCGAGGCGCCGCTGCATGCCGATCCGCTGCTGTTCCGGCGCGCGCTCAACAACCTGGTCGCGAACGCGCTCCAGCACGCGGCGCCCGGCAGCACGATCGAGCTGCGCGCGTCCGCGCGTGCACATGGTGTCGACGTCTCGGTGGCGAACACGGGCGAGACGATCGCGCCCGAGCATCTCGACAAGATCTTCGAGCGCTTCTATCGCGTCGATGCCGCGCGCCACGGCGCGGCGCAGAACGCGGGGCTCGGGCTCGCGATCGTCGCGTCGATCATGACGCTGCATCGCGGCGGCGTCGAGGTGCAGAGCGCCGCCGGCCGCACGGTGTTCACGCTGCATTTCCCGCACGCCGCCGCGTGACGGCGGCGCGGGGGATCACAGCCCGGCGGCGGCGGCGACCAGCGTCGCTTCGAGGGCGAGGGTCGAGCGCGCCGCGCCCGTGAGGTGCTCGATCACGTATTCGAGGTCGCCGAGCGCCGGCAGCCCGGCGTCGAGGCGCGTGAGCCCGTCGGGAATCACGTAGCCCGCGAACGCGCTGATGCCGAGCCCCGCGCTCGCCGCCGCGCGCAGGACCGCCACGCTGCTGCTGACGATCGCGATCCGGTAGGGCCGGCCGATCGCATCGAGGGTTTCCAGCACACGGCGGCGCGACACGCTCGGCTCCGGGTGCAGCGCGAGCGGCAGCACCGCCTCGCGGCCGCTCAACGGCGACGCCGCGCCCGCGCACCAGTACAGCGGCTCGGTGCGGATCACCCGGCCCCGGCGGCTGCCCGCCACGCGCTTCGCGAACACCAGATCGTGGCGGCCCTCGTCGAGGGCGTCGAACAGGTCGCCCGACAGGCCGGTCGCGATCGCCAGCTCGACCTCCGGATTGCGCTGCACGAAGCTCGCGAGCGCGGCCGTCAGGTGCGAGGACGCGAAATCCTCCGACATCCCGAGCCGCACCTTGCCCGACAGCGGCGGCCCGCAGACCGAGGTGACCGCCTCGTCCATCAGGTCGAGAATGCGCGCCGCATAGTGGTGCAGGGCCTCGCCGGCGGGCGCGAGCCGGACGTTGCGGGTGTCGCGCTCGAACAGCGGCCGGTCGAGCAGCTCTTCCAGCCGGCGGATGTGCTGGCTGACGGTCGATTGCGACAGGTTCACGCGCTCGGAGGCGGCGGTGAAGCTGCCGGTCTGGGCGACGGCGACGAAGCTGCGCAGCAGCTCGGGCGGTAACGGACGCATTGCTAAACCCACTGAATCGGTATCCACAACTTCATAAATGGCCGGATGCGGCGGCGCTAGTATCGCTTCACGCACCACGGCCGCCCGCGACGGGACGGGCCGCGGGCGCAGGGCCGCGCGGCGCGTCGGCCGCCAGCAGGCAGTCTACGGCATCCGGGCGCAGGCCCGCACTCCGAAGCGCCCGCCGGCGGTCCGGCCCCGCGTGTGCCGGCCAGGCTGACAACAAGCCGACATGGAGACAGGAGACGACCGATGATCATCTATGGAACCGCATTGCTCGCGTTTTGCCATCTCGCCGGGCTGCTCCTCGGCGACCTGCTGGGCGTCGCGCTCGGCGTGAAGACCAACGTCGGCGGGGTCGGCGGCGCGATGCTGCTGCTGATCGTGCTGCGCATCGCGCTGCAGCGCGGCGGCTGGCTGCCGAAGGAAACCGAGGCGGGCGTCGGTTTCTGGGGCGCGCTGTACATCCCGGTGGTCGTCGCGATGGCCGCGAACCAGAACGTCGTCGCCGCGCTGAAGGGCGGCCCCGTCGCGCTCCTCGCCGCGTTCGGCGCGGTCGCGATCTGCGCGTGCTGCATCGCGGTGCTCGCGCGCACCGGCCGCGACGACACGGCGTTCGACGTCGCGCCGTCCGCCGGCGAACAGTGAAGGAGGCCGCCATGCTGCAGATGCTCGAAAAAGTCGTCGCCCAGAATGGGCTCGTCGCGTCGTTCGCGCTCGTCGGCCTGATCATGTGGCTGTCGTCGATCGCGTCGCGCAAGCTCACCTTCGGCCGCGTGCACGGCTCCGCGATCGCGATCCTCGCGGGCCTCGCGCTCGCCTATGTCGGCGGCGCGCTCACGGGCGGCCAGAAAGGCATCGCCGATGGGCGGCTGTTCGCCGGCGTCGGGCTGATGGGCGGCGCGATGCTGCGCGACTTCGCGATCGTCGCGACCGCCTTCGAGGTGCAGCCGGCCGAAGCGCGCAAGGCGGGCCTCGTCGGCGTGCTCGCGCTCTTGCTCGGCACGGTGCTGCCGTTCATCGTCGGCGCATGCATCGCGCGCGCGTTCGGCTATACCGACGCGGTCAGCATGACGACCATCGGCGCGGGCGCGGTCACCTACATCGTCGGGCCGGTCACGGGCGCGGCGATCGGCGCCGGGTCCGACGTGATCGCGCTCAGCATCGCGACGGGGCTCGTGAAGGCGATCATCGTGATGGTCGGCACGCCGCTCGCGGCCGGCTTCATGGGCCTCAGGACGCCGCGCTCCGCGATGATCTTCGGCGGGCTCGCCGGCACCGTGAGCGGCGTGAGCGCGGGGCTCGCCGCGACCGATCGGCGGCTCGTGCCCTATGGCGCGCTGGTCGCGACCTTCCACACCGGGGTGGGCTGCCTGCTCGGGCCGTCGCTGCTGTTTTTCGCGACGCGCGCGCTGGTGGGCGGGTAGGCGTCGGGGCGGCCGCATAGACGGGCCGGCCGCCCCCGGCCGCCTCGCGCAGGCGCGTCGGCGCGCCCCCGGCCTCACCCATCGCGGCCGCCTCTGAGTCGCATTCGGCAACATCATCAATCGGCGGCGTCGCCCGGCTTAGAATGCCGCAGGACCAGCGAAGCGGGAGAACGGTATGACAGGATGGAATCACGCGCGGCAGGCGCGCGATGCACGCCTCGCCGCGGGCGCGCCGCTCGCGCAGGGCAAGCGGGTCGCGGCGCACGATGCGGTCGCGCTGCTCGAAGCCGTGCTGCGGCCGGGCGATCGCGTGTGCCTGGAGGGCGACAACCAGAAGCAGGCGGACCTGCTCGCGAGCGCGCTCGCGGACGTCGACAGCGCGACGATCCACGACCTGCACATGGTGCAGTCCGGCATCGTGCTGCCCGAGCATCTCGACGTGTTCGAGCGCGGCATCGCCTCGCGGCTCGACTACGCGTACTCGGGGCCGCAGTCGCAGCGGATCGCGAAGCTGCTGTTCGGCGGCAAGATCCGGCTCGGCGCGGTGCACACCTATCTCGAACTGTTCGCACGCTACTTCATCGACCTGACGCCGCAGGTCGCGCTGATCGCCGCCGTCAGCGCCGATCGCGACGGCAACCTCTACACGGGGCCCAACACCGAGGACACCCCGACCGTCGTCGAGGCCACCGCGTTCAAGGACGGCATCGTGATCGCGCAGGTCGACCGGATCGTCGAGCGCGTGCCGCGCGTCGACATCCCCGGCGATCGCGTGCACTTCGTCGTCGAGGCGGGGCGGCCGTTCTACGTCGAGCCGCTGTTCACGCGCGATCCCGCCGCGATCACCGAGACCCAGATCCTGACCGCGATGCTCGCGCTCAAGGGCATCTACGCGCCGTACGGCGTGCGCCGGCTCAATCACGGCATCGGCTTCAACACCGCCGCGATCGAGCTGCTGCTGCCCACCTACGGCGAGCGGCTCGGGCTCAAGGGCAAGGTCGGCACCCACTGGGCGCTGAATCCGCATCCGACGCTGATCCCGGCGATCGAGTCGGGCTGGGTCGAGCAGATCCACTGCTTCGGCTCGGAGGTCGGCATGGACGACTACATCCGCGCGCGCTCCGACATCTACTTCACCGGGGCGGACGGCTCGCTGCGCTCGAATCGCGCGTTCTGCCAGACGGCCGGGCTGTATGCGTGCGACATGTTCATCGGTTCGACGCTGCAGATCGATCTTGCTGGCCATTCGTCGACCGTCACGGCCGAGCGCATCGCCGGATTCGGCGGCGCGCCGAACATGGGCAGCGACGCGCGCGGCCGCCGCCATCCGAGCGAGCCGTGGCTCAAGGCGGGCGCGGAGGCCGATCCCGCCACGCCCGCCGCGTTGCGGCGCGGCCGCAAGCTCGTCGTGCAGATCGGCGAGACCTTCGGCGACAAGAACGTGCCGATGTTCGTCGAGCAGCTCGACGCGCTGCGCCTCGCCGACAAGCTCGATCTCGACCTCGCGCCGATCATGGTCTACGGCGACGACGTCACCCACATCGTGACCGAGGAAGGGATCGCCAACCTGCTGCTGTGCCGCGACGCGGACGAGCGCGAGCAGGCGATCCGCGGCGTCGCGGGCTATACCGAGATCGGCCGCGGCCGCGACCGCCGGTTCGTCGAACGGCTGCGCGAGCGCGGCGTGATCCGCCGGCCGGAAGACCTCGGCATCGATCCGCTCGACGCCGATCGCCGCCTGCTCGCCGCGCGCTCGATCAAGGATCTCGTGCACTGGTCCGGCGGCCTCTATGCGCCGCCGTCACGGTTTCGCAACTGGTAAGGAGACGATTGCGATGGAACAGCTCAATTACCGCTTCACCGCGCGCGACCGCGCGCGCGGCGATGGGGCGTCGGCGCTCGTGGGCGTCGTCGCGTCCGGCAATCTGGAAGTGCTGGTCGAGCGCGTACTGCCCGACACCGAATGCGAGATCGACATCCAGACCGCGGCGGTCGGCTTCGGCGCGGTGTGGGAGGCCGTGGTCGCCGATTTCGTCGAGCGGCGCTCGCCGGGCGGGCTGCGCCTGTCGGTCAACGACGGCGGCGCGCGGCCCGACATGGTGGCGCTGCGGCTCGCGCAGGCGGTGCGCGCGCTCGAAGGAGACGCGTCATGAGCCTGGGCATGAACCGTGCCGCCCTGTCGGCGGCGGGCGCCAGCTGGTACGAGGCTTCGGCGCGGCAGCGGCTCGACGGCCTGCTCGACGCCGGCTCGTTCGTTGAATTCATCGGCCCCGCCGAACGCTGCGTGAGTCCGCATCTGCCGCTGTTCGACCTGCCCCGGCAGTTCGACGACGGCATGATCGTCGGGCGCGGCGCGCTGGCCGGCCAGGCCGTGCTGGTCGCCGCGCAGGAAGGGCGCTTCATGGGCGGCGCGTTCGGCGAGGTGCACGGCGCGAAGCTGACCGGGCTGCTGCGCGCGGCGCGCGAACTGCGCACGCTGCCGGTGCTGATCCTGTTCGATACGGGCGGCGTGCGCCTGCAGGAGGCGAACGCGGGCGAGACGGCGATCGCCGAGATCATGCGCGCGTTGCTCGGTGCGCGCGCGGACGGGGTGCCGGTGATCGGCCTCGTCGGCGGGCGCGCCGGCTGCTACGGCGGCGGCGGGCTGCTGGCCGCGTGCTGCGGCGCGCTGGCGGTGTCCGAGCAGGGCCGCATCGGCGTCTCGGGGCCGGAGGTGATCGAGACCAACCGGGGCGTCGACGAATTCGACGCGAAGGATCGCGCGCTGATCTGGCGCACCATGGGCGGCAAGCATCGGCGGCTGATCGGGGCGGCGGCGCGCTTCGTCGACGATACGGTCGACAGCTTTCGCGAAGCGGCGCAGGCGTTGATCGCAGCGCCGCAGGCACTCGATCTCGACGCGCTCGAAGCCGAGCAGGCGCGGCTCGCAGCGCGGTTCGCGCGGTTCGGCGCGTGCGCGGATGCGCTCGACATCTGGCGCGCGCTCGGCGCGCCGGATCCGGCGGCGATTCCTGCGCTGCCTTATGGCGACTTCGTCGCTCTGACCGAAGCTCTGGAGGAGGCGCGCGATGACGCTCGCTGAGGTGTTGGGTTCGCTGTTCCCGAGCGGGCACGAGGTGCGCGAGCAGGATGGTCTGCTCGGCGGGCGCGGCTGCCTGCCGGGCGGGCCGGTCGAGGTGATCGGCGTGGCCGGGCGGCGCGCGCTCGGCGCCGACGACGCGCTGCGGCTGGCCGCGCAGGTGCTGGCGCTGATCCGGCAGGGCGGCGCTGCGCCGCTCGTCGTGCTGATCGACAGCGACAGCCAGCGCATGAGCAAGCGCGACGAACTGCTCGGCCTGAACGAATGCCTCGCGCATCTCGCGAAGTGCGTGATGCAGGCGGACCGGGCCGGACATCGGACGCTCGGCCTGCTGTACGGGCACACGGCGGCGGGCGCGTTCATCGCGACCGCGCTCGCGACCCGCGCGCTCGTCGCGCTGCCGGGCGCGGAGCCGGCGGTGATGGATCTGCCGTCG
>NZ_JAAGNW010000055.1:2614-3413 GCF_010645215.1 Burkholderia multivorans | reverse complement strand
CGTCGATGTCGCGGGTCACGAAGCTGTCGCTCGACGTGCTGCAACAGATGGCGCGCACGACCGCCGTGTTCGCGCCCGGCCTCGACAATCTCGCGAAGATGGGCGCGGTCGAGGCGGTGCTCGATCCGGCGCGCTCGCTGGCCGAGCAGGTCGACGCGTGGCTCGCGCAGCCGTCCGACCGGATCGACCGGCGCGACCAGGCGGGCCTTGCGCGCGGCGGCCGGCCGCTGGCCGCCGAGGTGGCGCGGCAGGTATATGAACGCGCGCTCGCCACGCGCTGACGCGCGCCCGGTGCGGCACGCGCTGGCACGGATCGCACCGGGCGCGTGGCCGGCGCTCGCCGCCGCGCATGGGCTCGACGGCGTGCCGCTCGCGCGCGACTGGGGCGCGCGCGGCTGGCCGCTGATCGTGCGGCGGCCCGCGCCGGGCGAAACGGGCATCGCGCTCGGCCTGCCGCTGCCGCCGTCGGCGGGCAAGCGTCGCATCGCGCTGAGCGTGCCGCCGGAGCGGATTGCCGCGTATGCGTCGCTGCCCGCGCTCGATGAGGCGGCGCGTCATGCGCCGGCCGCGTGGCATGCGTGCGTGGGCGAAGTGAGCGCGCTGGCGGCGCGGCATCGGGTGTCGTGCCGCGTGTTCGGCGCGCTCGCATGGCAGACGCTGACCGGCCTCGACTACCTGCATGCCGGCTCCGATCTCGATCTGCTGTTCGACGCGCCGGCCGACGCCCGCGCGCTCGACGCATTGCTCGACGGGCTGGCGACGCTGGCGGAACGGGCGCCGATGCGCATCGACGGCGAAC
>NZ_JAAGNW010000055.1:0-2604 GCF_010645215.1 Burkholderia multivorans | reverse complement strand
TCTGGAGGGGCGATGAGCGCGCCGGCCCGGGTGGGCGCTTGGTCACCGGACGAGCGGGACGCGGCCGCCGACCGATACGCGGCGCTGGCCGAGCGCAGCCTGGTGCTCGAGGTCGACACGTGGCCGAAGCCGGGGCTCGTCCGTCATGTCGATGCGGGCAGTCATACGGATATGGACGCCGGTACGTTCCGCCGCAGCGCGGCCGCGTTGCGGCCGTTCTTTGCGGCGCTGGCGCGCGCGGGCGCGGCCGGCGCGGGCATGGCGACGCTGCGCGCGCTGGGGCTGCGGGCCGAGCACGCGATGCTCGCGGCGACGGGCGGCGTGAACACGCATCGCGGCGCGATCTTCGGGCTCGGGCTGCTGTGCGCCGCGGCGGGGTGGCGCGAGGCCGCGCCGGACGAGCGGGAGGCGACGCTGGGCGCCGTCGTGGTGCGCCGCTGGGGCGCGGAGATCCTGGGCGGGCCGCGGCCGTGCGACAGCCATGGCGAACGGGCGGTCCGGCGCTATGGCGTCGGCGGCGCGCGCCGGCAGGCGGCCGACGGGTTTCCGGTGGTGTACGGGATCGGCATGCCCGCGCTCGCCGAAGGCGCGCGCGTCGCGCCCGGCGACGCCGAGGCGGCGCGCGTGCAGGCGTGTTTCGCATTGATCGCGGCGTTGGACGATACGAATCTGCTGCATCGGGGCGGTGTGGCCGGTTTGCGATTCGCGCAGCGCGCGGCGCGGGATTTTCTCGCGCGCGGCGGCGTGGGCGCGCATGACTGGCGCGCGCGGGCGGCGGCGCTGCATCGCGCGTTCGTCGCGCGGCGGCTGAGTCCGGGCGGGGCGGCGGACCTGCTGGCGATGAGCGTGTTCGTCGCGGCGCTCGACACGGAGGCCGGCGCATGACGATTGCGATTCTGTGCTCCGGGCAGGGCGGACAGCACGCTGCGATGTTCGCGCTCACGGGGGCGTTGCCCGAGGCGGCGGGCCTGTTCGAACAGGCCGCGGGCCTGCTCGGGGCGGATCCGCGCGAGTGGGTGCGCGTGGCCGATCCCGATGCGTGGCGGGAGAACCGGGCGGCTCAGGTGTTGTGCACGGTGCACGCGCTGGCCGCGATGACGCGGCTCGACGCATGGCTGCCGCGGCGGCGCTGCGTGGCCGGCTATAGCGTCGGCGAGGTGGCCGCGTGGTGTGCGGCGGGCTGCATCGATGCGACGGCTGCGCTGGATCTCGTCGCGCGGCGCGCGGACGCGATGGACGCGGCCAGCGGCGGCGACGAGGGCATGCTGTTCGTGCGCGGGCTGACGCGCCCCGCGCTTGAGGCGCTGTGCGCGGGGCGCGATGCGGCGCTCGCGATCGCGAATCCGGGCGATGCGTGTGTGCTGGCGGGTACGCGCGCCGCGCTCGCCGTGATCGCGGAAGCGGCGCGGCGCGCGGGGGCGGCGCGGATTGCCCCCTTCGACGTGCGGGTGGCGTCGCATACGAAGCGGCTGGCGGGCGCGGTGCCGGCGTTTCGCGCCGCGCTGGCCGGGGGGCCGGCAGTGCGGCGTCCCGCGTCCGGGGCGAGGCTGTTCAGCGGGATCGACGGTGCGCCCGTGCTCGATCCGGCCGACGGGCTCGACAAGCTCGCGCGCCAGGTGGCCGAGCCGGTCGAATGGGCCGCGTGCCTCGACGCATGCGTCGAGGCGGGGGCGCGGGCTTTCCTGGAGCTGGGTCCGGGCCGCGCGCTGGCCGAGATGGCATCCGGTGCGTATCCGGCCTTGCCCGCGCGCAGTCTCGCGGATTTCCGGTCGTGGGACGGCGTGCGGGCGTGGCTCGGGCGGCTCGGCTCGGCGTGATGCGCGCGGCATGAAGCCGCGATGGCACTTGCAAGTGCGGCGGGCGTCGTTACAATGGCCGCCCCATGAAATATCCCGCCTGTTTCCGCTGTCTGGGGCTCGCGCTCGTCGTCGCGTGGCCCGTTTCTGCTCGTGCTGCCTGTCCTCCCTTGCGCATCGACGCGATCGGCGCGTACTTCGCACCTACCCATGACGATGCCGGATTGTCGCTCGCCCTGATCGAGCAGGCCCGCCAGCGCGTGCTGGTGGCCGGATATCCGGCGCTGCCGCTCGCGCTCGCGCATGCGCTCGCGGACGCGCGGCGCCGCGGCGTCGACGTCCATGTCGTGCTCGACCGGTCGCGCGCGCCGTGGCGATACAGCGGCGCGACGGCGCTGGCGCTGGCGGGCGTCGACGTGGCCGCGCTGCGTGCGCGCGCGCCGGCGGCCGGCCGTTTTGTCGTCGCCGACGACGCGGTCGGGTATCGGGCGGCGGAAGACGGCCGCGAGATCGGCGGCGTCAATCTGTTCCGTCACGCGCCGGAACTGGCCCGCGCGTATGCCGGGGAGTTCTGGCGTCTGCGGGGCGAGTCCGCGCGGCATTGAGCGACGGGATCAGCAGTCCGCCGGGCCGGTGGGCCCGGCGGACCTGATCCGGCTCGTCCCGTCCGTCGCAACGGTGGGCTTGGCCGGATTGCCGCCGCTGCGCGGCTTCAGTCCGTCATGCCGTGTCCCGTCCGAACAACGCATCGTCGATGCGGCGGCCGAGCGTCGCGGCATGCGGTTCGCGCATCATCGACTGGTGATCG
>NZ_JAAGNW010000054.1:34425-35927 GCF_010645215.1 Burkholderia multivorans | reverse complement strand
CTGGAGGTCGATGCCGTCGGCGGGCGGCGTCAGTTCGGTCGCGCGCGCCGGTTCATCGTGGGTGCGCGTGGCGAGGTCGTCGGTCGACGCAGATGCGGCCGATGCCTCGTGCGACGCCGTTGCGCCCGCGAGCCGGGGCGAGGTCGGCAGCGGCCGGCCGGGGAACGGCGCGGACGAGGCTGATGCGGGTTGGGAAGACGTCGGTGTGGACGCTTCGACCGGCGACATCGTATCGAGCGCTTCGGCGCGCTCCGTCAACGGCGATGCGCGGACCGGTTCAAACTTGCCCGGCACCAGTACGTCGGTCAGGGTCGGCGGCACCGGCAACGATTCGGCCCGCAACACGGCTTCCGGCGCTTCGGCGCGCTCCGCCACCGGTGTGCCAGCCGCTGCGGCCGACGTCGCTTCCGGCTTGCCCCGCTCCAGTACGTTGGTCAGGAGCGGCGGCCGCGCGGGCGGTTCGGTCGGCGACACCGCTTCCATCGTCTCCACACGCCCCGTCGCCGGCAACCCGCTCACCGGTTCACCCAAGGTCGCATCCGGACTGCCCGGGGCCAACACCTCGGTCAATACCGGCGGCACGACAGCCTGCACATCCGATTCCTGCGCCTCGGCCGCCTCGAATGACGCCGAGGCGCCCGGCTTCAGCACATCGGTCAACAACGGCGGCGTCGAGGCCGGCTCGCCCGTCGCGGGCAGCGCATCGGCCCGCGACGGCGACACGGCGCCCGGTTCCACCGGCACCGGCATCGACGCCTCGGCCTCGCCCTCCGACAACGGCGCCGACACCGGCTTGCCCGGCGTCAGCACATCGGTCAACAACGGCGGCATCGACGCCGCCTCCGCCCCGAGCGCCGCCGGCCTGCCCGGCGCCAGCACCTCGTTCAATACCGGCGGCAACGCCCCCGGCCCTGCCGCCATGCGCGGGCCGGGCACGAGGACATCGGTCAGCACCGGCGGCATCGACGCCGGCGCGTCCGGCGCCGGCCTGCGCCCTTCCGCCTGCGCCGTCGGCTTGCCCGGCGTCAGCACGTCGGTCAGCACCGGAATCGAGGATGCGGGAACTTCCTGCACATGACCTCCGTCCGGCAAGGCTAGGCGCCTTGCTTGTAGTTGTTGAGCGCGTAACCGCGATCGCGATAGAAGCGGTAGCGCTCGCGGCCCGCCGCCAGTTCCTCCGGCGCGTTGCCGACGACTTCGAGCAGGCGCTCGAAGCGCGCGAACTGGGCCGGCACGTCCGCGCCCAGGTTCAGCAGGATCTGGTGATGCGGCGCGCGCTCGAGGTCGACCGTCAGCACGATCGGCGTGCCCGCCGCATGCGGGCTGTCGACCGAGCAGTGCGGAACGAAATCGAGCGGAGAGAAGGTCCACAGCCGCTCGTCGAGCGCGCGCAGGCGCGCGGCATCGGCGAGCACGACGACCGGCTGCCCGGCCTGATAGGCCTTGCGCAGCAGCCGGCACGCATACGCGAGCGAATCGCCGACGTTCGAATGAAAATCGAT
>NZ_JAAGNW010000054.1:18075-34415 GCF_010645215.1 Burkholderia multivorans | reverse complement strand
CCTCGCCCGTCACGCTCCTCCGCGTTGCCGCCTTGCGCCATCACGCGCCGGCGCGGTCGATCAGGAACTGCGCAAGCAGCGGCACCGGACGGCCGGTCGCGCCCTTCGCCGCGCCGCCCTTCCATGCGGTGCCCGCGATGTCGAGGTGGGCCCACGGATAGCTTTCGGTGAAGCGCGACAGGAAGCACGCCGCCGTGATGCTGCCGCCCGGACGGCCGCCGATGTTCGCGAGATCCGCGAAGTTCGACTTCAGCTGCTCGTGATACTCGTCGTCGAGCGGCAGGCGCCAGGCCGGATCGCCCGCTTCGCGCGACGCGTCGAGCAGTTCGCCCGCGAGCGCGTCGTCCTTCGAGAACAGCCCGCTGTTGTGATGGCCGAGCGCGATCACGCACGCGCCCGTCAGCGTCGCGACGTCGATCACGGCCGCCGGCTTGAAGCGTTCCGCGTAGGTCAGCGCGTCGCACAGGATCAGCCGCCCTTCCGCGTCGGTGTTGAGCACCTCGATCGTCAGCCCCTTCATGCTGGTGACGATGTCGCCCGGCTTGGTCGCGTTGCCGGCCGGCATGTTCTCGCAGGTCGGGATGATCGCGACGACATTGAGCTTCAGGCCCATTTCCGCGACCGCGCGGATCGTGCCCAGCACCGAGCCGGCGCCGCACATGTCGTACTTCATCTCGTCCATGCCTTCGCCCGGCTTCAGCGAGATGCCGCCCGTGTCGAACGTGATGCCCTTGCCGACCAGCACGATCGGCGCAGCCTTCGCCGCGCCGCCGCGGTAGTGCAGCACGATGAACTGCGGCGGCTCGACCGAGCCGCGCGTGACCGACAGGAACGAGCCCATCTTCAGCGCCTGGATCTGCTTGAGGCCGAGCACCTCGGCCTTCAGGCCCCAATCCTTGGCCAGCTGCTTCGCGGTGTTGCCGAGATAGGTCGGGGTGCATACGTTGCCCGGCAGATTGCCGAGGTCGCGCGTCAGGTCCATCCCGTTGGCGAGCGCCACCGACTGCTTGACCGCGGTCTTGGCGGCCTTCTCGTCGGCCGGATCGACGCTGAACACGACGCGCTTGAGCGCATGCGCGGCCGCTTCCGGCTTGCTCTTCATCCGCGTGAAGCGGTAGGTCTCGCCGCGCAGGGCGAGGATCGCCGCGCGCACGCCCCAATCCGCGGTGCGTTCCGCGATCGGCAGCTGGGCCAGCGTGAAGGTGACCTGGACCACCTTGGTGGCGAGCAGCGCGCGCCAGGCGGCCTTCACCGCATCGTTATAGGCTTTCTGGCCGAAAGCATCCTGCTTGCCCAGGCCGACGAGCAGCACGCGCGACGCGCCGATGCCCGAAACTTCGTGCAAAAACAAGGTCTTGCCGGCTTTGCCGTCGATATCGCCGGCCTTGATCACGCGTGAGATCAGGCCCTTCGTGGCCGTATCGATGTCGAGCGCCGCGCCCGACAGGGTCTGCGCCTCGAACACGCCGAGCACGATGCAGTCCGACTTGCCCGTCACGAACCCCTTCGACGTGCCTTTGCTCCAATCACAGCCTTTTATGCTAAAGTCCATCGCGCTTGTCCTCGGATAAAATCTGGGCTAAGGATGAAAGCCGCAATTATCCGCTATTTTTCCCGTGGCGGAGTGAGTACCTCCCCACGCGTGCGCTGCCTCCCGCCCTCTTCTCATCAATAATGATCTTCGAACGCTCCCTCCAGCGCGAGCTTGCGTATACCGCCGGCGCTGTATTCATGGTGCTGCTCACGATCATGCTGACGTCGATGATGATCCGCATCGTCGGCTACGCGGCATCGGGTGAAGTCAGCCCCAAAGACGTGCTGGTGCTGATCGGCCTGACGGTGATCGGCTACCTCGCGATGATTCTCGTCGGCACCCTGTTCGTGTCGATCCTGTTCGTGCTCACGCGCTGGTACCGGGATTCGGAGATGGTCGTCTGGCTCGCCTCCGGCGTGAGCCTGACCCGCCTCATCAAGCCGATCGGCCTGTTCGCGACGCCGATCATCGTGCTGATCGCGTTCTTCGCGTTCATCGGCTGGCCGTGGTCGAACCAGCAGAGCAAGCTGATCAAGGCGCGCTTCCAGCAGCGCGACGAGGTCTCGCTGCTCGCGCCGGGCCAGTTCCGCGAATCGACCTCGACCAACCGGGTGTTCTTCATCGAGAAGATGTCGCCGGACCAGAGCAAGGTGCAGAACGTGTTCGTGACCACCACCGAGCACGGCAAGGTCAACGTGGTCGTGTCGCAGACGGGCCACACCGAGACCATGAAGAACGGCGACCGCTTCATCGTGCTCGAGAACGGCCGCCGCTACGACGGCGCGCCGGGCCAGCCGAACTTCAAGATCATGGAGTTCGAGCGCTACGGCGTGAAGATCCAGAGCAAGCAGGTGGTCAACCAGCCGACCACCACCGGCACTCCGACGCTCGACCTGCTGCGCAACCCGACCAACGAAAACCTCGCCGAGTTCGCGTGGCGCGCCGGGCTGCCGCTGATCGCGATCAACCTGATGATCCTCGCGATCCCGCTCTCGTACCAGAATCCGCGCCGCGGCCGCACCGTCAACCTGGTGATGGCCGTGCTGATCTATCTCACCTACTCGAACCTGTTGAACGTGGTGCAATCGCAGATCGAACGCGGCAAGCTGCCGTTCAGCGTCGGCCTCATCGTGCTGCACGCCGTAGTGGCCGCGATCGTCGGCGTGATCTTCTGGCTGCGCGTGCGCAATCGCCCGCTGTTCACGCGCGCGCTGTTCCGCCGCTCGCAGGGGACCTGACCGATGCGCCTCTACGAGAAATACTTCGCGCGCCAGATCTACGTGACCTTCACGTTCGTGCTGTTCGCGTTCTCCGGCCTGTTCTTCTTCTTCGACCTGATCAGCGAGTTGAACTCGGTCGGCCACGGCAACTACAAGTTCGGCTACGCGGTGCTGCGCGTCGCGCTGCAGACGCCCTCGCGCTTCTACGAGATCATCCCGGTCGCGACCCTGATCAGCTCGATCTACGTGTTCGCGCAGATGGCCGCGAACTCCGAATTCACGATCTTCCGCGTGTCCGGCCTCGCGACCAACCGGGCGCTGCGCTCGCTGCTCAAGATCGGTGTGCCGCTCGTGATCGTCACCTACATGATCGGCGAATTCGTCGGCCCCTACTCCGACCAGCTGTCCGAGCGCGTGCGGCTCGAAGCGCTCGGCTCGTCGGTGTCGTCGAACTTCGCGTCCGGCGTGTGGGTCAAGGACACCCTGACCGCACGCGACAACGGCGAACCCGTCACCCGCTTCGTCAACGTCGGCAAGCTGTCGCCCGATTCGACCATCAGCGACGTGCGCATCTACGAATTCGACTCGAAGTTCCAGCTGCAGAACGTGCGGATCGCCAAGACGGGGCGCTACCAGCCGCCCGGCCACTGGCTGCTGACCGACGTCACCGACACCCAGCTCACGAGCCTCGCACCCACGCCCGCGCCGCCCGGCCAGCCGACCGACGCGCTGAATCCGGTCTATCGCTCGAAGCAGGTCGAGATGCCGCAATACTCGCTGCGCTCCGACCTGACGCCGCAGATCCTGTCGGTGCTGCTGGTGTCGCCGGACCGGATGTCGATCTTCAACCTGTTCCGCTACATCCAGCACTTGCGCGAGAACCAGCAGGACACGCAGCGCTACGACATCGCGCTGTGGCGCAAGCTGCTGTATCCGTTCGCGGTGTTCGTGATGCTGGTGCTGTCGCTGCCGTTCGCGTACCTGCACACGCGCGCGGGCGTGGTCGGCGTCAAGGTGTTCGGCGGGATCATGCTCGGCATGAGCTTCCAGCTGTTCAACACGCTGTTCTCGCACATCGGCACGCTCAACACCTGGCCCGCGCCGCTCACCGCCGCGATCCCGGGCCTCGCCTACCTTGCGCTCGGGCTGTTCGCGCTCAAGTGGGTCGATCGTCACTGAGCATCATGGGCAAACACGGTCTCGTCCTGTTCGGCCACGGCGCGCGCGACGCGCGCTGGGCCGAGCCGTTCGAACGGCTCGCCGACCGGCTGCGCGCGGCGCGCGGCGCCGATGCGCCCGTCATGCTCGCGTTTCTCGAACTGATGACGCCGGCGCTGCCCGATGCAGTCGCCGCGCTCGCCGGGCAAGGCTGCGACGCGATCACCGTGATCCCGGTCTTCTTCGGCCAGGGCGGCCACGTGCGCCGCGACCTGCCGCAGTTGCTCGACGCCTGCCGCGCCGCCCATCCAGGCATCGCGCTCGCCTGCGCGAGTGCGGTGGGCGAAGACGACGCGGTGCTCGACGCGATCGCCGGCTACTGCCTGCGCCAGCCGCCTCCCGCGCCCTGAAGCGCCGCCCCCTGAAACACGCATAAAAAAACGCTGGCGCACGGCCAGCGTTTTTTTATTCCCGGACGCGCCTCACGCCGCGTCGCGCCGCGCGCCGCCTTCCGCCCCGGCGTCCCCGTCCTGACTCTGACCCGCGCGTGCGGCGAATGCATCGCCGATCATCAGCAGGCTCGGTTGCGTCGCGTCGAGCCAGGCCTGCGCATCGCCGGCCGCCATCGCGTCGAGCGTGAGCGTCAGCCGGCGCTCGCGCGGCGTGCTGCATGCCTCGACGATCACCACCGGCGTCGTGCCCGCGCGCCCCGCGTCGATCAGCGCGCGCGCGATGCCGGGCGCGCTGTCGCGGCCCATGTAGTAGACCAGCGAATCGGCGCTCACCTGCTCGCGGAGCGCCTCGCTGCCCGGCGCGCGGCTGTGGGTTGCGAACGCGACGCTGCGCGCGACCCCGCGCAGCGTCAGCGAGCGCTTGAGCGTCGCCGCGCCGGCCAGCGCGGCGGTGATGCCCGGCACGACCTCGTAGTCGATCCCGGCCGCCTCGAGCGCGCGCATTTCCTCGTCGGCGCGACCGAACAGCATCGGATCGCCGCCCTTCAGGCGCACCACCACCGCGTGTTCGCGCGCCGCGTCGACCAGCTGCTTGTTGATGAACTGCTGCGCGGTCGAGCGCTGCCCGCAGCGCTTGCCGACCGCGATCCGGCGCGCATGCGCCGGCGCGTAATCGAGCCGCGCCGGCTCGACGAGCGCGTCGTGCAGCACCACCTCGGCGTCGGCCAGGAGCCGCGCGCCGCGCACCGTGATCAGGTCCGCCGCGCCGGGTCCCGCGCCGATCAGATACACCTTGCCCATATGTGTTCCGTTTCCTCGAATCCGTGCAAGCGGGCCGCGCGGCGACGCGCGGCCCGAACCATCATGCGGAAAATTCGCGGATCATCCCCGCGGCGACCGTGTGATGGGTCGCCTCGTCGATCAGCACGAACGCGCCCGTGCCCGGGTGCGCATCGTAGGTGTCGCACACGATCGGCTTTTGCAGCGTCAGCGCGACCCGCCCGATGTCGTTCATCTTGAGGTCGTGGCGGTCGGTCGCATGCGACAGCGTATGCACGTCGAGCACCTGCCGGACCGCGCCGATCTTCGTCAGCACCGTGTTCGTGGTCTGCTTGAGCAGGTACTTGCGCTGCGTCGACAGCGGCGTGTCGTCGAACCAGCACAGGTCCGCCTCGAGCTTCCTGGCAGGCTCGATGCGCTGCGCGGCCGGTACGAAGGTGTCGCCGCGCGACACGTCGACGTCCTCGGCGAAGCGGATCGTGACCGCCTGCCCCGCGAACGCGCGCTCGACCGCCGCGGTGCCGCCCGGCACCGGCGCGATGATCTCCGCGACCGTCGCCTCGCGGCCCGACGGCAGCACCGCGAGCGCGTCGCCGACCTTCACCTCGCCCGCCTCGACGCGGCCCATGTAGCCGCGGAAGTCGTCGGCCGAGCTGCCGTCCTGGCGCGCGACCCACTGCACCGGAAAGCGCAGCGCGTCGCCGGCGTCGACTTCGACGGGCAGCAGCTCGAGCACGTCGAGCAGCGGCTCGCCCGCGTACCACGGCATCTTCTCGCTCGCGCCGACGATGTTGTCGCCCTTCAGCGCCGAGACCGGCACGAAGCGCACGCCGGCGAGGCCGAGCTGCTGCGCGAGCGTGACGTAGGCGTCGCGGATCTCGTTGAAGCGGGTCTCGCTGTAGTCGACGAGATCCATCTTGTTGATCGCGACGATCACGTGCTGCAGGCCGAGCAGCTTGACGATCGCGCTGTGGCGCTTGGTCTGCGGCAGCAGTTGCGCGACGCCCTGCTCGAACGTGACGCGGGTCGCGTCGATCAGGACGATCGCCGCATGCGCGGTGGACGCGCCCGTGACCATGTTGCGCGTGTACTGCTCGTGGCCCGGCGTGTCGGCGATGATGAACTTGCGCTTCGCGGTCGCGAAATAGCGATACGCGACGTCGATCGTGATGCCCTGCTCGCGCTCGGCCTCGAGGCCGTCGGTCAACAGCGCGAGGTCCAGCTCGTCGCCGACCGTGCGCTTGTTCTTCGCGCGCGACAGCGCGGACAGTTGGTCGGACAGCACGGCCTTGCTGTCGTACAGCAGGCGGCCGATCAGCGTGCTCTTGCCGTCGTCGACGCTGCCTGCCGTGATGAAGCGCAGCACGCCGAGGTCTTCGTGATTCTCGATGATGCTCATGATGTCGGTGTCCTCGTGTGCCTCAGAAATAGCCCTGCTTCTTGCGCTGCTCCATCGCCGCCTCGGCGGCCTGGTCGTCCATCCGGGTCGCGCCGCGTTCGGTGATCTCGGTCACCTCGCTCTCGACCGGGCAGGTGCACGAGATGTCGCCGACCGTGCGGAAGCGCACCAGCGCCTGCTCGCTCGTCTCGCCCTCGCGCATCGGCGTGAGCGGCGTGACGGGCACGAGGAGACCGTTGCGGCGCACGATCTCGCGGCGGTGCGCGTAGTAGATCGACGGCAGTTCGAGCCCTTCGCGCGCGATGTACTGCCACACGTCCAGCTCGGTCCAGTTCGAGATCGGGAACACCCGCAGATGCTCGCCCTTGTGCAGGCGCGCATTGAACAGGCTCCACAGTTCCGGGCGCTGCGCCTTCGGGTCCCACTGGCCGAACTCGTCGCGGAACGAGAAGATGCGCTCCTTCGCGCGCGCCTTCTCCTCGTCGCGGCGCGCGCCGCCGATCATCGCGGTGTAGCCGTGCTGCTCGATCGTCTCGAGCAGCGTGACGGCCTGCGCGGCGTTGCGCGAATCGGTCTCGCGGCGCAGCACCACGGTGCCGCGCTCGATCGAATCCTCGACGTGGCCGACGATCAGCTCCGCGCCGATCTCCTGCGCGCGGCGATCGCGGAAATCGATCACCTCGTCGTAGTTGTGGCCGGTATCGATGTGCACGAGCGGGAACGGCAGCGACGTCTTGCGGTTCGCGCCGAGGCCGAACGCCTTCAGCGCGAGATGCAGCACGACCACCGAATCCTTGCCGCCCGAGAACAGCAGCGCGGGCTTGCTGCATTCGGCCAGGAGTTCGCGCAGGATGTGGATCGACTCGGCCTCGAGCCAGTCGAGGTGGCCCATCCGGCCGGCGCTGCCGACGGGCGGGGCAAAGGCGGAATGTTCGAGCGTCGTGCTCATGGTCATCAGTCCTTGTTCTGGGTCGCGCCCGCCGTTTCCGGGTGGCGCGGGATTCAATCTTATTACGACGGCTCAGGCGCCGGCAGATTCGGTCGGGGCGTCCGACGGCAGCGGCGTGATCGGGATATGCAGCCCGCATTCCTTGGTGTCGCGGGATTCCCACCACCAGCGGCCCGCGCGGCTGTCTTCGCCGGGGCGGACCGCGCGCGTACAGGGCTCGCAGCCGATGCTCGGGTAGCCGCGCGCATGCAGCGGATTCACCGGCACCTCGAAGGCCTTCAGGTATGCCCATACGTCGGCTTCGGTCCAGTCGGCGAGCGGATTGTACTTGGCGATGCCGCGCGCCTCGTCCTGCTCCTCCTCGTGCAGCTCCGCACGCGTGACCGACTGCTCGCGGCGCTGGCCCGTCACCCACGCGTCGACCTCGGCGAGCGCGCGGTTGAGCGGCTCGACCTTGCGAATCGCGCAACAGCCCTTGCGCAGGTCGACGCTCTCGTAGCACGCGTTCAGGCCATGCTGCGCGACGTAGGCGTCGACCGCGTCCTGGCGCGGATGGAACTGCTCGATCTCGTAGCCGTAGCGCTCGCGCACGCGGTCGAGCATGCCGAGCGTCTCCGCATGCAGACGGCCCGTGTTCAGCGAGAAGATGCCGATCGCCACGCCTTTCGACAGGATCGCGTGCGTCAGCAGCATGTCTTCCGCCGCGAGGCTGCTCGCGAACTTCACGCGCGGATGCCGCGCGCCGATCGTCGCGAGCAGCGCGTCGAGGCGGGCGATCTTGGCGGCCAGTTCAGGCGCGACACCCGGCGCGACGGTACTCATGCGCCCACCTTCTGCGCGGCCGCGTCGCGGCGGCGGAACAGCGGCGCCGGATTGTCGACCGCGCCCTGGTAGCGCTGCGAGAACTCGCCGAACGCGTGCAGCGCGTCGTGGATATCCTTGTCCGCGCGCACCGCGAACGCATCGAAGCCGCAGCGCGACAGATAGAGCAGCTGGTCGCGCAGCACGTCGCCGAGCGCGCGCAGCTCGCCCGTCCAGCCATGGCGCTCGCGCAGCACGCGCGATGCTGTAGCCGCGGCCGTCGGCGAAACGCGGGAAATCGACGCCGATCAGCGCGATCCGGTCGAAATCGGCGACCAGGTCGGCCGGCTCGCTGTCGGGCGCGAGCCACACGCCGAGTTCGTCGCGGCTGCGGCCCGCGACGAGCGCGTCGCGCTCCGCCTGCCACAGCGCGAACGGCACCAGCACCTTGCCGGCCGGCAGCGCGGCGACTGCGGGCAGCGCGCCGTCCTCGGCCGCGCGCACGACCTGCCATGCATCCTCGACCACCGCGCGATTCTTGATAATCAAAGCCATCTGCTGATTCCTTGTAGCCGGTTTCACGCGTGCGCCGGCTGGCGCGCCGCATACACACGTTCCTTGAACGGCGCGAGGCCGATGCGGTTGTAGGTGTCGAGGAAGCGCTCGCCGTCGGCGCGCTGCTCGACGAAGGTGTCGACCAGCGTCGTGATCACGTCCGGCACCTCGTGCGCGGAGAACGACGGGCCGATCACCCGGCCGAGCCGCGCGCCGTCCGCGCCCGTGCCCTGCTCGCCGCCGAGCGACACCTGATACCACTCGGCGCCGTCCTTGTCGACGCCGAGGATGCCGATGTTGCCGACGTGGTGATGGCCGCACGAATTCATGCAGCCCGAGATGTTCAGCGACAGGTCGCCGAGATCGTACACGTAGTCGAGATCGTCGAAGCGCGCCTGGATCGCCTGCGCGATCGGAATCGACTTCGCGTTCGCGAGCGAACAGAAATCGCCGCCCGGGCACGCAATGATGTCGGTCAACAGGCCGATGTTCGGCGTCGCGAAACCCTGCGCCTTGGCCTTTTCCCACAGCGCGTACAGATCGCGCTTCTTCACGTTCGCGAGGATCAGGTTCTGCTCGTGCGACACGCGCAGCTCGCCGAACGAATACGCGTCGGCCCAGTCGGCGACCGCTTCCATCTGCGCATCGGTCGCGTCGCCGGGGGCGGGGCCCGTCGGCTTCAGCGAGAGCGTGACGGCCACGTAGCCCGGCACCTTGTGCGGCGCGACGTTGCGCTCGACCCAGCGGGCGAACGCCTTGTTGTCGAGCAGCCGCTGCTCGAACGACGCATCGGTGTCCGGCAGCTTCTCGTACGCCGGCGGCGCGAAATCGCGCGCCACGCGCTCGAGCTCGGCTTCGGTCAGCGTCGACGGGCCGTCCTTCAGGTGCTGCCACTCCTCCTCGACCTGCTGCGAGAACTTCTCCGGCGACAGCGCCTTCACGAGGATCTTGATGCGCGCCTTGTAGAGATTGTCGCGCCGGCCATAGCGGTTGTAGACGCGCAGCACCGCCTCGCAGTACGTGAGCAGGTGCTGCCACGGCAGGTTCTCGCGGATGATCGCGCCGACGATCGGCGTGCGGCCGAGACCGCCGCCCGCGAGGATGCTCGCGACCACCTCGCCCGCATCGTTGCGCGACAGGTACACGCCGAGATCGTGGATCTGCACGGCCGCGCGGTCGCTCTTCGCGCCCGACACCGCGATCTTGAACTTGCGCGGCAGCCAGGCGAACTCGGGATGGAAGGTCGACCACTGGCGCAGGATCTCGGCCCACGGGCGCGGATCGATCGCCTCGTCCTGCGCGACGCCGGCGAACTGGTCGGCCGTGATGTTGCGGATGCAGTTGCCCGAGGTCTGGATCCCGTGCATCTGCACCGAGGCGAGCTTCGCGAGGATCTCGGGCGTTTCCTCGAGCTTGATCCAGTTGAACTGGAGGTTCGAACGGGTCGAGAAGTGGCCGTAGCCGCGGTCGTGCTCGCGCGCGATCCGCGCCAGCATCCGCAGCTGGTCGCTGCGCAGGTTGCCGTACGGGATCGCGATGCGGTGCATGTACGCGTGGCGCTGCAGGTACAGGCCGTTCTGCAGCCGCAGCGGACGGAACTCCTCCTCGCTCAACTCGCCCGACAGGCGGCGGCGCACCTGGTCGCGGTACTGCGCGACGCGCTCGTCGACAATCGTCTGGTCGTATTGGTCGTACTGATACATTCGGGGACCCCAGGGTTTCTAGAATGACCGCGCGACGTCCTAGCCACGCCGCGCCCGAATCCTGCTCCGCCCGCACCGAGCCGGCCTCCCGCCGCCTGCTCATTTGCTAATGACGAAAACAGATATCCATATTTGAAAAACACTGGGGAATCGTAATAAACTCCCTTTATATTTCAAACGACTAAAAAATTCTGTCTATATGCGGAAGGGTTATAAATGAACCTGCACCAATTTCGCTTCGTGCGCGAGGCCGTCCGTCAGAATTTCAATCTGACGGAGGCCGCGAAGGCGCTGTACACGTCGCAGCCGGGGGTCTCGAAGGCGATCATCGAGCTGGAGGACGAACTGGGCGTGGAGATCTTCACGCGCCACGGCAAGCGCGTGCGCTCGCTGACCGAGCCGGGCCGGATCATCCTCGCGTCGGTCGAGCGGATCCTGCAGGAAGTCGAGAGCCTCAAAAGGGTCGGGAAGGACTATGCCGCGCAGGATCAGGGCAACCTGACGATCGCGGCGACGCACACGCAGGCGCGCTACTCGCTGCCGTCGGCGATCGCCGAGTTCAAGAAGCGCTTTCCGAAGGTGCATCTGTCGATCCTGCAGGGCAGCCCGACCCAGGTGGCCGAGATGGTGATCCACGACCAGGCCGACCTCGCGATCGCGACCGAGGCGATTGCCGACTACAAGGAGCTGGTGTCGCTGCCCTGCTTCCAGTGGCACCACGCCGCCGTCGTGCTGGCCGATCACCCGCTGCTCGAACGCAAGCCGCCGTCGCTCGACGATCTCGCGCAGTTTCCGCTGATCACCTACGACGACGCGTTCGCGGGCCGCAAGAAGATCAACCAGGCGTTCGCGCTGCGCGGCCTGTCGCCCGACATCGTGCTGGAGGCGATCGACGCGGACGTGATCAAGACCTACGTCGAGCTGGGGCTCGGCGTGGGCATCATGGCCGATATCGCGTTCAATCCGGAGCGCGACCGCAATCTGCGCGCGATTCCGGTCGGCCACCTGTTCGGCAGCAACGTCACGCGGGTCGCGCTCAAGCAGGGGGCCTACCTGCGCAGCTATGTGTATACGCTCGTCGAGCTGCTGTCGCCGACGCTGAACCGACGCCTGATCGAACAGGCGCTGAAGGGCGAGGCCGATACCTACGAGCTGTGAGCGGGGTTTGGCGTGGCCGTCGGGGGATGTTTCGCGTCTGACGGTACGCCAGCTTCGTAGGACGCGGGCAGGCCGCCGGACCGGGGGGAAACGCGCGGCGGGCGGCGTACGCACGGCAGCGCTTGCCCAGCCCAAGGTTTTCCGCCATAATCCGCGGTTCGTCGCGTGCAATCGCATGCGCGACACACGGATCTGCCCAGGTGGTGAAACTGGTAGACGCAGGGGACTCAAAATCCCCCGCCGCAAGGCGTGCCGGTTCGATTCCGGCCCTGGGCACCATCCACTTCTTCCTTTTGTCGCCGTTGTCCGGCGAGACTTCCCCCGGTTTTCCAGCGTAGCCCGTCTCGTGACACCGTGCCCGCTCGCCTGCAGGCAGCGCAAGCCATCTGCGATGCCGGTTCGCGTCCAGACGGAATCCCACGCGGCGACGCTTCGCCCTCATCTAGCCCGTTCGGCGGCCGGGGCATCGGCTCCTGGTGCTTCAAGCACGAACCGACCGGCGATACAGGGCTCGACCGATATTGAAGCGGGTCGAGCCCTGCTCACGAAGCGATATCACCGCGCTACGGGCGACAGTTTCGGCGTCTTGTGCAGTTCGACCCAATAGCCATTTATCTCTTCGTCGGGCACATCAAAGCGCCGCAACCATGCCTCTGTCGCCACGCGGGTATTGAGCAATGGTGCCGTACTGTCCACGGTTCCGCCTTGCAGAATATCGGACGACTCCGCCACGATCGAGCGTAGCGCGTGATTGAGCAGCACATATGCGGCGGGGGCTCCCGGGGGGATCCCCTTACCCATCGGCACGCCGGCAGCCGGCTCCGGGCCGGCTTGGATGACGAGTCCGGCATTGCCGAACGGCGTCTTGCGGAACCAGTCCGGCGGGAGCATCAACGTGTCCGCACCGCCTACCTGACGAACGAGATCGGCATCGAGCGCGGTCAACCAGTCGACGGTCTTGATCTTGCCCATTAGGTCGCGAATGGATGTGCTGGCGGGCTCTCCGACGTCGATCCCCGGACCGTACCGCCGGCACAAAAAATACTCGCTCGCCTCGTTGGCCTCGATTTCAAGCGGGGGGAGATTTACACCAAGCCCGCCGTGCCCCCAAATGGTTGGAATGGTTGCCGCACACTCCGCAAACATCGCCTCGAATACACCAGGACAGATCTGCAGGAAACGGCGCGGAACCGTGAAGGTCATCACGTCGAGGCCGCGGGTTCCCATTGCGGCTTGCCAGTCTTCCAGACAGAACACGAAGAACTCGAAGAAACCCGCGGCAAGCTTGTGGTCCGCGCTCGTCGTCACGGATACAAGGATTTGACTGCCCGGCAATTGGGTCGCCAGTTTCGGGAAACCACGAGCCTTATGGAACGCCATCGGGCTCTTGCCTTCTTCGTACAGCCACCGCATCGGCCCGGCCTCGGGCAGTTCAAGCCCCTCGGCCTTTGCCAACGCCAACTCATACTCTGCGATCGTCGTCATGTAACGATCGTAGCAACGCACAAGCGCTTGCCGAACAGCCTTGGTGTGACCGCCCTTGAAGTACAACGCGCCGCGTATGACCAACGCAGCGCCTACAATCCCCTTCTGATGTGCAGGCTCGTATAGCCCGAAAGGGAGGGTATCTTGCCGTCGTGGATCGTTGGCCCACGCCACCAGTTCGTCACGTGTCATGATCTTCAAGGAAATACCGAAACGCCGGGGTTTTGCGGAGGAAGCGGCAGGGTCGATGGCCCCATGCTGCCGTGGCTGCCTGCATCGTTCTCAAACACGTCATCGGTTGCAGAATGGCTCTGTGTCGAACGAGTTGATTGCGACTCGGACTGCTTGTCCGAACACCCGCAGTTGGCTCGAGTCAGCGGAGCATATTTGCTTTTATTACCGGCAATGCGAATGTAGGCATCTTTTTGGCTCCAACTGAAACCGTCATCGAATTTCATCTCAACGACGTGCTTAATATTTGATTGCACCGGCGGCTGAGAGGGGTCGTTCACGATAACAACGTCGGGGCGTCGAATGCCGGGGCCGCCGGCCCGTTTGTCCCTGCGATACCCCCCCATCCTTCCCGGCCATATATCGCGAATCCAGTCCAACAGCATACCGCGCGGTTGCAATGGATCGCCGTCCGACATGATCGGGGTGGGCGGATCCTGTCTCATGTCGTATGAAACTTCCGGCAAGTATTCCGTTGGCTTGCCGCTCATCATGCGTGACGTTTCGTTCGCCAAATCCAGCCGCTGCGCGACACATGCCTGCCTCAGTATTCGCCCGCCGCCCCGAGTCGCGACGCCCATCGAACTGCATTTGCACAACGCGTCGCAAAGCACCTCCTTGTCATAGGGTGAAAGGCCCTCCGGCGCGCCTACGATAGTCGTTTGCAGCGTGCCACCTCCCGCTCTCCCGACCGCTGAACCGCCTGTGCATCCGCCGCTCACGCTTCGCCCGCGCTCGCCACCCCGGACGTTCCCCGATGGCAGAACAAAAGCGATACCGCCTGACGGCTGTTGAGCCAAGCCGTATAACCGCTCGCGTCCGTCGTGCCCTGGATCGTCTGACCGTCCGCAGACGTCACTGTGTAGGGATGATTTGCGATGGGCTCGCGTGTATGGTCGTCGACAAGCTGGAAGCGCCCGCGATATGCGCCATCGTCATGCGCGGCATGCTGCGCGACTGCGCTTTTGCCCGCACCGACCGCCCCGCCTACCCCCGACGTCTGCTCCGCCGTCGCTGCGTCTTGCGATGCAATCAGCGTCGCGCCGCACGCCGTCTTGTCGCCCTCGGTCGCGACAGCACGGCCATCGAATGTCATGCTGCGAATCCGGACATCAACAATCGGATAAACGCCGCCGCACCTCGGGCACGACACCATGTCGCCTTCCAGCGCAATCGCCTTCCCGAAAACCGTGTTGGTCGATGTACATGCCAGCACGCGGCCGCCGTGGGAAGTTGCATCCCCCTCCCGAATGAATGCTGAAGCCATGCCAGTTCCTCTGTCGAAAACGCGCGAGGACGCCAGCATGCGTCGAACGGAGGTGATTGCCCTATCAGAGTTGCCGGACGAAGTGCGGAGCGAAGGTTGGGACACGAACGATCTTTCGCGTAACCCGGATCAGTCAGGGAGCGCGCCATGCCGTCGCAAAGCCAAGCCCGGCGTGGATTTCCGGGAAAATGCGACCGGCGAACCTTTGCCGCACCGTCGCAAGGCGACAGCGTCATCCGCCCGTCGACAGAAATGTGTACTTTGGTGACGCACTGAGTGGCCGCGAAACCCGCACTGGAAAAGTGCGCGCCGGAATCTTCAAGTACGCGTCACCCTCGTTTTTGTTTTCCGCGGCACGCGCTACCCGCTCGAATGCGGGCCGCGCTGCCCCGACGCGACGCCGCCCGGGCGAAAGCGCCCGACGCACCGCCTCGCCCTCACCCGACCAGCACCGCCTCCGGCGGCCGCACCTCGAAGCCCACCACCTCCGCCTGCCGCAATTGCGCCGCATGTCCCGCGCCGGGTTCGCGAATGAACAGGCGCGTCAGCCAGCGATCCTTGCCGTCGAACCGCGGCTCATACCGGGTACGCGAATGGGAGGTCCGGTGGTTGTCGAACACCAGCACGTCGCCGGGCTTCAGGTAGAGGATTTCCTGCGTTTCCTCGATCGCCGCCATGAACGCCTCCAGCGCCTCGTGCGCCGCGCTGCCCGCCTCGCACTCGATCAGCCGGCCGTCGTAGCGGATCCGGTCGTCGTTGTCGAACAGCAGACGCAGCCGGGTCTGCGGGTCGGGCTGCTCCACCGTCTTGAACAGATCGTCCACGCGCCACGTCAGCGGCACCGACCGCAACACCTCCTGATGCGCGGCGCTCAAGCGCTTCACGATGCGCCGGACCGAAATGACCGGCGTACCGGCCCGGCCTTCGTGGTCCGCGCGCGAACAGCCCAGCGCCACGTAATTGGGCTGCGCCGTCAGATACGCGAGTTCCGTGTGATAGCGGAGCGCCTCCCGATAACCGTGCGAGGTCATCGAATGCTCGCTGGCGATCATGGTCTTCGCGTCCCGCGACGGAAACACATCCTGCAGCGGCGCGCCGCTCCGGTTCCGGTCGTAACCGGTCGCCACCCCCATGCGCATGCCGATCAACGCGACCCATGCCTCGGTCTGCAACAACGTGCGCGCCGGCGGCGGCGGCCAATGATCGGGGGTGTCGGGCAAGGCGTCCGGGTCGAGCGGCAGCCCGCGCAGCAGCAGGTAGCCGCCCTCGTTGCCGTGGGCCCGGAACGCCGCGAGGGTGTCGCGGATCGGCGCCGGCAGCGCGTCGGACAGCGTCGCGGCCCGGTTGAAGAATTCGCCGAGATTCGCGCGCGGCAGCGCGGGAAGCTCGGCGCGCAGAGCCTCGAGCGCATCCGCATGGGGGCTGCAATCGAGTATCGCCGGTACGTGCATGAGACCCTCCATCAGGTCAGGGATCGGTACATGTGGTGGACGCCGACCAGGCCCTGCGTCGGGTGGCGGAACGCCCGGGGAACGATGGCGAGGGTCTCGAAGCCCAGCCCGTGCCAGAGCCTCACGGCCCGCTCGTTGGCCGCGACCACCGCATAGGCTTCCATCGCCGCATAGCCGGCGGCGCGGCAGGCATCGAT
>NZ_JAAGNW010000054.1:4752-18065 GCF_010645215.1 Burkholderia multivorans | reverse complement strand
AGCCAGAGCGCGATGGCGTCCTCCTCGGTCGCGTCCAGCGGATACGGATGCGTCTCGCCCGCCGACACGATGCGGCGCCACAACGGCCAGATGCGCGGCCAGTCGGCAGCGTCCGCGCGCCGGACCTCGACCGCTTCCGCAAGCGGCGGCGCAAGCAACTCGCTCATGCGTCACCCGCGCGCACAGGCGGACAGGGGCGGCACGGCGCACCCGCGCCGGAATCGCCCGGAATGGAATGAATCAGCGTTTTTTCCCCGTGCATTTCGGCATCTCGCCTGGTCATCCACGGCTGTGATAATGAAAACATTCTCTCGGCCCATCATTCTTTTACTTTTCATTGCTTCGACGACATTCCCGCGGCGGTTGCGCCACACGGGCATTCTCCTCGGGAATACATCGGACGTGCAGTGCTTGGATCGGCCCCGACTGCCCGAACCCGTCAGGCCAATCAGGCAAACGCCGGACAGGCCTCGGCCCATCGACGAGCGGCGACGCACCCATCATTGTTTTGCTTATTTGAATCATCAAGCCGGCGTTTAGAATAAGCCAACTATTAAATTCAGTCCACTATGAATGATTCAGTAACCAGACGATTTTCTGATGCAAATGAAATCAGGCGTCGAATATCCCCCGCCCGCCGGAACCGCAGGGCCATCGGCGCCCGGAACGGCATCCCGACGCGCAAGCGCGCCTAGCCGTCGCGCTCGATCGCATCCCGCGCCAGCTCCTCGAACCAGTCGACGAACACATTGAGCCGCCGCCACCGGTGCCGGCGATGCGGATACAGCGCCGAGACCTCCATCGACGCCGCGCGATGCTCGGGCAGCACCTCGACGAGCGCGCCCCGGTCGAGCAGATGCTGGACGTCGAAACGCGGGATCTGGATCATCCCGAGCCCGGCGAGCGCGGCCGCGATATAGGTCTCCGCATTGTTGACGATCACCCGGCTCGGCATCGCGAGTTCGAGCGCGCGGCCGGCCGCGACATACTCCCAGGGCATCTCGCGCCCCGTCGTCGGCGCTGCATAGCCGACCGACCAGTGATGCGCTTCGAGTTCCTCGGGCTGCAAGGGCACGCCCTGTTCGCGCAGATAGCCGGGGCTCGCGCAGTTGATCATCGCGATCCGTCCGAGCGGACGCACCACGAGGCTGCTGTCGGTGAGCCGCCCGACCCGGATCGCGCAATCGACGCCCTCCTGCACGAGATCGATCGAGCGATCGGTGGAACCCAGCGACAGCTGCAGGTTCGGATAGCGGCGCATGAAGCCGGGCAACGCGGGCGCGATCAGCCGGCGCGCGATCCGGCTGGGCACGTCGACGTTGAGCCGCCCCGCGATATCGCGATCGCTGCCGCGAAACAGCCGCTCCAGTTCGTCGGCCTCGGCGAGCAGCCGGCGCCCGCGCTCGACCAGCAGCGCGCCGTCCGCGGTCAGCTGCACCTGACGCGTGGTCCGATGCAGCAGCCGCGCACCGACGCCCGCCTCGAGCTGCTGCACGGCGGCCGACACGGTCGCGCGCGGCAGGCTCAGCGTATGGGCGGCCTTGATGAAGCTGCCCATTTCCGCCACCTGCAGAAACACCCTGATCTGTTCCAGCTTGTCCATGACGCCGACCTCCCGACGCGGCGCGCGTTGGCGCAAAAAGGCCGCGCGCCCCCGACCCGGGAGCGCGCGGCCGTCATCCCGACGCCCGGCGAGCACGCCGCCCCGGCGCCCTACTTCGTCGTGTAGCCGCCGTTGATCAACAGCGTCTGCCCGGTGATCCACCAGCCGTCGGTCACCAGGTGGCGGATGAACGGCACGACGTCCTCGATGTCGGTCAGCCCGGTCTTGCTGAACGGCGACAGCGCCGCGGCGGTCTTGTGGTACGCGACCGCGTCCGCGCCTTCGGCCGGATAGAAGAACGGCGTATCCATCGGGCCGGGCCCCACCGCGGTCACGGAGATGCCGCGCGCGCCGTACTCCTTCGCCGCGGCGCGCGTGAAGTGTTCGACGGGCGCCTTGGCGCCCGCGTACGCCGCGTAGAACGGCGTGAACGCGCCGAGCAGCGAGGTGACCAGCGTCAGCAGCTTGCCGTTGTCCTCCAGATGGCGGCCCGCCTCCTTGATGAAGAAGAACGCGGTCTTGCTGTTGACCGCGAACATCTCGTCGTACTCGGCCTCCGTGATCTCGGTGAACGGCTTCTTGAGCACCTTGCCGACGGTGTTGATCGCGATGTCGATCTTGCCGAAGCGGTTCTTCGCGTCGTTGAACAGCCGCTCGACGGCCTCCGCCGACGTCAGGTCGCCCCGGAATGCGGCCGCGTTGGCGCCCGCGGCCTCGAGCGCCGCTACCGTCTCGTCGGCCTGCGCCTTGCTCGATGCACTGTTGTAGTGAACCGCGATCGATTTCGCGCCGTGGCTCGCGAGGTCGCGCGCGATCAGCCCGCCGAGGTTCTTCGCGCCGCCGGCGATCAGGACGACCTTGTCCTTGAGGGTATGTGCTGTCATCAGTGACTCCATCGCGTTGAGAGGAGTCCGTAGTGTAGGCATGCTTCGGCGCGCGGTCAGCATGCGCGGGCTGGATAGATTATCCAGAAATCGCATACAAACGGAAACGTCCTACAAATTGCCGCCCCGACCCCGGATTCACTCGCGGGCGTCGGCAATGGCGCGCAGGATCGCGGCCGCCGGCCGACCCAGGCGGCGCCGCGGCGCCGCCCGCCATGCGCAGCGCGCCTGACGCAGCCACGCGAATGGAAAGTCTGGCTGGGCAATCGCACGCCGTCCGATCTGCCGGACGGTGCGCGCGGCCCGTCACTTCACGCTGAAGCGGTAGCTGCCCTGCGTGCGATGGCCGTCGGTCGCGACCGCGACCCAGCGCACCGTATAGTCCCCCGCCGCGAGCGGCTTGAGCGCAACCGACATGCGCTTGCGGTTCGCGGCGTCGATCGTCGCGCGGCCGTCGGCGGCCGGCTGGCCCGCCGCGTCGGTCACGACGATCGAGCTGAACGCCGGTTCGAGCGGCTCCGTGAAATCGATCGCCACGGCATGCGGCGCGTCGGCGACGACCGCGTTGGCGGCCGGCTCGCTGTGCTCGGGTTTCGCGTGCGCGAAGGCCGCGGCCGACAGCGTGAGCGCCAGGACGGCGAGCGCGCCGCGCCGGGCGAGCGGCATCAGGATGGAAGTCATGGCTTGCCTGTATCGTTGGTTCATGCACGCGCCGCGCCGGCGCGTCCGGACCCGGCAGCTTACCAGCCCCGCGCGACGCGCTTGGTACAATGCGCGCGCCATGAATCTCGAAAGCATTCTCTTCAAGCAGGGCTTCGGCTCGCGCCGCCAATGCCGGGCGCTGATCGAGGCGGGCCGCATCGCGGTCGACGGCGCGATCCCGACCGACGCCGACGCGCATTTCGACACGACGGGCCTCGTGTTCGAGGTCGACGGCGTCGCCTGGCCCTACCACGAGCGCGCGTACCTCGCGCTGAACAAGCCCGCCGGCTACGAATGCTCGCGCGATCCTCAGCATCACCTGAGCGTGTTCAGCCTGCTGCCGCCGCCTTTCGCGGCGCGCGGCGTGCAGTGCGTGGGCCGGCTCGACCAGGACACCACGGGCCTGCTGCTGCTCTCCGACGACGGCCAGTTCGTGCACGCCTACACGTCGCCGAAGCGCAAGGTGCCGAAGACCTACCTCGCGACCGTACGCCACGCGCTCGACGACGCCCAGCTCGAGGCGCTGCGCGCCGGCGTGCTGCTGCACGGCGAGCCGAAACCGCTCGCGGCGCTCGCCGCGCGCGGCCGAGAAGAACGACTCCTCGAGATCACCGTGCTGGAAGGCAAGTATCACCAGGTCAAGCGCATGGTCGCCGCCGCGCACAACCGGGTCGATGCGCTGCACCGCGAAAGCATCGGCGGCTACCGCCTGCCGGACGCGCTCGCACCGGGTGCGTGGTGCTGGCTCGCCGACGCCGATCTCGCTGCATTGCGCAACACGGCGAATACCCTCTGAGGGAAAGCCCGGAGCGGCCTTCGAAGGCCGCGCGGCGCACCTTGCGGCGCAGCATGGCAGAGTTGAAATCCCCCGCTATACTCGAATCAAAACCAGAAAATCCAGTTTGGGGGGAGACATCATGATCATCAACAGTCCGATCGAACTTTCTTCGGTGATGCTCGCGTTTGCTGCGCTCGGCGCGATCGTGATCGGCGCGCTTTTGACGGCCATGCACCTGAAGCACAAGTACCATCCGAGCCTGATCGGTGCCATGATCGGCGCGCTGCTGTGCTTCCTGCTGATCGAGGCGCTGCCCGCGATCACCTGATCACGGCCGGGCGACGCCGCGCAGGAAGTCATCGACGTTCGGATAGCGCAGCGCGATCCGCAGTTCGCGCTTCATGCGCGCATTCACGAGCCGGCGCGACTCCCGCATGAACGACAGCAGCGACGGATCGAGCTGCCGTTCGGCTTCTGCGCGCGTGATGCGCGGCGGCGGCGCGAGCCCGTACGCGCGCGCCACGCACTCGAAGTACTCCCCCATTTTCAGCTCGGTGTCGTCCGACGCATGGTAGGCGCGCGCCGCGCGGCCGCGCGTCGCCGCGCGCAGCAGGATCGTCGCGAGATCGTCCGCGTGGATGTGATTGGTGTAGACGTCGTCCGCCTCGCGCAGCGCGGGCGTGCCCCGTTCGAGCCGCGCGAGCGGCAGGCGGTTCGCCGCATAGATGCCGGGAATCCGCACGATCCGCACCGACAGCGCGCCGCGCGCGGTTGCGGCGCGCAACTGCCGCTCCGCCGAGACGCGCCGCCGCGCGCGCGGATTCGCTGGCCGCGGCGGCCGCGTCTCGTCGACGCGAGCGCCGCCGCAGTCGCCGTAAACCCCGCTCGTGCTCGCGTAGACGAGCGTGGGCGGGCGGAATCGCTCGGGTACAATACGCGCTGCCCGACACGGCGGCCCGGCCGGCCGCGCGGCTGCGCGCCGCCCCGGCGCCGACAGCGCGGCGATCAGGGCGCGGGTTCTGCGGTCGTCCGTGCCGGACGGCTGCGGTGGCGCGAGGTGCAGCACGACGGGCGCAAGTCCCGCGAGACGCATGAGCGACGCCCGCTGGTCCAGGTTGCCGACGAGGGGCACCGCCCCCGCCGTCCGCAGTTCGGCCCGCCGCGCCGCCTGGCTCGTCAGGGCGAAGATGCGAAGCGGTGCGCGTCGCGCGCGCAGCTGCTCGACGCAGCGCGCGCCGACCGCGCCGCAGCCGACGATCAGTACGCGCCGGCGGCGCAGGATTCGTGTCGCGATCATGGTGTATGCGTGTTTTGTAGCGGATGCATTGTAGCCGCCGTGCGCATGACGCACGGTCCCCACATTTTGTTCTCAACGACTCTATGGCATTCAACGTAACCCTCAAGCAAAGCGGCCGGCAATTCCAGGTCGAGGCCGACGAAAACGTGCTCGCGGCCGCGCTGCGTCAGAACGTACATCTGCCGTACGGCTGCAAGAACGGCGCCTGCGGCTCGTGCAAGGGCACGATCGTGCAGGGCCAGATCGAACAGGGGCCGCACGCGGCGTCCGCGCTGTCGAACGACGAGCGCACCCGCGGCCTCGCGCTGCTGTGCTGCTCGAAGCCGCAATGCGATCTCGAGATCGACATCCGCGAAATCGCCGGGGTCGACGGCGTCCAGGTGAAGAAGCTGCCGTGCCGCGTCAACGCGCTCGAACGCCGGGCGGACGACGTGGTCGTGCTGAAGCTGCAACTGCCCGCCAACGAGCGCCTGCAATATCTGGCCGGCCAGTACATCGAATTCATCCGGAAGGACGGCGCGCGCCGCAGCTACTCGATGGCGAGCGCGCCGCACGACGACGGCCCGATCGAGCTGCACATCCGCCACATGCCGGGCGGCAAGTTCACGGACCACGTGTTCGGCGCGATGAAGGAGCGCGACATCCTGCGCTTCGAAGGGCCGCTCGGCACCTTCTTCCTGCGCGAAGACTCCGACAAGCCGATCGTGCTGCTCGCCTCGGGCACGGGCTTCGCACCGATCAAGGCGATCATCGAGCACGCGCGGCACCTGGGTCTCGAGCGTCCGATGACGCTCTACTGGGGCGCCCGCCGCAAGAAAGACCTGTACCTGCTCGAACTCGCCGAGCAGTGGGCGCGCGAGACGCCTAACTTCCGCTTCGTGCCGGTGCTGTCGGAGCCCGACGCAGACGACGCGTGGACGGGCCGCACGGGCTTCGTGCACCGCGCGGTGATCGAGGATCTGCCGGACCTGTCGGGCCATCAGGTGTACGCATGCGGCGCGCCCGTGATGGTCGAGTCCGCCCAGCGCGATTTCACCGCGCACCACGGGCTGCCGGCCGACGAGTTCTATGCGGACTCGTTCACCAGCGCCGCGGACCTCGCGCACCCGGTCTGAACGCCGCGGGCCGCGCTCGACCGCCGCGGCCTCGAATTGTTGCGTCGCGGCGGTTTACTTGAAGATGCGGGATGCCGTATGCTTGCGTCCATGAACCGCTACCTGTCCACACTTCGACGTCGCCGCTCGCCGCTCCGCCCGGATGCCGCCGGCTCGTCACGGACTCGCGCGTAACACCTGCCTCACCTGTTGCGCACAAGCGTTCGACTCACCCAGCCACGGTATTCCGTGGCTTTTTTATTGTCTGTTCCGACCACCCGCTGGAGTTCGCCGTCATGTCCCTGAACGATTACCCGATCGACTCGCTGATGTACATCACGAACCGCCCCGACCTCGTGTTCACGCACGGCAAGGGCTCCTGGCTCTACGATCACACCGGCAAGCGCTATCTGGACTTCATCCAGGGCTGGGCGGTCAACAGTCTCGGCCACTGCGACGACGGTGTCGTCGAGGCGCTCAAGAGCCAGGCGGAACAGCTGCTGAACCCGTCGCCCGCGTTCTACAACGCGCCGATGGCCAAGCTCGCCGCGCTGCTCACGCAGCACAGCGTGTTCGACAAGGTATTCTTCACGAACAGCGGCGCCGAGGCCAACGAAGGCGCGATCAAGCTCGCGCGTAAATGGGGCCGCAAGTTCCGCGACGGCGCGTACGAGATCATCACGTTCGACCACAGCTTCCACGGCCGCACGCTCGCGACCATGTCCGCGAGCGGCAAGCCGGGCTGGGACACGATCTACGCGCCGCAGGTGCCGGGCTTCCCGAAGGCCGAGCTGAACAACATCAACTCGGTCGAGAAGCTGATCACCGAGAAGACGGTCGCCGTGATGCTGGAGCCGATCCAGGGCGAAGGCGGCGTGATCCCCGCGACCCGCGAGTTCATGCAGCAGCTGCGCGCGCTGACGAAGCAGCACAACCTGCTGCTGATCGTCGACGAAGTGCAGAGCGGCTGCGGCCGCGCGGGCACGCTGTTCGCGTACGAGCTGGCGGGCGTCGCCCCGGACATCATGACGCTCGGCAAGGGCATCGGCAGCGGCGTGCCGCTCGCCGCGCTGCTGTCGACGGCGGACGTCGCGGTATTCGAAGCCGGCGACCAGGGCGGCACCTACAACGGCAATCCGCTGATGACCGCGGCAGGCTACGCGGTGATCTCGCAGCTCGTCGCGCCCGGCTTCCTCGAAGGCGTGCGCGCGCGCGGCGAATACCTGAAGCACAGGCTGCTCGAACTGTCGGAGGAGCGCGGCTTCGAGGGCGAACGCGGCGAGGGCCTGCTGCGCGCGCTGCTGCTCGGCAAGGACATCGGGCCGCAGATCGTCGAGAAGGCGCGCGACATGCAGCCGGACGGCCTGCTGCTGAACGCCGCGCGGCCGAACCTGCTGCGCTTCATGCCCGCGCTCAACGTGACGAACGACGAGATCGACCAGATGATGGCGATGCTGCGTTCGGTGCTCGACTCGCTCTGATCGAGGCGCGCCATGTCTCCCGAGACGAGCGGCGGCGCCGCTCTCGCGATCCGCGCGTTCGAACCGGCCGACACCGAGGCGGTGCTCGCGGTCTGGCGCGATGCGTTCCCGCACTACTCGGACGCCGATGCGCCGCCGCATCGCGACCCGCTGCGCGCGATCGCGATGAAGCGCGCCGCCCAGCCCGAGCTGTTCTTCGTCGCACTGTGCGACGGCCGCCTCGCCGGCACGCTGATGGCGGGTTATGACGGCCATCGCGGCTGGCTCTACTCGCTCGGCGTGGCGGCCGGCGCGCGGCGCGTCGGCATCGGCCGCGCGCTGATCGCGCACGCGGAAGCGGCGCTCGTCGCGCGCGGCTGCGTGAAGGTGAACCTGCAGGTGCTGGCCGGCAACGACGACGCGTGCCGCTTCTACGAAGCGCTCGGCTATCGGGCCGAACCGCGCATCTCGTTCGGCAAGCCGCTGCCGGGCGCCTGACGCGCGGCGGGCCGCGTCGCGCTCAGCGCGTGATCGGCCCGCCGCCCGGCTGCGGATTGCCGAGCGCATCGGTCGGCACCGTCTGCTGGTCGAACGCGGCGAAATAGGCCGCCCAGTGCGCGGCGCCGAGATTCACCAGCAGCGCGCCGTCCTGCCAGACGTCGTTGTGATCGTTGCTGTCGTCGCCCGCCCGGTGCGCGTAGTGCGGCCCCGCCGACCCCTGGTTCAGGTGGGTGTCGTGGATGCCGTCCCCCTCCTGATACGCGCGGCCGAACACATACAGGTCGAGCCCCTCCTGCTGCGCCGTCTGGATCAGCCTCAGCACCGACGGAATCGGCTCCGCCTGATCGCTGCCGTCCATCACGTCGCTTTGCCGCCACGGCCCGGTCTCGTCGAGGATCGTGGTGCGCAGGTAGTCGAGCGCCGGCAGCGCAGCGGTGCCCGTCAGGTCGTTATAGCCTTCCGGCGCCGCGGCCAGCGTCTGCGTGAGCGGATGATCGTAGTCGTAGACGAGCTTGTAGCGCAGCAGGTCGTCCGCGTCGTTGGTGCCGACGTTGATCGCCACATCCCAGTCGCCGCCCGCCATCGCCAGCGTCACGTGCACGTGGTACTGGATCTCGTTGCCGTGCCCGGCCGACTTGAGACCCGCGATCCGTCTGATCGTCGCCTTCACGAACCCGTACTTGAGACTCATGCCCGACCTCCCTCGTATCGATGAAGCGCGCGGCCGCGCGCGTCGCTCAGCGCCACAGCATCGGCGCGCGCGATGTCCGCACGATGACGCACGGCCCTAGAACGGCTCGACGATCCGGCTGACGGCGGGCGCGCCGCCCGCCGTGCCGTCGAGCCGCACGATCAGGTCGAACACCTGCGGATCCCACGGGTCGGGATAACTGCCCGCCGCGGCGCCGAGCGCCGCGAGCAGGCCCGGGATACGGCCGTGGTGCCAGCAGACCACGACGCGCCGGCCCGCGTACTTGTCCTTCTCCAGCAAGTCGCTCGCAAGCTTCGCGTAATCCTTGTCGGCGATCTTGTCGTCGATCGGCACGCCGACCTGCTGCGACAGCGGCGTCACCGTCTCGACCGGCCGGGCGCTGTCCGCGCTGGTCGCGGCCGCGATGATGAAATCGGGCACGCCGAAGGTCGCGGGTACGTAGGTCGCGAGCGCCGCCGCGCGCGCCTCGCCGGCCGGCGACAGGTTCGGATCGCCGGCGCCCTGGGGCTTCTCCGCATGCCGCATGACGAGGATGAACAGAGGGAAGGACATGAGACGGATCTCCTGACACGACATCGACATGAAACGCGGCGGGCGCACCGCGACGTCGCCGGCGCCGCGCGCCGCGCGCCGACCGACTCGATTATAGGAAGCGCAGCGCGCGCCGGGCACGGCAAGCCGATACGGACTGCGCCATGACAAAGGGCCGCCCCGGTTGCCCGGGGCGGCCCTTGCGCAAGCGGCGCGGCATGGCCGCGCCGCGCGTCACTCGCCGAGGTAGGCGGCGCGCACCTTCGGATCGTCGAGCATCTGCTTCGCGTCGCCCGACATCGTCACCGTGCCGGAGTCCATCACGTAGCCGCGATCGGCCGCCTGCAGCGCGAGCCGCGCGTTCTGTTCGACGAGCAGCACGGTCAGGCCTTCCTTCGAGATCTCGCGCACCACTTCGAAGATCTTCTCGACCATGATCGGCGAGAGCCCAATCGACGGCTCGTCGAGCAGCAGCAGCTTCGGCTTGGACAGGATCGCGCGCGCCATCGCGAGCATCTGCTGCTCGCCGCCCGACAGCGTGCCCGCCAGCTGCGTCGCCCGCTCCTTCAGGCGCGGGAAGAAGCCGAACATGCGCTCGACGTCCTGCTTGATGCCGTCGTTGTCGTTGCGCAGGTAGGCGCCCATCTGCATGTTCTCGAGGATCGACATGCGCGCGAAGATCCCGCGGCCTTCCGGCACCATCGCGAGGCCGCGCTTGAGCAGTTCGTGCGTCGGCACACCCTTGATCGACTGGCCCAGGTATTCGATGTCGCCGGCCGAATACGGCTTGAGACCCGTGATCGCCTTCATCGTCGTGGTCTTGCCCGCGCCGTTCGCGCCGATCAGCGTGACCAGCTCGCCCTGCTTCACCTCGAGGTCGACGCCCTTGACGGCCTGGATCCCGCCGTAGTTGACCTGCAGGCCCTTGATATTCAACATTGCCGCTGCCATCAGTGCACTCCTGCGCCGAGATATGCCTCAATCACCTTCGGATTCTTCTGCACGTCCTGCGGCAGACCTTCGGCGATCACCTTGCCGTAATCGAGCACCGTCATCCGGTTGCACAGCCCCATCACGAGCTTCACGTCGTGTTCGATCAGCAGGATCGTGCGGCCGTCCGCGCGGATCTTGTCGAGCAGGCGCGTCAGCTCGACCTTTTCGGTGGCGTTCATGCCCGCCGCCGGCTCGTCGAGCGCGAGCAGCTTCGGGTCCGTCGCCAGCGCGCGCGCGATCTCGAGCCGGCGCTGGTGGCCGTACGAGAGGTTGCGCGCCGTGTAGTCGGCGTACTGCAGCACGCCGACGTAGTCGAGCAGCTCGATCGCGCGCTCCTTGATCTCGCGCTCCTCGCGGCGTTCGGCCGGCGTCTGGAACACCGCGCCGATCAGCCCGTGCTTGGTGCGCACGTGGCGCCCGACCATCACGTTCTCGAGCGCGGTCATGCCGCCGAACAGCCGGATGTTCTGGAACGTGCGCGCGATCCCTGCCTTCGCGACCTGGTGCACCGCGGTCGGGGTGTAGTGCTCGCCGTCGAGCTTGAAATCCCCGGAGTCGGGCGTGTAGAGCCCGGTGATCACGTTGAAGAACGTGGTCTTGCCCGCGCCGTTCGGGCCGATCAGGCCGTAGATCTGCCCTTCCTTGATCTCGAGGCCGACGTCGGACAGCGCCTGCAGGCCGCCGAAGCGCTTGTTCACGCCCTTCACGGACAGTCGAATGTTGTCGCTCATTGCATTGCTCTCCCGCATGCCGTTCGTTATGCGCGCACCGGCTTCTTGCCGCCGCGCTTCGCGAGTTTCGCGATCCTGTCCTCATGCTTCGGCGCGGGCCACAGGCCTTCCGAGCGATACAGCATGATGACCACCATCGCGAGACCGTAGAGGCCCTGGCGGATCACTTCCGTCGCGATCACCTCATGGCCGAACAGCGCATGCTGCAGCGGGCTCATCGTCGAACGCAGGAATTCCGGGAACACCGCGAGCAGCACCGCGCCGAGGATCACGCCCGGGATGTGGCCCATGCCGCCCAGCACCACGCAGGCGAGCACCACGATCGACTCCCAGAAGGTGAACGATTCCGGCGACACGAAGCCCTGGAACGCACCGAACATCGCGCCCGACAGGCCGCCGAACGACGCGCCCATCGCGAACGCGAGCAGCTTCACGTTGCGGGTGTTGATGCCCATCGCCTTGGCGGCGATCTCGTCCTCGCGGATCGCGGCCCAGGCGCGGCCGATGCGCGAATGCTGCAGGCGCGTACAGACCCAGATCACGAACAGCGCGCAGATCACGAACAGGTAGTAATACATGTACACCGACGGCAGCGACACGCCGAAGATCGTGTGCGTCTGCGACAGGTTGAAGCCCGCGACCGTCACCGGATCGATGCCCGTCACCCCTTGCGGCCCGTTCGTGATGTTGAGCGGACGGTCGAGGTTGTTCATGAAGATCCGCACGATCTCGCCGAAGCCGAGCGTGACGATCGCCAGGTAGTCGCCGCGCAGGCGCAGCGTCGGCGCGCCGAGCAGGATCCCGAACAGCGCGGCGAGCGCCATCGCGACCGGCACGATCAGGAAGAACGGCAGGTGCAGGCCGCCCGGGAACAGTTGCGCGATCCACTCGAAGTTGTTGGTCAGGTGCGGCGAGCTGAGCAGCGCGGCGGTATAGGCGCCCACCGCGTAGAACGCGATGTAGCCGAGGTCGAGCAGGCCTGCGAAGCCCACCACCACGTTGAGCCCGAGCGCGAGCATCACGTACAGCATCGCGAAGTCGAGCACCCGCACCCAGTAGTTGCCGCCCGCGGCGCCGATCACCATCGGCGCCGCGATCACGAACGCGGCGATCAGTACGCCGATGGCATAGGTTTTCGCGCCCTTGCGCTCCTCGACGAGCGACGTCGACGATTCGATCGGTTGAATGGATGTCATGTTGTTCTCCTTACGCACGATCCGCGACACGTTCGCCCAGCAAGCCGGACGGACGGAACACCAGCACGATGATCAGCACGATGAACGCGAACACATCCTGGTAGTTGCTGCCGAACACCCCGCCCGTCAGGTTGCCGATATAGCCGGCGCCCAGCTGCTCGATCAGCCCGAGCAGCACGCCGCCCACCATCGCGCCGCCGAGGTTGCCGATCCCGCCCAGCACCGCCGCCGTGAATGCCTTCATGCCCGGGATGAAGCCCATGTAGAAGTGCACGTTGCCGTACTCCGAGGCGATCATCACGCCCGCCAGCGCGGCCAGCGCCGAACCGATCATGAAGGTCGCCGAGATCACGAAGTTCGGGTTCACGCCCATCAGGCTCGCGGTGCTCGGGTTTTCGGCGATCGCGCGCATCGCGCGGCCGAGCTTGGTCTTGTGCACGAGCAGCAGCAGGCCGCCCATCACGAGGAACGCGACCGCGATGATCACGATCTCGGTCGCCGAGATCACGGCGCCCGGCGTCGTGTCGGTCGCCTGGATCACGTTGATCGGATTGGTCGAGAGCAGTTGCGGGAACGGCAGCGGATTGCGCGACCAGATCATCGGCGCGGCGGTCTGCAGCAGGATCGACACGCCGATCGCGGTGATCAGCGGCGCGAGACGCGGCGCGCGGCGCAGCGGCCGGTAGGCGACCCGCTCGATCGTGAAGCCGACGGCGGCGCACACCACGGCCGCGATGCCGAGCCCGATGGTCAGCGTCGCGACGTTGCCGAGGCCGGGGAAGTGGTTCTGCAGCACGGTGATCGCGGACAGCGCCACCATCGCGCCAATCA
>NZ_JAAGNW010000054.1:970-4742 GCF_010645215.1 Burkholderia multivorans | reverse complement strand
GTAGCCCAACGCGATGATGGCGTAGACACTGCCGAGCACCAGCCCGTTGAGGACCTGCTGGACGAAAATATCCATTTAAAGCTCCTTGGCCCGTGCTGCCGGATGAACGCTCCGCCATGCAGATAAGCATAGGCTTCGCGCCATCTCAACGACACTGCGGTACGAGTAAATACCGGTAAGGGTGATATTTCATCCCGGCGGCATGCGCGATCCTGTCGGGATCGCGCATGCCGCCGGGACCGATACGAAAACGGCACCTGCACAGGGTTCGGTGCCGTTGCGAGTCCCGTCGCGGCTTCATCACGACGTCAAGGACGTTTGCCTGGCCTCCTTGAAGTCGTAGTGTTTCGTCGGGCGCGGCGCACGCGCCCGGCTGCCCCCGCCGCCGATCCGCACGCGAGCCGCCGTGGCTCGCGTACGCGAGCGCGCCGGGGTCTTGCCATGAATGATCGGTAGGGAAAGGATGTGCACGATGCCCGCGTCGCTCCCAGCGTCCGGCGCCGGACGCGCGCTCGTTTCCGCACGCATGGCCGCCGCCTCACCCCGGTGATCCCGCCAAAGCCGAGCAACTTGCGTGCCGATCGGGCCAAGACGCCCCGCCCGCCGCTGACCGCCCCGCTGGGCGCGGCCGCCGACGATCGAGGCCCCACTCGCTCCGCGTGTCGGGCACGCCCCGTTGTCGCGCTGTGCACCATTTCGGCACATCGGCGCGGACCGCCCGCGCCCGTCGCCTTCGCGACGGCCGGCAGGCGTTGCAACCGCAGCGGCAACGGGCCCGGCAACTGCCAACTTCACATGCATCAAATAGGTCTCCCGCGCCTTGCCCAAACCATGTTTCAAGCCCTTTGGACCTGAAAACGGGCGCATTGTAACTCTATTTATAGGACGACCAATATTCCTGATTCGACAGGGTTTTCCTGCATTGCAACCATTTTTGAGACTGATGTTTACGGACTGATTGCAACTGAGTTGCACCGATTAAAGCGCAATCGGTTGCTCTCGTAAAAAATCGTCACACAAAACAAAAGCGCGCTCTTGGCGCGCTTTTGTAGGAAGAAAGCAGAATGAAAGGCGATTTTATGCGGCGGGCGGCAAATTGAGGCCGCGTGGCAGCGGGAACGACACGCTTTCCTCGATGCCTTCGAGCGCGCGCACATTGCGCACGCCCAGTTCGCGCAAGCGCGCGATGACGGCCTGCGCGAGCACCTCGGGCGCCGATGCGCCGGCCGTCACGCCGATCCGGCGCTTGCCCGCGACCCAGGCCGGATCGATCTGCTCGGGTGCGTCGACCATGTAGGCCGCCACGCCGCGCTTCTCCGCGACCTCGCGCAAGCGGCTCGAGTTCGAGCTGTTGGGACTGCCCACGACGATCACGACGTCGCATTGCGGCGCCATGAACTTGACGGCGTCCTGGCGGTTCTGCGTCGCGTAGCAGATGTCCTGCTTCTTCGGCTCGCGGATCGCGGGAAACTTCGCCTTCAGCGCGCCGATGATCTCGGCGGCGTCGTCGACCGACAGCGTGGTCTGCGTGACGAGCGCGACCCGCTCCGGGTCCGGCAGCTCGAGCGCGCGCACGTCCTCGACGCTCTCGACGAGATGCATGCCGCGCTCGACCTGCCCCATCGTGCCCTCGACTTCCGGGTGGCCCTTGTGCCCGATCATCACGATGTCGACGCCGTCCTGGCGCATCTTCGCGACCTCGACGTGCACCTTCGTGACGAGCGGGCAGGTGGCGTCGTAAATGCGCAGGCCGCGCACGCCGGCTTCGTCGCGCACCGATTTCGACACGCCGTGCGCACTGAAGATCACCGTGTTGCCGGACGGCACTTCCTCGAGTTCCTCGACGAAAATCGCGCCCTTCTTCTTCAGGTCTTCCACGACGTACTTGTTGTGGACGATTTCATGGCGCACGTAGATCGGCGCACCGTGCATCGCGATCGCGCGCTCGACGATCTCGATCGCACGATCGACGCCCGCGCAGAAGCCGCGCGGCTGCGCGAGCAGGATCTCGGCATCGGCCGCGACGGTCGGACTGGTCAGCGTATCGGTGGAGCTCATGATTACAGGATCCCGATGATTTTCACCTCGAACGTGAGCGCCTGGCCCGCGAGCGGATGATTGAAGTCAAAGAGTGCGGAGGTCTCGCTGATTTCCTTCAGCACGCCGGCATAGCGACCGCCGTCGGGTGCGTTGAACTCGATCAGGTCGCCCGGCGCGAACTCCTCGCCGACCATGCCGTTCTCGCGCAGCGTCGCCATCGACACACGCTGAATCATATCCGGATTGCGCGGCCCGAACGCCTGCTCGGGCGTTAGCCGGAAGGTCGAATGGTGTCCCGCCTTGAGGCCGACGAGAATCTCCTCCAGCGACGGCGCAAGCTGTCCCGCCCCGAGCAGCAGGGTGGCGGGCTTGTCGGCGAAGGTGTTGACGATGTCGGCGCCATCCGCGAGCGCGAGCCGGTAGTGCAACGTGAGGTGTGAACCGGGCTTCACTTCGGAAATATCGATGAGGCTCATGAGTAACTCGTTCAATCAGCGCCCCAGAAACGGCCCTGCGGCCCGGCGCAAAACCCATATTGTAAGTCACCTGAGCGATCGGGGCGGAGTGCGGCGCGATTCTCCGGGCTCGCGCCCCGACACGGAGATTGATCGATGCCAAGCTGCTCGTTGCCGGACGCCGCTCCGGATCCCATCCTCGCGCGCGCGGCGGGCCACGACCTGCCGCGCGAGCGCTTGCTCGCGCGCGGGCCGTCGGCGCTGTCGGACATGGAGCTGATCGCGCTGCTGCTCGGCTCGGGGCTGCCCGGCCACAACGTGTTCCGCGTCGCGCAGGGGCTGCTCGACCGCTTCGGCTCGCTGCGCGGCCTGCTCGACGCGACGCCCGACGATTTCGGCGGGATGCGCGGCATCGGGCCTGCGCGCACCGCGCTGCTGGTCGCGGTCATAGAGCTGGCGCGGCGCGCGCTCGCGGAAAAGGCCCGCGAACGGCCCCTGATCGAATCGCCCGGCGCGGTGGAGGACTACCTGCGGCTACTGATCGGCACCCGCCCCTACGAGGTCTTCGTCTGCCTGTTCCTCGACGCGCGGCACCGGCTCTTGCAGACGGAGGAAAGCACGCGCGGCTCGCTGAACCGGATGGCCGTCTATCCGCGCGAAATCGTCCGGCGCGCGCTCGCGCTGAACGCGGCCGGCCTGGTGGTCGCGCACAACCACCCGTCCGGCGCCGTGCGGCCGAGCGCCGCGGACCGGCGCCTGACCCGGGTGCTGCGCGACGCGCTCGCGCTCGTCGACGTCCGGCTGCTCGACCATCTGGTGATCGGCGCGCACGACACCTTTTCGTTCGCCCACGCCGGCTGGATGTAGGCCGGCAGGCCGCGCCGCCCGCCGTAACCGGCTCGCGAAATAGGGTTTGATTTTCCTGAACTTTTTCTGTTAGAATCGCCGTCTGTCTTTTTTCCAACCAGTTCTGAAGCCACCGAAGGCCTTGCGCCAGCAAGAATTCGAGCGCGACCATGGATCACACGGTCGCACGAGGAAACCTTCACCGGCGGTCGAACCCGAATTCAGCGTATTAGGAGTGCTCTCATATGGCACGCGTATGCCAAGTAACTGGGAAAGCGCCGATGAGCGGCAACAACGTTTCCCACGCAAACAACAAGACGAAGCGCCGCTTCCTGCCGAATCTGCAAAACCGCCGGTTCTGGGTGGAAAGCGAAAACCGCTGGGTGCGTCTGCGCGTTTCGAACGCCGGCCTGCGCCTCATCGATAAGAAC
>NZ_JAAGNW010000054.1:0-960 GCF_010645215.1 Burkholderia multivorans | reverse complement strand
CGATACCGTGCTCGCAGACCTGCGCGCACGTGGCGAAGCCTAAGCCCAAGGAGCAGAATCATGGCAAAAGGCGCACGCGACAAGATCAAGCTTGAGTCGACCGCAGGCACGGGTCACTTCTACACGACCACGAAGAACAAGCGCAACATGCCGGAAAAGATGGAGATCATGAAGTTCGATCCCGTCGTCCGCAAGCATGTGGCGTACAAGGAAACGAAGATCAAGTAATCTCCGGTTCCTGCAGCCCGACGATGACAAAAAAGCCCCGCACCCGCGGGGCTTTTTTCATTTCCGGGCCGCACGTCGCTTCACGCGACGCGGTATGCTCTGGCCTTTGCCCCGCCGCGCAACCCGCGGCATACATAAGACCAGACATACAACAGCGGAGATAAGGCATGGACTTCGATGTCGCGATCGTGGGCAGTGGCCTGGCGGGACTGTCGGTCGCATTGAACCTGGCTGAAACACGACGCGTCGCGCTGATCGCGAAGCGCTCGATCATGGAGGGCGCCAGCGATCACGCGCAAGGCGGGATCGCCGCGGTGCTCGATTCGGCGGACAGCATCGAGAACCACGTGCGGGATACGCTCGTCGCGGGCGGCGGTCTGTGCGACGAAGCCGCCACGCGCTTCATCGTCGAGCACGGGCGCGCCGCGATCGAGTGGCTGATCTCGCAGAACGTGCCGTTCACGCGGGACGACGCGGCCGAACTCGGCTTCCACCTGACCCGCGAGGGCGGCCACAGCCATCGCCGCAGCATCCATGCAGCCGACGCGACCGGGCACGCGGTGCTCGCGACGCTGAGCGAGCGCGCGCGCCGCCATCCGAACATCACCTTCCTCGAGGATCACCACGCGATCGACCTGATCACGTCGGACCGGCTCGGCCTGCCCGGCCACCGCTGCCTCGGCCTGTATGCGCTCGACGTGAACAGCGGCCGCACGGTGACCATCGAGGCGC
>NZ_JAAGNW010000053.1:30807-36319 GCF_010645215.1 Burkholderia multivorans | reverse complement strand
CCGAGCACCTCGACGCGCGCGACGGCCGCATGCATTTCACGGTGCAGCGCGAAGGGCGCGCGCCGCTCGCGGTGGTGCTGAACCTGCCGGGCCTGCACAACGTGCAGAACGCGCTCGCGGCGATCGCGATCGCGACCGACCTGGGCGTCGCGGACGAAGCGATCCAGCTGGCGCTCGCGGAATTCAACGGCGTCGGCCGCCGTTTCCAGCGGCATGGCGAGATCCCGGTGGCGGGCGGCGCGTACACGCTGATCGACGACTACGGCCATCACCCGGTCGAGATGGCCGCGACGATCGCCGCCGCGCGCGGCGCGTTCCCCGGCCGCCGGCTCGTGCTGGCGTTCCAGCCGCACCGCTATACGCGCACCCGCGATTGCTTCGAGGATTTCGTCCACGTGCTGTCGACGGTCGCTGCGCTGGTGTTGACGGAGGTTTACGCCGCCGGCGAGGCGCCGATCCCGACCGCCAACGGCGACGCGCTGTCGCGCGCGGTGCGCGCGGCGGGCAAGGTCGAGCCGGTGCTCGTCGCGAGCGTCGACGCGCTGCCGGAGGCGCTCACGCAGGTCGCGCAGCCGGGCGACGTGGTGATCACGATGGGTGCGGGCTCGATCGGCGGCGTGCCGGGCAAGCTCGTGCAGGACACGCAACGGAAGGCATGAGATGAACGCGATCGATCCGCAACGATTCGGCAAGGTGGCGGTGCTGCTCGGCGGCGAGTCGGCCGAGCGCGAGGTGTCGCTCAACTCGGGCCGGCTGGTCGTGCAGGGGCTGCGCGACGCCGGCATCGACGCCCATCCGTTCGATCCGTCCGAGCGGCCGCTGGCCGCGCTCAAGGACGAGGGCTTCGCGCGCGCGTTCAACGCGCTGCACGGCGGCTACGGCGAGAACGGCCAGATCCAGGGCGCGCTCGATTTCTACGGGATCCGCTACACCGGCAGCGGCGTGCTCGGCTCGGCGCTCGGCCTCGACAAGTTCCGCACCAAGCTGGTGTGGCAGCAGACCGGCGTGCCGACGCCGCCGTTCGAGACGGTGCTGCGCGGCGACGCCTACGACGCGCGCGCGCAGGAGATCGTCGCGAAGCTGGGGCTGCCGCTGTTCGTGAAGCCGGCGAGCGAGGGTTCGAGCGTCGCGGTGCTGAAGGTGAAGGACGCCGCCGCGCTGCCCGTCGCGCTGGCGGAAGCGGCGCAGCACGACAGGATCGTGATCGTCGAGAAGAGCATCGAGGGCGGCGGCGAGTACACCGCGTGCATCGCGGCGGATCTCGATCTGCCGCTGATCCGCATCGTGCCGGCGGGCGAGTTCTACGACTATCACGCGAAGTACGTCGCCGACGACACGCAGTACCTGATCCCGTGCGGCCTCGGCGAGGCGCGCGAGGCGGAACTGAAGCGGCTCGCGCGGCGCGCGTTCGACGTGCTCGGCTGCACCGACTGGGGCCGCGCGGATTTCATGCTCGACGCGGCGGGCAACGCGTATTTCCTCGAAGTGAACACGGCGCCGGGGATGACCGATCACTCGCTGCCGCCGAAGGCGGCGCGCGCGGTCGGCATCAGCTACTCGGCGCTGGTGGTGAAGATCCTGTCGTTGACACTGGAAGACTGAAGCGGAACCGGATGTGAGTCATGTGGAATAACGTTCGCCAACTGAACCTTGCCGCCAGCGCGTTGTACGCGCTGTTGCTGCTCGCGTTGGCGGCCGCGGGGTGCTACTGGCTGATCCAGCGCCCGACCTTCGCGTTGCGCGCGATCCAGATCGACGGCGACACCGAGCACATCAATGCGCCGACGGTGCGCGCGGGCGTGGTGGGCCGGCTCAAGGGCAATTTCTTCACGGTCGACCTGGACACCGCGCGGGTGGCGTTCGAGCAGATGCCGTGGGTGCGGCATGCGAGCGTGCGGCGGGTGTGGCCGAACGCGCTCGCTGTCACGCTCGAGGAGTACAAGCCGTTGGGCACCTGGGGCAGCGATCAGCTGGTCAGCACCGACGGCGAGCTGTTCACCGCGAACCAGGGCGAGCTGGAAGAGGGCCTGCCCGCGTTCGACGGTCCGGAAGGCAGCGCGAAGGAAGTGGTCATGCGCTATCGCGATTTCAAGAAGTGGTTCGCGCCGCTCAAGGCGACGCCGGAGGAGGTGACGCTGTCGCCGCGCTATGCGTGGACGGTCAAGTTGTCGAACGGCATGCAGGTGGAGCTGGGCAAGGAGCGCAACGGCGAGACGCTGTTCGACCGCACGCAGCGGCTCGTCGCCGCGTGGCCGGCCGTCACGCAGCGCTGGGGCGGCGACATCGAGTATGCGGACCTGCGTTACCCGAACGGGTTCGCGGTTCGTGCGGCGGGCATGCGCTTCCTGAGCGAACCCGACAAGGGCAAGAAGTAACAGGACATCACACGCAAGAGCACTTTATGAGCAAAGACTACAAAGATCTGCTGGTTGCCCTCGACATCGGCACGTCGAAGGTGGTGGCCGTCGTCGCGGAGCTGAAGGGCGAGGGACACTACGAGGTCATCGGCCTCGGCCAGAGCGAGTCGAAGGGCTTGAAGAAAGGCGTGGTGGTGAACATCGAGGCCACCGTGCAGTCGATCCAGCGCGCGCTCGAGGAAGCCGAGCTGATGGCCGACTGCAAGATCACCAACGTCTTCACCGGGATCGCCGGCAGCCACATCCGCAGCTTCAATTCGAGCGGGATGGTCGCGATCAAGGAAAAGGAAGTCACCCAGACCGACGTCGCCCGCGTGATCGAGACCGCCAAGGCGATCAACATCCCGACCGACCAGCAGGTGCTGCACATCCTCACGCAGGAATTCATCATCGACGGCCAGGAGGACGTGCGCGAGCCGATCGGCATGAGCGGCATCCGCCTCGAGGTGAAGGTGCACATCGTGACGGGCGCGGTCAGCGCCGCGCAGAACATCGTGAAGTGCGTGCGCCGCTGCGGGCTCGAAGTGAACGACCTGATCCTGCAGCCGCTCGCGTCGTCGCTCGCGGTGCTGACCGAGGACGAGAAGGACCTCGGCGTGGTGCTGGTCGACATCGGCGGCGGCACGACCGACAGCGCGATCTTCGCGGAAGGCGCGATCCGCCACACGGCCGTGATTCCGATCGCGGGCGACCAGATCACGAGCGGCAGCGCGATGGCGCTGCGCACGCCGACGCCGGATGCGGAAGACATCAAGGTGGGCTACGGCATCGCGAAGCAGGCGCTGGCCGATCCGGACGAGATGGTCGAGGTGCCGGGGCTCGGCGAGCGCGGTCCGCGCACGCTGTCGCGGCAGGCGCTCGCCGCGGTGATCGAGCCGCGCGTCGAAGAGCTGTTCTCGCTCGTGCAGCAGGTCGTGCGCGAGTCCGGTTACGAAGAGTTACTTAGTTCCGGTGTCGTGCTGACTGGCGGCGCGGCGATGATGCCCGGGATGGTCGAACTCGGCGAAGACATTTTCCTCAAACCGGTGCGAATCGGCGCGCCGGAATACGCGGGCGGTCTCGCGGACGTGGTGCGCAATCCGCGCTACTCGACCGCGATGGGGCTGCTCGTCGAAGGCAGCGCACAGCGCACGCGCGGCCGCAAGGTCGCGGTGCAATCCGGCTCGGCCGGCCAGATCTTCACGCGGATGAAGGACTGGTTCCTGAGCAACTTCTAATCGATTTGAAACTCGCGCCGGTACTGGTGGCCGGCGCGCGACAGAGGGTTGCCCGATCTTCTGCCGAATAACGCCAGAGTTTTTTTCTTGACGGAGGCAACAATGGAATTCGAAATGCTGGAAACCGAAACCAACGGCACGGTCATCAAGGTGATCGGCGTTGGCGGCGCTGGCGGCAATGCCGTGCAGCACATGATCAACCGCGGGGTGCAGGGCGTCGACTTCGTCGTGATGAACACGGACGCGCAGGCGCTGTCGCGTTCGCGCGCGCCGAACGTGATCCAGCTCGGTGGCACCGGCCTCGGCGCCGGCGCGAAGCCGGAGATGGGCCGTGCGTCGGCGGAAGAGGCGCGCGAGCGCATCGCCGATTCACTGCGCGGCGCGCACATGGTGTTCATCACCGCCGGCATGGGCGGCGGCACGGGCACGGGCGCCGCGCCCGTGGTCGCGCAGATCGCGAAGGAAATGGGCATCCTGACGGTGGGTGTCGTGAGCAAGCCGTTCGAATTCGAAGGCGGCAAGCGGATGCGCGTGGCGGAAGCCGGCGCGCAGCAACTGGAGGATCACGTCGACTCGCTGATCGTCGTGCTGAACGACAAGCTGTTCGAGGTGATGGGCGACGACGCCGAGATGGACAAGTGCTTCCAGTGCGCTGACGACGTACTCAACAACGCCGTGGCCGGCATCGCCGAGATCATCAATGTCGATGGTCTGGTGAACGTCGACTTCGAGGACGTGAAGACGGTGATGGGCGAGCAGGGCAAGGCGATGATGGGCACGGCGACGGTCGCCGGCGTCGATCGCGCGCGCCTCGCCGCCGAGCAGGCGGTCGCGAGCCCGCTGCTCGAGGGCGTCGACCTGTCGGGCGCGCGCGGCGTGCTGGTGAACATCACGTCGAGCCGTTCGCTGCGCCTGTCGGAAACCCGCGAAGTGATGAACACCATCAAGAGCTACGCGGCCGACGACGCCACGGTGATCTTCGGTGCGGTGTACGACGACGCGAGGGGCGAGGCGCTGCGCGTGACGGTGGTCGCGACGGGCCTCGGCCGCGCGGCGAAGAAGCAGCAGTCGGCGCCGATGACGCTGCTGCGCACCGGCACGGACAACCAGCCGATCAGCGCGGTGGCGCACAGCTACGCGCCGGCGCACGTGAGCGCCGCCGACTACGGCGCGCTCGACACGCCGGCCGTGTGGCGCAATTCGCGCGAGACGGCGGCGTCGCACGTGCAGGCGCTGCAGGAAAAGGGCGTCGACACGTACGACATCCCGGCCTTCCTGCGCAAGCAGGCGGACTGACGCACGGGCAGGCCGGGCCGCTTCGCGGCCGGGCCGACGTGACGGATGGAAACGGCGCATGACAGGCCGCGTCGCATGCGACGCCGGGCCGGGCATCGTGCCCTCTTCGCGGCTGCGAAGCGGGCAGGCGTCGTGCCGTCTGTCGCGGTTGATCAAGGTATCGCCATGAAGGACCAGGCATGATTCAAGTGGGCGACACGCTGCCCGACGCGCAGCTCTTCGAGTTCATCGACGAAGCGCGTGCAGGCTGCACGCTGGGGCCGAACGCCTGCAGCGTGCGTGAGCAGACGGCGGGCAGGCGCGTGGTGATCTTCGGATTGCCGGGCGCGTTCACGCCGACCTGTTCGGCGCAGCATGTGCCGGGCTATCTCGAGCACGCCGACGCGCTGCGCGCGGCGGGCATCGACGAGGTCTGGTGCGTGGCCGTCAACGACGCATTCGTGATGGGCGCTTGGGGACGCGATCTGCACACCGCGGGCAAGGTGCGCATGATGGCGGACGGCAGCGCGGCTTTCACTCATGCGCTGGGACTTACGCAGGATTTGTCCGCGCGTGGCATGGGGATTCGGTCCCTGCGCTATG
>NZ_JAAGNW010000053.1:24678-30797 GCF_010645215.1 Burkholderia multivorans | reverse complement strand
ATGCGATGGTGGTCGACGACGGCGTGGTCAAGACGCTGGCGATCGAAGCGCCGGGCAAGTTCGAAGTCAGCGATGCAGCCAGCGTGCTGGCAGGCATGACGCGTTGAAATGGGGGCCGGCGTTGCTCGACGGCAACGCCCGGGGCCCCTGACGACGTGGCTTTATTACGGGCCGATGACCGGAAACGCCTCCGTTCCGGGCATCGGCCCGTCCCGCATCCGCGCGGGTAACGTGTCGAAACAGTTTGATACGGCGATGCAGCCGACGTGAAATAGGGAATTACGCTATACTCTCGTCTATTGAATAAAACTCCCGATTGAAATCTTCAATCGCGAAGAAGATCACCATGTTGAAGCAGCGCACCATCAAGTCGATCGTCAAGACCGTAGGCATTGGTCTTCACTCCGGTCGCAAAATCGAACTCACGCTCCGCCCCGCTGCCGCCGGCACGGGCATCGTGTTTTCGCGCATCGATCTGCCGACGCCCGTGGCCAGCCCGGCCTCGGCGATGTCGATCGGCGATACGCGGCTCGCATCGGTGCTGCAGAAGGATGGCGCGCGCGTGTCGACGGTCGAGCACTTGATGTCCGCGTGCGCGGGCCTCGGGATCGACAACCTGCACGTCGACGTGACGGCCGAGGAAATCCCGATCATGGACGGCAGCGCCGCCTCGTTCGTGTTCCTGATCCAGTCCGCCGGCATCGAGGAACAGAACGCGCCGAAGCGCTTCATCCAGGTGAAGAAGCCGGTCGAGATCCGCGACGGCGACAAGTTCGCGCGCCTCGACCCGTACTTCGGCTTCAAGCTCAAGTTCACGATCGATTTCCGCCATCCGGCCGTCGACAAGACGGGGCAGGAACTGGAAGTCGATTTCGCGAACACGTCGTACGTGCGCGAGATCGCGCGCGCGCGCACCTTCGGCTTCGCGCACGAGGGCGAGATGCTGCGCGAGCTGGGCCTCGCGCGCGGCGCCACGATGGACAACACGATCGTGCTCGACGAATACCGGATCCTGAACAACGACAACCTGCGCTACGACGACGAGTTCGTGAAGCACAAGATGCTCGACGCGATCGGCGACCTGTACGTGGTCGGTCATCCGCTCCTCGCGTCGTACACCGCGTACAAGTCGGGCCACGGCCTGAACAACCAGCTGCTGCGCGCGCTGCTCGCGGACGAAAGCGCCTACGAGATCGTGTCGTTCGACGATCCGAAGGCCGCGCCGCGCGGCTTCGGCTTCGACGCGCAGGCTGCGTTCGCGTGATCCGCCGGGCGCGGCCCGCACCATGAGAAAAGCGACCCTCGGGTCGCTTTTTTTTCGTTCCGGCGGCGCTCAGCGCGGCGGTTTCGCGTGCCGGGCGGCCATGCGCGCGAGCGCGATCTGCAGCGGCGACGGTTCGAGCGCGTCGGCGAGCGTGCGCAGCGCATCCGCGCCGGCCGCCGACAGGCGCGCCTCCTTGATGCGCGGCGGTTCGGGCGCGGGCTGCGGGCGCACCCGCAGCTTCAGGGCCGTGACCGGCCAGCCGCGCGCCTGCAGGTCGCCGAGCAGGCGCGGCTCGACTTGCCGCAGGCGCGCGGCGAGCGCGTTGTGTGCGGTGAACAGCGTGAGCACGCCTTCCTTGATGAAGCCGGGCTCGATATTGTTCGCGAGGTAGTCGGGCAGCAGGCTGGCCAGATCGCGACGCAGCGCGGCCACCTGCTCGACGCCCGCGCGCAGCGCCGCATAGGCGTCGCTGCGGTTCAGCACGTCGGCTGCGGCCTGCGGGCGCGAGAAGCTCGACGGGAAGCGCGACGAGGAACGGTTCATGGACTCGGTGACGGCGTGGAGCGGCAAAGATGACGCGATTGTACCGCGCAAGGCGGGCGTCAGCGGAGGACCGCGGCGTGGGCGAGCGCGCGTGCTAAAATTCCTCGTTTGAATTCAACTCATACGTTAAGCCGCCGAGGCTCGGCGCGCCGGGGGAGGTCTGCCGTACTCCGGGGCCGTTGCAGCGACGCACACCCGATCCGATGACAACCGGTTTTCTCCAGAAGATTTTTGGCAGCCGCAACCAGCGGCTCGTCAAGCAATACCAAAAGACCGTCGCTACGATCAATGCGTTGGAAACGCAGATCGAGCAGCTGACGGACGACCAGTTGCGCGGCAAGACGGATGAGTTCCGCCAGCGTGTCGCGGGCGGCGAGTCGCTCGACAAGCTGCTGCCCGAGGCGTTCGCCGTGTGCCGCGAGGCGAGCCGGCGGGTGCTGAAGATGCGCCACTTCGACGTGCAGCTGATCGGCGGCATGGTGCTGCACTACGGCAAGATCGCGGAAATGCGCACCGGCGAGGGCAAGACGCTCGTCGCGACGCTCGCGGCCTACCTGAACGCGCTGTCCGGGCGCGGCGTGCACGTCGTGACCGTGAACGACTACCTCGCGCAGCGTGACGCCGAGTGGATGGGGCGGCTCTACAACTTCCTCGGGCTCTCGGTCGGCATCAACCTGTCGCAGATGGAGCACGACCAGAAGCAGCAGGCCTACGCGTCCGACATCACCTACGGCACCAACAACGAATTCGGTTTCGACTACCTGCGCGACAACATGGTCTACGAGACCGACGCGCGGGTGCAGCGGCCGCTCAATTTCGCGATCGTCGACGAGGTCGACTCGATCCTGATCGACGAGGCGCGCACGCCGCTCATCATCTCCGGCCAGGCGGAAGACCACACCGAGCTGTATGTGCGCATGAACGCGCTGCCGCCGCTGCTCGAGCGCCAGATCGGCGAGGAGAAGGCCGACGGCACGGGCGTCGAGAAGCCCGGCGACTACACGCTCGATGAAAAGGCCCGCCAGGTGTTCCTGACGGAATCGGGGCACGAGAAGGCCGAGCGCCTGCTCTCCGAGTGGGGCCTGATCGGCGAGGGCGAGAGCCTGTACGCACCGCAGAACATCACGCTGATGCACCACGTGTACGCGGCGCTGCGCGCGCACACGCTGTTCCACCGCGACCAGCACTACGTGGTGCAGAACGGCGAGGTGATCATCGTCGACGAATTCACGGGCCGCCTGATGGCGGGCCGCCGCTGGTCCGACGGCCTGCACCAGGCGGTCGAGGCGAAGGAGCACGCGAAGATCCAGAGCGAGAACCAGACGCTCGCGTCGATCACGTTCCAGAACTACTTCCGGATGTACGTCAAGCTGTCCGGGATGACCGGTACGGCCGACACCGAGGCGTTCGAGTTCAACGAGATCTACGGCCTCGAGACGGTCGTGATCCCGACCAACCGCGTGCCGAAGCGGATCGACCGCCAGGACCAGATCTACAAGACCGCGAAAGAGCGCTACGACGCGGTGATCCGCGACATCCACGAGTGCTACGAGCGCGGCCAGCCGGTGCTGGTCGGCACGACCTCGATCGAGAACTCCGAGCTGCTGTCGCACCTGCTCAAGCAGGCCGGGCTGCCGCACGAGGTGCTGAACGCGAAGCAGCACGCGCGCGAGGCGGCGATCGTCGCCGAGGCCGGCCGGCCGAAGCGCATCACGATCGCAACCAACATGGCGGGCCGCGGCACCGACATCGTGCTGGGCGGCAATGCCGAGAAGCAGGCGAGCCTGATCGAGGCCGACGACGCGATCCCGGCCGACGAGAAGGCGCGCCGGATCCAGCAGCTGCACGACGAATGGGAAGCGCTGCACGAGCAGGTGAAGACCGCGGGCGGTCTGCACATCATCGGCACCGAGCGCCACGAATCGCGCCGGATCGACAACCAGCTGCGCGGCCGCGCCGGCCGTCAGGGCGACCCGGGTTCGTCGCGCTTCTACCTGTCGCTGGAGGATCCGCTCCTGCGCATCTTCGCGGGCGACCGCGTGCGCGCGATCATGGATCGCCTCAAGATGCCGGAAGGCGAGGCGATCGAAGCCGGCATCGTGACCCGTTCGATCGAATCCGCGCAGCGCAAGGTCGAGGCGCGCAACTTCGATATCCGCAAGCAGCTGCTCGAATACGACGACGTGTCGAACGATCAGCGCAAGGTGATCTACCAGCAGCGCAACGAATTGCTCGAGGCGCATGACAGCGCCGAGACCATCGGCGCGATGCGTCATGGCGTGGTCAACGAGGTGGTGCGCCAGTTCGTGCCGGCGGGCAGCATCGAGGAACAGTGGGACCTGCCCGAGCTGGAAGAAGCGCTGCGCAACGACTGGCAGCTCGATCTCGCGATCCAGGAAATGGTGAACGAATCGTCGTCGATCAGCACGGACGAGATCCTCGACGCGGTCGTGACGGCCGCCGACGAGCACTACGAGGCGAAGGTCGCGCTGGTCGGCCGCGAATCGTTCAGTGCGTTCGAGCGCTCGATCATGCTGCAGACGCTCGACCGCCTGTGGCGCGAGCACCTGGCGGCGCTCGACCACCTGCGCCAGGGCATCCACCTGCGCGGCTATGCGCAGAAGAACCCCAAGCAGGAATACAAGCGCGAGGCGTTCGAGCTGTTCGCCGCAATGCTCGAGGCCGTCAAGCAGGAAGTCACGCGGGTCGTGATGAACGTGCAGATCCAGTCGCCGGAGCAACTCGAAGAGGCGGCCGAGCAGCTCGAGGAGCAGGGCGGCCATCTCGAGAACGTCGAGTTCCGTCACGCCGATTACACGGATACCGGCGCAGCGGCGGGTGCGGTCGGCGGCGTCGCGGTGGCCGAGATCGCGGCGGCCGCGGCGGGCGGCGCGGCGACGATGGACGGCGACGTGCCGAAGGTCGGGCGCAACGATCCGTGCCCGTGCGGCAGCGGCAAGAAGTACAAGCACTGTCACGGCAAGCTGTCATGATCGTGGGCGGCGCGCCGCGTGCGCGCCGCACGCATCCGGCGCCATCCGAAGTATGAGCGGCGGCCCGCCCAGGCGGGCCGTCGGTCCGTTCAATCCTGCGATGCCGGCTCGGGCCGGCCTCGCGCTTTCCGGCAGGTGTTTCACATGGCTGTGAATTTCCCCTCGATCGATCCCGCGCAACTGCATCCCGTCGCCGGCGTCACGCTGGGCTGGGCCGAGGCCCAGATCCGCAAGCCGAATCGCAAGGATGTCCTCGTCGTGTCCGTCGAAGACGGCGCGACCGTCGCGGGCGTGTTCACCGAGAACCGCTTCTGCGCCGCGCCGGTGACGGTCTGCCGCGAGCACCTGGCCAAGGTGCGCGCCGGCGGCGCCGGCATCCGCGCGCTCGTCGTCAATACCGGCAACGCGAATGCGGGCACGGGCGAGCCGGGCCTCGCGCATGCCCGCGAGACCTGCGAGGAACTCGCGCGGCTCGCCGGCCTCGAGCCGGCGCAGGTGCTGCCGTTCTCGACCGGCGTGATCCTCGAGCCGCTGCCGATCGAGCGCCTGAAGGCGGGCCTGCCCGCCGCGCTCGGCAGCCGGGCGGGCGCGCACTGGTACGAAGCCGCGCAGGCGATCATGACCACCGATACGCTGCCGAAAGCCGCGTCGCGGCAGGTGACGATCGACGGCCACACGGTCACGCTGACGGGCATCAGCAAGGGCGCCGGGATGATCAAGCCGAACATGGCGACGATGCTCGGCTTCCTCGCCTTGGATGCGGCGGTCGCGCAGCCCGTGCTCGACACGCTCGTGAAGGAAGTGGCGGATCGCTCGTTCAACTGCATCACGATCGACGGCGACACCTCGACCAACGACTCGTTCATCCTGCTGGCGTCCGGCAAGTCGAGCCTGCCCGCGATCACCTCGACCGCGTCGCCCGCCTATGCGGCGCTGCGCGACGCCGTCACGGAAGTGGCGCAGACCCTGTCGCAGCTGATCGTGCGCGATGGCGAGGGCGCGACCAAGTTCATGACCGTGCAGGTCGAGGGCGGCCGCGACGTCGCCGAATGCCGGCAGATCGCCTATGCGATCGGCCACTCGCCGCTCGTGAAGACCGCGTTCTACGCGTCGGACCCGAATCTGGGCCGGATCCTCGCGGCGATCGGCTACGCGGGCGTGACGGATCTCGACGTCGGCACGATCGACCTCTATCTCGACGACGTGCTCGTCGCCAAGGCGGGCGGGCGCAACCCGGCCTACCAGGAAGAAGACGGCCAGCGCGTGATGAAGCAGAGCGAGATCACGATCCGGGTGCTGCTCGGCCGTGGCGACGCGCA
>NZ_JAAGNW010000053.1:0-24668 GCF_010645215.1 Burkholderia multivorans | reverse complement strand
ATCGCGAGGACCTCCGGATGGACAAGCTCGATCAATTCCTGGCGCGCGCGGACGCGCTCCTCGCCCGCGTGGAGGCGCTGTTGCCGCCGCCGCCCGCTGCGATCGACTGGAGCGCGGCCCATGCGTTCCGCTGGCGCAAGCGCCAGGGGCGCGGCTATCTCCAGCCGGTGCCCATGGTGTCGGCGATCGCGCTCGACGACCTGCAGAACATCGATCGCCAGAAGGGCCTGATCGAGCGGAACACGCGCCAGTTCGTGCAGCGCAAGCCCGCGAACAACGTGTTGCTGACGGGCGCGCGCGGCACCGGCAAGTCGTCGCTGATCAAGGCCTGCCTGAACGCCTACGCGGACGAGGGCCTGCGCCTCATCGAAGTCGACAAGGACGACCTGCACGACCTCGGCGACATCGTCGACCTGATCGCGGCGCGTCCGGAACGCTTCATCGTGTTCTGCGACGACCTGTCGTTCGAGGAGGGCGAGTCGGGCTACAAGGCGCTCAAGGTCGCGCTCGACGGCTCGGTGGCCGCGCAGTCGGACAACGTGCTGATCTACGCGACCTCGAATCGCCGGCATCTGCTGCCCGAGTACATGAGCGACAACGAGACCTACAAGCACCTGCCCGATGGCGAAATCCATCCGGGCGAGGTGGTGGAGGAGAAGATCTCGCTGTCGGAGCGCTTCGGGCTGTGGGTGAGCTTCTACCCGTTCAAGCAGGACGATTACCTGGCGATCGTCGGCCATTGGCTGCGCCATTTCGGCTGCGGCGGCGACGAAGTCGAGGCGGCGCGCGGCGATGCGCTCGTGTGGGCGCTGGAGCGCGGGTCCCGTTCGGGGCGCGTGGCATGGCAATTCGCCCGCGACTGGTCGGGCCGCAAGGAGAATGCATGACCGAAGGACTGAAGCCGGCCGCGCCGGACGGCCGCAAGGTGACCGAGGTGGCGGTGGGCGTGCTGGTGCAGCCGGACGGCCGCTACCTGCTCGCGCAGCGGCTCAAGGGCAAGCCGTATGAAGGCTACTGGGAATTCCCGGGCGGCAAGCTCGAAGCGGGCGAAAGCGTCGAGGAGGCGCTCGCGCGCGAACTGCACGAGGAACTGGGCATCGTCGTGACCGCGAGCGCGCGCTGGCACACGCTCGAACACGACTATCCGCACGCGTACGTGCGGCTCTACTTCTGCAAGGTGACGGGCTGGACGGGCGAACCGCACAGCCGCGAAGGGCAGGCGTTCGTCTGGCAGCGGCTGCCGGTCGAGGTCGCGCCGCTGTTGCCGGCGGCCCTGCCGGTGCTCGAACGGCTCGCGCAGGACGAGGCGCGCCAGTAAGCGGCGCCGCGCCGCCGCGCGATGCGGCGGCGTCAGTTGTGCCGGTCGTCCGGTTCGGACGACGGCGTTTCCTCGGACGACGGCTCGTCGTCCGTCGTCCCGATCCGGTACTTTTCCGCGGCCCAGGCGCCGAGGTCGAGCTGCTTGCAGCGGGCCGAACAGAAGGGACGGAAGCGATTCTCGGGCGTCCAGCGCACCTCGGCGCCGCAGGACGGACATTTCACGACGGTAGTCATACGAAAGAAAAGCGATGGGAGCGGCGCGATGCCGCTACAGGTTGCAAAGCGTGAGCTGGAACGGCACGTCGATATCGACCGCGCGCGGCCGGACATCGCCGTCCTGCGTGGTGAAGCGCACCCACAGCATGTATTTGTTCGCGCTGGCCTCGGGAATCACGCGCAACTCGGACGGCACCCTGACCTGCATGAGCTGGTAGGAGCGGCCGGACAGCATCTGCTGATAGCTGCCCTGCATCGCCATTACCTTCGCCCATTTCGCGATGTCGTGGCGGCGCTGCTCTGCCGGCCACTGCTGCCACGCGTAATAGGACGGGAGGTCGAACTTGCAGGTGCCGCCGGGAATTACCGCACGGCTGCGGATGCTGGCGAGCCATTCGTTGTCGGTCAGATGCTGGCCGGTCTTGCCCTGCATCTGTGCGAGATGCGCGAGCGTCTGCTCGATCTCGCCCAACACGGTTTCGAGTGCATTCTGCTCGATGCCGGGATTGCCGCGAAACGGCGTGAGCGTCTGGCGCTGGCGTTCGAGTTCCTTCATCAGATCCGACTTCAGATCCGCGCGGCCGGCGACCTCGGCAATTTCGAACAGCGTCGTCAGCGCGACATGATGCTCTCTCGCGTCTTCTTGTGCCATGAAGAACGCGAAGCGCTCGAACAAATCTTCGAGACGCAGCAGCGTGCGGATTCGTTCGTTGAACGGATACTCGTAAAGGATCAAGCGCGCATGCCTCTCGCGATGGGGGTGACGGAACTGCAGGACATTCTAATGCCCGCGACCTACCCTAGCAATCGCGCCTTTTCGGGCCGCATGCGCCGCAGGGCGCGCAAGCTGACGGCCGCGTCAGTTTGAAGCGGCGGCGTACGCGAGATAGCGCTGGTGCAATGCCGCGACGCGCGCCGCGAGTTGCGCGCGCGGCGCGTTCTCGTTGACGATCACGTCGTCGGCCGCGGCGAGCCGCGCGGCGCGCGTGGCCTGGCGCGCGACGATCGCTTCCACCTGCGTGCGCGTGAAACCGTTGCGCTGCATCACGCGGCGAATCTGGGTCTCGACTTCGCAATCGACGACGAGCACGCGCGCAACGCGCGCCTGCCATGCACCGGATTCGATCAGCAGCGGCACCACATAAACGAGATAGGGCCCCTGCGCCGCGCGCGCCGCGTCGTCGGTGGCGGTGCGGATCAGCGGATGCGTGATCGCTTCGAGCCGGCGGCGCGCGGGTTCGTCGCTGAACACGAGTGCGCGCATCTTCGCGCGATCGAGCGCGCCGTCGGGCGTCACGAAGTCGGGCCCGAACTCGCGCGCGATGGCCGGCATCGCGGCGCCGTGCGGCGCGGTGATCCGATGCGCGATCTCGTCGGTGTCGACGAGCGAGGCGCCCTGCTCGCCGAGCAGGTCGGCGACGGTCGTCTTGCCGCTGCCGATGCCGCCCGTCAGTCCGATCGAGTACATGCGGTCAGCCTCCGAGCACGAGATAGAACGGCGTGCCGGCGAACAGCGTCGCCACGCCGCCGAGCGCGAGGAACGGGCCGAACGGCAGCGGTTCCTCGAAACGCATCCGGCCGCGCCAGGTGGCGATGAGCCCGATGGCCGCGCCCGCGACCGCGGAGATCAGCACCACCTGCGGCAGCGCTTCCCAGCCGAGCCAGGCGCCGAGTGCGGCGAGGAGCTTCAGGTCGCCGTAGCCGATGCCCTCGATGCCGCGCAGCCATTTGAACAGCCAGAAGATGCACCACAGGAACAGGTAGCCCGCGATCGCGCCGATCACCGCCGCATGCAGGCTGGCGAAGGTGCCCCACAGATTGACCGTGAGCCCGGCCCACAGCAGCGGCAGCGTCAGCGAGTCGGGCAGGAAGCCGGTCTGGATGTCGATCGCGCTCATCGCGAGCAGCGTCGCGCACAGGCCGAATGCGGCGAGCGCCGTGCCGCCCGGGCCGAACACCGCGAGCGACCCGGCCGCGAGCGCGCCGCTCGCCAGCTCGACGAGCGGATAGCGCGCCCCGATCGGCGCGCGGCACTGCGCGCAGCGGCCGCGCAGCGCGAGGTAGCCGAGCACCGGTACGTTCTCCCAGGCGCGCAGCACATGGCCGCAATGCGGACACGCGCTGCGCGGCACCCACAGGTTGTAGCGCGCGGGCAGGCCGTCGTCGGGCTCGGCGGGCTCGCCGGTCGCCTCGCCGATTTCGGCCTGCCAGGCGCGCTTCATCATGATCGGCAGGCGGTGCGCGACGACGTTGATGAAGCTGCCGATCACGAGTCCGAGCACGATCGCGAAGCCGTAGCGGAACCCGGCCGGTAGCGCGGCGAAGGCGGCCAACGGTCCGCCGGCGGGCGCGAACGGGTCGGCGTAGAACGGCGTGAAGATCATCGATGAAAGGGCCATGGCTAATAGGAGACAGATTCGGCTGCGATGCTACACCACGTTGCCGAGCTGGACGATCGGCAGGTACATCGCGATCACGAGCGCACCGACCAGCGCGCCCAGCACCACGATCACGAGCGGCTCGCACACGCTCGCGAGCAGGTCGAGGCGCTCGTCGACCTGACGATCGCACAGGGCCGCGATGTCGACCAGCATTGCGTCGAGCGTGCCGGTTTCCTCGGCCACGGCGATCGGCTGGACCACCGGGTCGGGAAAGCAGGCTGCGGCGCGCATCGCGCTCGCGAGCCGTTCGCCGTGCCGCAGCCGCCTTGCGATATCGGCCGTCGCCTGATCGAAGACCGGATTGCCGGTTGCCTGCGCGAGCGACGCGAAGGCGTCGACGAGCGGCGTGCCGGCGCCGAGCAGGGTGCCGAGCGCCCGGCTCCAGCGGGCGGCGGCCAGGGTGCGCAGCAGCGGCCCCGCGAGCGGGATCCGCAAGGCGAACCGGGCCGCCGCGAGCCGCGCGGCGGCCGAGCGCCGCCGCGCGTGGCCGGCCCCGGCGGCGAAGAGCGCCGCCGCCAGCGCGGCGGGCGGGCCCCAGCGCGCGAGCCCGCCCGACAGCGCGAGGACTGCGCGCGTCGGCGCGGGCAGGGCGGCGCCGAAGCCTTCGAAGATCTGTGCGAAGGTCGGCACGACCCACAGCAGCAGCGCGGCGGTGAGCGCGCACGCGAACGACAGGACCGCGCCGGGGTAGGCGAGCGCCGCGCGCACCCGGCTGCGTTGGGCCGCCGCGCGTTCGCGGTCGTCGGCGAGGCGCGCGAGCACGGCGGCGAGCGTGCCCGATTGCTCGCCGATCAGGATCAGTTGCCGGAACAGGGGGCCGAATTGCCGCGGATAGCGGCGCAGCGCGTCCGACAGCGGGCGGCCCGCGACGATGTCGCGGCCGAGCCCGTCCGCGCTGCGCGCGATGCCGTCGCGCGCGGCAGCCTGCGCGAACAGGTCGAGCGCCGGCGCGAGCGGCAGGCCGGCCTGCAACAGGCTCGCGAGCTGGCGCGCGAAGCGGGTGACGTCATGCGCGCGCACGCGCGGGCGCGGCGCGGTTCCGCGCGCTTCCAGCGCGAGCACGGTGATGCCGTCGCGCCGCAGCGCGGCGCGCGCGCTGCCCGGCGTCGCGGCGATCAGGGTGCCGCGTCGGCGCGCGCCCTCGACGTCGAAGCCCGACCAGCGAAAGCGCGATTCGAGCGGCGGCGGCTCGGGCGCGCTCATGGCGCAGCGGTGGCCGCGAGCGCTTCGCTCAGGCTCGTCGAGCCGTCGGCGACGCGAGCGAGCGCCGCGTCGCGCAGCGAGGGCATGCCGTCGTCGCGGGCCTGGCGTGCGAGCGCATGATGGCTCGCGCGCGCGACGATCAGTTCGCGCAGCGCGGGAGACAGCGGCATCACCTGATGGATGCCGATGCGCCCCCGGTAGCCGATGCCGTGGCAGGCCGCGCAGCCGACCGAGCGAAACGGCCGCCAGCCGGCCGCCAGCGCGGCGGCGTCGAGGCCGGCTTCGCGCAGGGCGGCGGGCGGGGCGTCGGACGGCGCGCGGCAGCCGGTGCAGAGCAGGCGCAGGAGCCGCTGGGCGGTGGCGAGCTGCAGCGCGGCGGCGAGATTGTAGGGCGCGACGCCGATGTCGAGCAGGCGGGTGATCGCGGCGGGCGCGTCGTGCGTGTGCAGCGTCGAGAGCACGAGGTGGCCGGTCTGCGCGGCCTTGAGCGCGACGTCGGCGGTTTCGAAGTCGCGGATCTCGCCGACCATGATCACATCGGGATCCTGGCGCAGCAGCGCGCGCAGCGCGACCGCGAAGGTGAGCCCGGCCTTGTCGCGCACGCCGACCTGGTTCACGCCGTCGAGCTGGATCTCCGCGGGATCCTCGACCGTACAGAGATTGCGCGAGGCGTGGTTGAGCCGCTGCAGGAAGCTGTAGAGCGACAGCGTCTTGCCGCTGCCGGTCGGCCCCGTGACGAGGACGAGCCCGTGCGGCGCATCGAGCGCGGCCTCGATCGCGCGCGCGCCGGCGGGCGCGATGCCCAGCGTGGGCAGCGACAGGACGGCGGGCAGCGTGTCGAGACGACGCAGTACGAGCTTTTCGCCGTACAGCGTCGGCAGCGAGCTGACGCGGTAGTCGCCGCGCAGCCCGGGCGCGAGCGTGAGCCGCAGGCGGCCGTCCTGCGGCACGCGGCGCTCCGCGACGGCCATGCGTGCGAGCACCTTGACGCGCGTGACGACCGCGTCGCGCAGGTGCGCGGGCGGATGCGCGAACGCGTGCAGTACGCCGTGGATGCGGAGCCGCACGCGCCACGCGTGCTCGGACGGTTCGAGATGGAGATCGGATGCGTTGCGCTGGTGCGCGGCCAGCAGCAGGCCGGCCAGCAGCGCAACCGCCGGCGCGTCGTCGGCGGTTGCGCCGGCGCTCGGAACCGGATGGGCGGAGGGGGTGACCGGCCAGGCGGCCGGCGCGAACGGAATGGACGACATCGGAACCGGCCTCGCGGCCGCCTGCTGGGAGCGATGCGTCGATCATCGCGCGCGTGCGCCGCGCGCGGCAGTCGGCCGTTCGGTCAGGCGCGCAGCGTGCGGCCGGCGCGCGGCGCGCGCGGCTTGAAGAGCTTGACCGTACGCACGGCCTGATCGTCGCTGCGCATCACTTCGAGCATCACGTCGCCGATCTTCAGGCACACGTCGTCGTCCGGGATTTCCTCGAGCACTTCGAGGATCAGGCCGTTGAGCGTCTTCGGGCCGTCGGTCGGCAGGCTCAGGCCCAGCCAGCGGTTCAGCTCGCGCAGCGGCATGCTGCCGGACACGATGCATTCGCCGTCGGCGTTCCAGCCGCCGTTCGTGCCTTCGGTGCGCGGCATCGAGGTGGTGAATTCGCCGATCAGCTCCTCGATGATGTCCTCGGGCGTGACGAGTCCTTCCAGTTCGCCGTATTCGTTGACGACGAGCGCGGTACGCTGGCGGCTTTCCTGGAAGTACTTGAGCTGCTGGAACACCGGCGTGCCGGACGGCACGTAGTACGGCTCGGCGAGCAGTTCGCGCAGCGTCTCGCGGTCGAAGTCCTGGTTGTGCAGCGCGGTCAGCGTCTTGCGCACGTGCAGCACGCCGAGCACCTTGTCGACGTCGCCCTCGTAGACCACGAGGCGGTTGTGATAACAGGTCTCGAGCTGGTGCAGGACGTCGTCGAGCGGCGCGTAGAAGTTGAGCGACTCGATCTGGCGGCGCGGGATCATCACGTCGTCGACGGTGATGTTCTCGAGGTCGAACAGGTTCAGCAGGATGCTGCGGTGCTGGGTCGGCATGAAGCTGCCGGATTCCAGCACGACGGTGCGCAGCTCTTCGGCCGACAGCCGCTGGTCGCGGGCGCCCTTGGTATTGATGCGCAGCAGCGCGAGGATCGCGCCGGCGAGCGCATTGACGAGCCACACGAGCGGCATCAGGAGGCGCATCAGCGGGGCGATCACGACGCTGGCGGGCAGCGCGATCCGCTCGGGAAAGCTCGCGCCGACGATCTTCGGGGTGATTTCCGCGAACACGATGATCAGGAACGCAACGAGGCCGGTCGCGATCGACAGCACGAAGTTGTCGCGGCCGAAGGTATGCAGCGCGATCGAGGTGGTCAGGACCGGGATGATCGTGTTGAACAGGTTGTTGCCGATCAGGATCACGCTCAGCAACTGGTCGGTGCGCGCGAGCAGCCTCTGCGTCGTCTTGGCGCCGAGTGCGCCCTGGCTCGCGAGATGTTTCAGCCGATGGCGGTTGAGCGCCATCATCGCCGTTTCAGAGATGGAGAAGAAGCTGGAGCAGAGGAGAAGCAGGAAGACGGCGCTGATTTGCGCCCATAAGGGAATTTGGTCCACGCGTCAGGTCAGTGCAGGCAGTGAAGGGCAGGAATGGAAAGGAACTATAGCAGAGGGGGCGGGAGCGGATTGTGTCGCGTGCCACGTCCCCTGAGCGCCGGAAACAAAAAAGCCGTCCAGCGGGCTGGACGGCTTTTTTTCAAATCTGGTCGGGGTGAGAGGATTCGAACCTCCGGCCTCTACGTCCCGAACGTAGCGCTCTACCAGGCTAAGCTACACCCCGATTTGGACTCTTTCGTCGCTTCAGTCTCGTTCAAGACTGCCGTGACGTCGAGTAAGAGCATAATTCTAGCAGGCTATTTTTAAAGATGGAAGAGGGAAATGAAGAAATTGCTGCTGCGGCTGCCTGAGCCTCTTGCCGCGCGCATTCCAGCGTATGGTCGAGCGCGCCCGAACGCGTGATCGCGTCGAAGATCGTGTCGAAGCGATCGGTGCCGCCCTGTTCGATCGCTTCGCGCGCGAGCGTCGCCTGCTCCGGCGTGCCGCGTTCGATCAGATAGATGAGCGGCAGGGTCGGCTTGCCTTCGCGCAGGTCGTCGCCGGCGTTCTTGCCCATCGATTCCGCGCTGCCCGTGTAGTCGAGCCAGTCGTCCATGATCTGGAACGCGGTGCCGATGCGGCGCCCGTATTCGGCGGCTGCGGCCTCGGTCGGCGCGTCGGCGCCCGCGAGCACCGCGCCGAGCCGGGCCGAAGCCTCGAACAGCTTCGCGGTCTTGTAGCGGATCACCTGCATGTAGCGGGTCTCGTCGACGTCGGCGTCGTGCATGTTCAGCAGCTGCAGCACCTCGCCCTCGGAGATGATCGTCGTGGCTTCCGACAGGATCTCCATGATGCGCATCTTGCCGACGCCGACCATCATCTCGAACGAGCGCGAATACAGGTAGTCGCCCACGAGCACGCTGGCCGCGTTGCCGAACAGCGCGTTCGCGGTCTTGCGGCCGCGCCGCAGCTCCGATTCGTCGACGACGTCGTCATGCAGCAGCGTGGCGGTGTGGATGAACTCGACGACGGCCGCGAGCGTGTGGCGATGCGCCGTGCTGTCGCCGAGCGCGCCGGCCACGAGCAGCAGCAGCGCCGGACGCAGCCGCTTGCCGCCCGCTCCGATGATGTACTCGGCGATCTGGTTGATCAGCAGCACGTCGGACGCGAGGCTTTGCCGGATGACGCGATTCACCTGTTCCATATCGCTGGCGATCGGAGCGAGCAGGTGGGCGGCGCTGAGGGAAGGGGTGGCGGTCGACGACATGATGATGAAAATGGGTAGTGCGGCGGATTATAAGGCGAATCGCCCGTTTACCGGGCTGTTGCGCGTGCGGCGCCCGATTCGCCGGCCCTCGGCAGCCCTCGCCGGGGGCCTCGGATCGCGAGGCGTCGGCAGGTTTTGACCTCGGTGCTAACTCTATGTATAATCACGCGTTTTCCGTGCGTGGTGCGCGGAAAAATAGATCCAGAGTGAGGTTCTCAATGTACGCGGTCATAAAAACCGGCGGCAAGCAGTACAAAGTTGCCGTTGGCGAAAAATTGAAAGTAGAACAGATACCGGCAGACATTGACGCTGAAATCACGCTCGACCAGGTTCTCGCAGTGGGCGAAGGCGAATCGATTAAGTTCGGTACGCCGCTGGTCAGTGGGGCTTCCGTCAAGGCTACCGTCGTATCTCACGGTCGTCATGCCAAGGTCACCATCTTCAAGATGCGTCGCCGGAAGCACTACCAAAAGCACGCTGGCCACCGCCAGAACTACACCGAGCTGCGCAACGACGCGATCAACGCGTAAGCGCCTCGGGCAAGGAGCAAACAGATGGCACACAAAAAGGCAGGCGGCTCTTCCCGGAATGGCCGCGACTCCGAGTCGAAGCGTCTCGGCGTGAAGGTGTACGGCGGCCAGGCGATCAACGCCGGCAGCATCATCGTGCGTCAGCGCGGTACGCGCATGCATCCCGGCGACAACGTCGGCATGGGCAAGGACCACACGCTGTTCGCACTGGTCGATGGTCACGTGAAGTTCGGGACCAAGGGCGCAGACAAGAAGCACATGGTCAACGTCGTTCCGGTCGCTGCCTAAGTCAGGCAGCCCGGGCTTCGAAGCCGAAAGGCCCCGCAGCTTTGGCGGGGCCTTTTTCATTGGCGCGCCCGCAGGCGCGCCTCCGCGACCGATTGGTCAAGTACGGCGGCTCGCGGCACAATATCTGGAAATACTGGACGGAGTAACGAATGAAGTTCATTGACGAAGCGCGAATCGAAGTCATCGCCGGCGACGGAGGCGATGGCAGCGCGTCGATGCGCCGCGAGAAATTCGTTCCGTTCGGCGGACCGGACGGCGGCGACGGCGGGCGCGGCGGCAGCGTCTACGCGATCGCCGATCGCAACATCAACACGCTGATCGACTACCGCTACGCGAAGAAGCACCTCGCGCGCAACGGCGAGAATGGCCGCGGCTCCGACTGCTACGGCAAGGGCGGCGACGACATCACGCTGCGCATGCCGGTCGGCACCGTGATCACCGACATGGACACGGGCGAGCTGATCGCCGACCTGACCGAGCACGAGCAGAAGGTGCAGGTCGCGCAGGGCGGCGCGGGCGGCCTCGGCAACCTGCACTTCAAGTCGAGCACGAACCGCGCGCCGCGCCAGAAGACCGAGGGCAAGCCGGGCGAACGCCGCATGCTGCGCCTGGAGCTGAAGGTGCTGGCCGACGTCGGCCTGCTCGGCATGCCGAACGCAGGCAAGTCGACCTTCATCTCGTCGGTGTCGAACGCGAAGCCGAAGATCGCCGACTATCCGTTCACGACCCTCGCGCCGAATCTCGGCGTGGTGCGCGTCGGCCCGAGCAAGAGCTTCGTGATCGCCGATATTCCGGGCCTGATCGAAGGCGCGGCGGAAGGCGCGGGGCTCGGTCACCAGTTCCTGCGTCACCTGCAGCGCACCGGCGTACTGCTGCATCTGGTCGATCTCGCGCCGTTCGACGAGAGCGTCGATCCGGTCGCGGAGGCGAAGGCGATCGTCGGCGAGCTGCGCAAGTACGACGAGGCGCTGTATGAGAAGCCGCGCTGGCTGGTGTTGAACAAGCTCGACATGGTGCCCGAGGACGAGCGCCGCGCGCGGGTCGCGGATTTCGTCGAACGCTTCGGCTGGCAAGGTCCGGTGTTCGAGATCTCGGCGCTGACCGGGCAGGGCTGCGAGAACCTCGTCTACGCGGTGTACGACTACGTGTCGGCCCATTCCGACGCACCTCGCGCGGCGGAGGCGGAAGACCTCGCCTCCGACGTGCGTTTCCGCGACGAGCCGGGTGCGGCCAAGCCCGAGGCGGAGCCGGACGCGTCCTGACCCGATCGTCCGCGGCACGCCCCGACGACCCATGCCGAAGGCGGGCGGCGGGCGGCCGCCCGATTCAATCGCGCAGCATCCAAGGAGACCAAGCACGATGCGTTCGATCATTGCCGATTCGAAGCGGCTGGTAGTGAAAGTGGGGTCCAGTCTCGTCACCAACGACGGACGGGGGCTCGACCATGCTGCGATCGGCCGCTGGGCCGCCCAGATCGCCGCGTTGCGCGCGAACGGCAAGGAAGTCGTGCTGGTGAGTTCGGGGGCGATCGCCGAGGGGATGCAGCGCCTCGGCTGGAGCAAGCGGCCGCGCGAGATCGACGAATTGCAGGCGGCGGCGGCCGTCGGGCAGATGGGTCTCGCGCAGGTCTATGAGAGCCGTTTCGCCGAGCACGGCATCCGCACCGCGCAGATCCTGCTCACGCACGCCGACCTGGCCGACCGCGAACGCTACCTGAACGCGCGCTCGACGCTGCTGACGCTGCTGCGGCTGGGCGTCGTGCCGATCATCAACGAGAACGACACGGTCGTTACCGACGAAATCAAGTTCGGCGACAACGACACGCTGGGCGCGCTCGTCGCGAACCTGATCGAAGGCGATGCGCTCGTGATCCTCACCGATCAGTCGGGTTTGTTCACCGCCGATCCGCGCAAGGATCCGGCCGCGACCCTGGTCGCCGAGGCGAGCGCGGGCGCGCCGGAACTCGAGGCGATGGCGGGCGGCGCCGGCTCGAGCCTGGGCCGCGGCGGGATGCTGACCAAGATCCTCGCCGCGAAGCGCGCGGCGCACAGCGGCGCGAACACCGTGATCGCGAGCGGCCGCGAGGCGGACGTGCTGGTGCGGCTCGCGGGCGGCGAGGCGATCGGCACGCAGCTGATCGCGCGCACGGCGCGGCTCGCGGCGCGCAAGCAGTGGATGGCCGATCACCTGCAGGTGCGCGGCCACGTCGTGATCGATGCGGGCGCGGTCGACAAACTGACGGCGGGCGGCAAGAGCCTGCTGCCGATCGGCGTGGTGGCGGTGCAGGGCGTGTTCGCGCGCGGCGAGGTGATCGCCTGCGTCGACGATGCCGGCCGCGAGGTCGCGCGCGGGCTCACCAACTACAGCAGCGCCGAGGCCAAGCTGATCCAGCGCAAGCCGAGCGGCGAGATCGAGTCGGTGCTCGGCTACATGCTCGAGCCCGAGCTGATCCATCGCGACAACCTCGTGCTCGTCTAGGCGCGCAGGCGAGCGCCTGCGCGACACGAAAAAAAGCCCCGCGGAAGCGGTGCTTTTCGTTGGCGCAACCTGGCTGAGCGCAGGTCAGCGGATCTGGTTCAGCGCGGTGCGGTGATAGCGGATGTTCTCGATGATCGTCGCGGTCTTGCCGAGCGGCATCTTGTTCGCGCAGAAGTAATCCTGGTAGAGCGCCGCGTGATACGCGTTCAGCTCGCCGTTCTCGATGCGCCGCCAGTCGTTCTCGACGGTGCGGTCCCAGCCGTCGTGGTCGGCGTTCAGGCTCGCGTACTGGCGCCATTCATAGGTGTCGCAGCGGATCCCTTCGTAGTTCACGTTGCGCGCGCCGGCCGGGCTCGTGACGACCACCGCGTAGCGCACCACGCCGTCGGTGCCGACCTCGAGCGACTTCGCGTCGACGGCGAACGTGAGCGGGGTGTTCTGCGAGACGTTGAAGGGCAGCAGATTGCCGTTCTGCGGCAAGGGCGGGAGGGTGTCGACCTTGTTCTCGGTCCACTGGGGCTGGCGGTCGAGCAGGTACACGAACGCGCTGTCATCCTTGTTGGACGGCGTGTTCGAATGCGCACAGCCGGCCAGAACCGCGACCGTGGCGACCGACGCCACGGCGAGAGCCATCGCTTTCAATATGCATTCCTCGTAAAAAAGGGCGCGGCATTGGCGCCGCGCCCGGTCATGCAGGTTCAACTCGATTGGGCCCGCGCGTCAGTCGCGCAGGGTCAGCCGGGGCGGTTCGTCGAGTGTGTTCGCGCCGATCTCGACTTCGGAACAGATCACCGTCGTGTCGATCACGGTCACGCTCACGCTCGCATCGACCGCCAACGCATCCGCGTCGTGCGGCGCATGAGAGCCGCGCGGATGGCGCGGCTTGTCGGGCCGCTGCGCCGGGCGGCGCAGAAAACGCGACAGTTCCGTCAACGCCAGCTGATACACATCCCGCTTGAACTCGATCACCGCGTCAAGGGGTACCCAGTACTCGTTCCAGCGCCATGCAGCGAACTCCGGATGATCCGTCGCCCGCAGGCAGATGTCGCAATCGCGGCCGACCATGCGCAGCAGGAACCAGATCTGTTTCTGCCCGCGATAATGGCCGCGCACCTCGCGCTTGATGAACTTGTCAGGCACCTCATAACGCAACCAGTCGCGTGTGCGGCCGATCACCTTGACGTGTTCCGGATGCAGCCCGGTTTCCTCGTGCAATTCCCGGTACATCGCCTGCATGGGGGTCTCGCCATACTTGATCCCCCCTTGAGGAAACTGCCAGGAATGCTCGCGGATCCGCTTGCCCCAAAACACCTCGTTGCGCGCGTTCAAGAGGATGATGCCGACGTTCGGGCGAAAGCCTTCACGATCCAGCATACAACCACCTTCGAATCCTTTAAAATTGCTTTGATTATAAACAGATAACGGGCGCCGCGCACCGGAACGGAGCGATTCCGGGCGGGGTGCGTCAACTAAACTGTCCCCGAATTGTCTGTCAGTCGTCTGCGCCATCGTCGTTCGTCGCGCGCAGCCTTTAATCCTTCTTGGCCTTTTTCGGGCGGCCCCCGTGGAGCCGCCGTTTTTGGAACCCTTCGCATGAAAGCTTCCCGTTTCTTCATCGGCACCCTGAAAGAAGCACCCGCCGACGCCGAGATCGTCAGTCACAAGCTGATGATGCGCGCCGGCATGATCCGCCGCGTCGCCGGCGGCATCTATAACTACCTGCCGGTCGGCCTGCGTTCGATTCGCAAGGTCGAGGCGATCGTGCGTGAGGAAATGAACCGGGCCGGGGCGATCGAGCTTCTGATGCCCGCCGTGCAGCCCGCGGAGCTGTGGCAGGAGTCGGGCCGCTGGGAGCAGTACGGCCCCGAGCTGCTGCGTTTCAAGGACCGCAAGCAGAACGATTTCGTGATCGGGCCGACGCACGAGGAAGTGGTCACCGATATCGCGCGCAACCAGATCAAGAGCTACCGGCAGATGCCGGTGAACTTCTATCAGATCCAGACCAAGTTCCGCGACGAGATCCGCCCGCGTTTCGGCGTGATGCGCGGCCGCGAGTTCATCATGAAGGACGCGTACTCGTTCGACAAGGACAGCGACGGCCTGAAGGCCTCGTACCAGAAGATGTACGACGCCTACGTGCGGATCTTCACCCGCCTCGGCCTCGAGTTCCGCGCGGTCGCGGCCGACAACGGCTCGATCGGCGGCAGCGGCTCGCATGAATTCCACGTGATCGCCGAGACGGGCGAGGACGCGATCGCCTACTGCCCGACCTCCGCGTTCGCCGCGAACGTCGAGGCGGCCGAGGCGCTGCCGCTGCTCGCGAGCCGCGCGGCGCCCGCCGAGGCGATGCGCAAGGTCGCGACGCCCGGCAAGGCGAAGTGCGAGGCGGTGGCCGACCTGCTCGACATCCCGCTCGACCGCACCATCAAGTCGATCGTGCTCGCGACCGACAACGAGGGCGCCGAGCCGACGATCTGGCTGCTGATGCTGCGCGGCGACCACGAACTCAACGAGATCAAGGCGGGCAAGCAGCCCGGCCTCGCGGGCTTCCGGTTTGCGACCGAGCAGGAGATCGTCGAGTGGTTCGGCACGCCGCCGGGCTACCTGGGGCCGGTCGGCACGAAGAAGCCGGTGCGCGTGATCGCCGACAGCACGGTCGCGAACATGGCCGATTTCGTGGTCGGCGCGAACGAGGCGGATTACCACATCGCGGGCGTGAACTGGGGCCGCGACCTGCCCGAGCCGACCGTCGCCGACCTGCGCAACGTGCGCAAGGGCGATGCGTCGCCCGACGGGCAGGGCGTGCTCGACATCTGCCGCGGGATCGAGGTGGGCCACGTGTTCCAGCTCGGCACCAAGTATTCGAAGGCGATGAACGCGACCTTCCTCGACGAGTCGGGCAAGCCGCAGCCGATGGAGATGGGCTGCTACGGGATCGGCGTGTCGCGGATCCTCGGCGCGGCGATCGAGCAGAACTTCGACGAGCGCGGGATCATCTGGCCGGAGGCGATCGCGCCGTTCGAGGTCGTGTTGTGCCCGATGGGCTACGACCGCAGCGACGCGGTGCGCGAAGCGGCCGACGCGCTCTACGCGGCGCTGGCGGCCGCCGGCGTCGACGTGATCCTCGACGATCGCGGCGAGCGCCCGGGCGTGATGTTCGCCGACTGGGAGCTGATCGGCGTGCCGCACCGTCTCGTGATCGGCGAGCGCGGCCTGAAGGACGGCAAGCTCGAGTACCAGGGCCGCCGCGACGCGGAGGCGACGCTGCTGCCGGCCGAGACCGCCGCGGCCGCGGTGATCGACAAGGTGCGCGCGGCGCTCGCGCACTGAGCGTCAGCGGCCCTCGCGACCCGGAGGCGGGATGGAATACAACTTCGTGTCGGCGACGGTGCTGCTGCTCCTCATTACCGATCCGCTCGGCAACATCCCGCTGTTCATCGCGGCGTTGCGGCAGGTGCCGGCCGAGCGGCGGGTGCGGGTGATCCTGCGGGAAGTGGCGATCGCGTTCGTGATCCTGCTGTTCTTCATGCTGATCGGCGATCGCTTCCTGCGGATGATGAGCCTGACCGACCTGTCGCTGCGGCTCGGCGGCGGCATCGTGTTGTTCCTGATCGCGCTGCGGATGATCTTTCCCCATCCGGACGGCGCGCTCGGCAACGATCCGCGCGCGGGCGGCGAGCCGTTCATCGTGCCGCTCGCGATTCCCGCGCTGGCCGGCCCGTCCGCGCTCGCGACGGTGATGCTGCTGACCTCGCAGGCGCCCGGCAAGACGCTCGAATGGGCGGGGGCGCTGACCGTCACGATGGCGGCCTGCGCGATCGTGCTGGTACTCGCGGAGCGGATCCAGAAGTGGCTCGGCGAGCGGACGGTGATGGCTTTCGAGCGCCTGATGGGGCTCGTGCTCGTGGCGATCTCGGTCGAGATGCTGCTCGCCGGGATCCGCGTATTCGTGCACCAGCTGTAGCGCGCACGGCGCGGTTTCCATGCAAGAACGGCTCGCGCAGGCGAGCCGTTCTCGTTTTCAGGCGTAGGCCGGCGGGGCGCCGGCCGCGCGGCGCGTCAGGCGCCCGCGGTCAGCGCGCGGATCGTCGGCAGGTTGCGCCAGTAGCCCTTCGCGTCCATCCCGCAGCCGAACACGTAGCGATCCGGCACGGCGAAGCCGCAGAAGTCCGGATGCAGCGGCTTCGATTTCGCGAGGGTCTTCTCGCACAGCACGGCCGACAGGAAGCGCTTCGCGCCCATGTCGAGGATCCGGTCGCGGATCGCGGCCATGGTCTCGCCTTCGTCGAGGATGTCGTCCAGCACGAGCACGATGCGGTCCTTGACCGATTCGCGCGGCGCGACGCGCCACTGCATCTCCGGGCTGCCCTGCGTGGTGTTGCGATAGCGGGTCAGATGGATGTAGTCGAACTCGAGCGGGAAGTCGAGGTGGGGCAGCAGCATGCCGGTGAAGACCGCCGCGCCGCCCATGACCGACAGCACGAGCGGGAATTCCTCACCGACCTGGTCGCGGATTTCCTCGGCCATCTTGCCGATCGACGCGTTGACTTCGTCGGCGGAGACGATCTCTTCGGAATGTTTGAAAATGTGGAGGGCTTCTTCGCGATTCATGGTTCTGGCGAGCAGTCTGGGTACAAATAAGAATGAAACAAAAAACGGCGGCGCGCGGCCTAGCATAAACCCGCGCGCCGGGTCGTGGCGCTTAGCGCATGCCGGGCATCATGCCCTTCAGGCCGCGCATCATTTTCTGCAGGTTGCCGCCCTTCAGCTTCTTCATCATCGTACGCATCTGGTCGTACTGGTTCAGCATCCGGTTGACTTCCTGCACCGGCACGCCGGCGCCCGCGGCAATGCGGCGCTTGCGGGTCGCCTTGATCAGTTCCGGCTTGGCGCGTTCGGTGGGCGTCATCGAATTGATGATCCCCTCCATGCGGCGCATCTGCTTTTCGGCCTGACCCATGTCGGCGCCCGACGCGGCTTGCTGGAACTGGGCCGGCAGCTTGTCCATCAGCGACGACAGCCCGCCCATGTTCTTCATCTGGGAGATCTGCGCGCGGAAATCGTTCAGGTCGAAGTCGCCGCCCTTCTTGACCTTGTCGGCGAGCTTCTGCGCGGCCTGCACGTCGACGCCGCGCTGCGCTTCCTCGACCAGCGCGAGGATGTCGCCCATGCCGAGGATCCGGTTCGCCATCCGGTCCGGGTGGAACACCTCGAGGCCGTCGAGCTTCTCGGCGACGCCGACGAACTTGATCGGCTTGCCGGTGATGTGGCGCACCGACAGCGCCGCGCCGCCGCGCGAATCGCCGTCGAGCTTGGTCAGCACGACGCCCGTGAGCGGCAGTGCGTCGTTGAAGGCCTTGGCGGTATTGACGGCGTCCTGGCCCAGCATCGCGTCGACCACGCACAGCGTCTCGGCGGGCTTCAGCAGCGCGTGGAGGGCGCTGATCTCCTGCATCATCGCCTCGTCGATGCCGAGCCGGCCGGCCGTGTCGACGATCAGCACGTCGTGGTAGTGGCGCTTCGCCCAGTCGACCGCGGCGTGCGCGATGTCGACGGGCTTCTGGTCGGGTTCGGACGGGAAGAAGTCGGCGCCGACCTGCTCGCTCACCGTCTTCAGCTGCGCGATCGCGGCCGGGCGGTAGACGTCGCAGGAGACGGTCAGCACCTTCTTCTTGTGCTTCTCGCGCAGCAGCTTCGCGAGCTTGCCGACGGTGGTGGTCTTGCCCGCGCCCTGCAGGCCGGCCATCAGGATGATCGCGGGCGGCGTGACGGCGAGGTTCAGCTCGGCGGCCTTGCCTTCGTAGTCGCCGCCGATCACCGCGGTCAGTTCCTTCTGGACCACGCCGACGAGGGCCTGGCCCGGCGACAGGCTGCCGACCACGTCCTCGCCGAGCGCCTTTTCCTTGACCTTCGCGATGAATTCGCGGACCACGGGCAGCGCGACGTCGGCCTCGAGCAGGGCGAGCCGCACTTCGCGGAGCATCTCCTGGGTGTTCGCCTCGGTGAGGCGGGCTTCGCCGCGCAGCGTCTTGACGACGCGCGCCATCCGTTGGGTGAGATTGTCGAGCATGGGGAGCGATGGACAGTGGGGCCCGAAGGCGCGAGCGGGGCGCAAGGCGAGCCGTCGCGGGCAGGGGGCCTAGTGTAAACTTCGAACATGGATATTGTACTGTATGCCCTCACCGCATTCCTCTATGGCGGCCTGGCCGTGGCCGGCTGGCGCGCTCACCGTCTGGACGGCGGGTCGCCGCTCGTCGCGAACGGGCCGGCCGGCGCGCAGGCGGCGCGCGTATCCGCCGCCTCGGGCATGAGCGGCACCGGGCGCGCGCTCCTGTTCGTCGCGCTGGTCGCGCACGGCGTGCTGCTGCACACGACGATCTTCCCGCGCGACGCCATGGTGTTCGGTTTCGCGTTCGCGCTGTCGGCGATGTTCTGGCTCGGCGCGGGCATCTACTGGATCGAGAGCTTTTTCTTCCCGCTCGACGGGCTGCGGCTCCTCGTGATGCCGCTCGCCTGCGTCGCGTCGCTGCTGCCGCTCGTGTTCGGCGGGGTGCGCGTGCTGCCGTACGCGGCCGCGCCGCTCTTCAAGGCGCACTTCCTGATCGCCAACATCGCCTACGGGCTGTTCGCGATCGCGGCGCTGCACGCGGTGCTGATGCTCATGGTCGAGCGCCGCCTGCATGCGCCGCGCCGCGACCAGCTCGGCGACGGCGGCTGGCTGGCCGGCTGGCTCGAGACGCTGCCGCCGCTCCTGACGCTCGAGAAGCTGCTGTTCCGCCTGATCGGCGCGGGTTTCGTGCTGCTCACGCTGACCCTCGCGTCGGGCATCCTGTTCAGCGAGCAGCTCGATGCGCGCGCGCTCAAGCTCGATCACAAGACGGTGTTCGCGCTGCTGTCGTGGCTGATGTTCGGCGGGCTCCTGGTCGCGCGCAAGCTGTCGGGCTGGCGCGGCCGCGGGGCCGCGCGCTGGGTGCTCGTTTCGTTTACCGCGCTGCTGCTCGCATATGTCGGCAGCCGGTTCGTGTTCGAGGTGCTGCTGCACCGCTCCGTGGTTTGATGGTCTGATTGCGATGCGACAAATTTTCCTGCTGATACTCCTGTTCTTCGCGAGCACCTGGGTGGCGCGCAAGATCCGTCAGGCCCAGGCGCGCGGCGAGCGTGCCGGGCCGTTTCCCGGCGCCGGCCGTCCCGCGGGCGCGCCCGGCGAGCGCGAAGCCGGCGCCGCGCGCGCCGGCACGGCGCTCGCCGAGCCGATGGTCCGCTGCGCGGAGTGCGGCGTGCACGCGCCGAAGGGCGAGGCGGTAGTCGCGGGCGGCGCGTTCTATTGCAGCGCGGAACACGCCGCGCGCCACGCGGCGCGCACGGGCCGCGGCGCGCCATGAGCGCGGCGCCGAGCCTGGCGGTCGACGCCGACGGTTGGGTGGACGGCGCGCAGCGCGTGCCGTCGCCCAATTTCGAGGCGCGCCCGGCGGGCGCGGTGCCGAGCCTCGTGGTGATTCACAACATCAGCCTGCCGCCCGGCGCATTCAACGGCGATGCGATCGTCGACCTGTTCCTGAACCGGCTCGACTGCGACGCGCATCCGTATTTCGACGCGCATCTGCGCGGCGTCAGGGTTTCCTCGCACTTCCTGATCCGCCGCGACGGCGCACTGCTGCAGTTCGTGTCGTGCGACGAGCGCGCGTGGCACGCAGGCACGTCGAATTTCTTCGGCCGCGTGCGCTGCAACGATTTCTCGATCGGCATCGAACTCGAGGGCGCTATCCGGTCGATGCGTTCGCCGGCCACGCCGGCTTCGCGCCCGAGCGCAAGACCGACCCCGGGCCGCACTTCGATTGGCAACGTTTCGCTGGCGATGCCGGCTTCGCGGCCGGATACTTTCCCTATCGGAAGGATTGAGCGAGCGGCTTTTTGACGCGCGTCGGCCGCTTTCCCAGGCCCTGCCTAGCCGCGTTCGAGCGTGTGCGATGTCAATAGGTCCGGCGCAAATATTTCCTTTTGAGATGCCGGGAAGCTCCACTATACTTGGTGTGAGTTGAGCGGTTTCTCACTAGATATAGTGTACGGCGCAGGAGGCATTTACCGCTTCCGCGCAGCACCCGGCAGGCCTTGCCGGTGCGGAAATTCCTCAGAGTGCGACGCATTCGGCCGGCGGCCGGTGACGTCGCGATCAAGCGCGGAAGAGCAGCAGGGGGCGCGACGTGAAGCAGCACCGTGTCGAATCGATTGTGTCGCAGCGGTCCACCCAACCCCGCCGCTTTTCCCGTATCCAATTGTCCGCGCCATCCCTGGCGCGGCGTTCGTGTTAATCCGCGGTACCTCCCGCATCATCTTCACCAGGAGCTTTGCACATGCAAACCACCGACAACGCGACGTCCCAATTCGAGAGCGCATCCGGCGGCCCTCTCGGCGGGACCGCACAGGGCGCGCAGGCGCTCGCGCCGCAGGCGACCCTCGTCGACTACAAGGTGATCCGCCGCAACGGCAGCGTGGTGTCCTTCGAACCGTCGAAGATCGCGATCGCGGTGACGAAGGCGTTCCTGGCCGTCAACGGCGGGCAAGGTGCGGCATCGGCGCGGGTGCGCGAACTGGTCGAACAGCTGACGCAGAACGTGGTGCGCGCGCTCGTGCGCAGCCGCCCGACGGGCGGCACGTTCCATATTGAAGACATTCAGGATCAGGTCGAGCTGGCGCTGATGCGCACCGGCGAGCACAACGTCGCCCGCGCGTACGTGCTGTACCGCGAGAAGCGCCACCTCGAGCGCAGCCACGTCGCCGAGGCGCCCGCCCCGGACACGTCGAGCGGCCTCAACGTGATCGACAACGGCGTCTCCCGTCCGCTCGACCTGAACGCGCTGCGCGCGCTGATCGTGTCGGCCTGCGAGGGCCTCGGCAGTGCGGTCAACCCGGCGCCGATCGTCGAGGAGACGGTGAAGAACCTGTACGACGGCGTGCCGATGACGCAGGTCTACGACTCGGCGATCCTGGCCGCGCGCACGATGATCGAGAAGGACCCGGCGTACAGCCAGGTCACGTCCCGCATCCTGCTGCACACGATCCGCCGCGAAATCCTCGGCGGGGAAGTGACCCAGGCGCAGATGCAGGCGCGCTACATCGAGTATTTCCCGCAGTTCCTGAAGCGCGGCGTCGAGGCCGAACTGCTCGACGACAAGCTGCTGACCTTCGATCTGGCGCGTCTGGGCGCCGCGCTCGACGCGAACCGCGACCTGCAGTTCGGCTACCTCGGCCTGCAAACCCTGTACGACCGCTACTTCCTGCACGTCGACGGCACCCGCAGCGAGATGCCGCAGGCGTTCTTCATGCGCGTCGCGATGGGCCTCGCGCTCAACGAAGCCGACCGTGAAGCGCGCGCGATCGAGTTTTACAACGTGCTGTCGAGCTTCGACTTCATGAGCTCCACGCCGACGCTGTTCAATTCCGGCACGCGCCGCTCGCAGCTGTCGTCGTGCTACCTGACGACGGTCGCGGACGACCTCGACGGGATCTATGAGGCGCTCAAGGAAAACGCGCTGCTGTCGAAGTTCGCGGGCGGTCTCGGCAACGACTGGACCCGGGTGCGCGCGCTCGGCTCGCACATCAAGGGCACGAACGGCAAGTCGCAGGGCGTGGTGCCGTTCCTGAAGGTCGTCAACGACACGGCAGTCGCGGTGAACCAGGGCGGCAAGCGCAAGGGCGCGGTGTGCGCGTACCTGGAATCCTGGCACCTCGATATCGAGGAATTCCTGGAACTGCGCAAGAACACCGGCGACGACCGTCGCCGCACCCACGACATGAACACGGCGAACTGGATTCCCGACCTGTTCATGAAGCGCGTGATGGAGGGCACCGACTGGACGCTGTTCTCGCCGTCGACCTGCCCGGACCTGCACGACAAGTTCGGCGCCGAGTTCGAGGCGGCCTACACGGCCTACGAGGGCAAGGTCGCGCGCGGCGAGATCAAGCTGTTCAAGAAGATTCCGGCGCAGCAGCTGTGGCGCAAGATGCTCGGCATGCTGTTCGAGACCGGCCACCCGTGGGTCACGTTCAAGGATCCGTGCAATGTGCGCTCGCCGCAACAGCACGTCGGCGTCGTCCACTCGTCGAACCTGTGCACGGAAATCACGCTGAACACGAGCGACAGCGAAATCGCGGTCTGCAACCTGGGTTCGGTGAACCTGGTCGCCCACCTGGTCAAGCAGGCGGACGGCAGCTACGCGCTCGACCACGACAAGCTCAAGCGCACCGTCAGCGTGGCGATGCGGATGCTCGACAACGTCATCGACATCAATTACTACGCGGTCGAGAAGGCGCGCAACTCGAACCTGAAGCACCGTCCGGTCGGCCTCGGCATCATGGGCTTCCAGGACTGCCTGCACCTGCTGCGCACGCCGTACGCGTCGGACGCGGCGGTCGAGTTCGCCGATCGCTCGATGGAAGCGGTTTGCTACTACGCGTATTACGCATCGACTGAACTCGCGGAAGAGCGCGGCCGCTACTCGAGCTACCAGGGCTCGCTGTGGGACCGCGGGATCCTGCCGCAGGACACCCTGAAGCTGCTCGCGGAAGCGCGCGGCGGCTACGTCGAGGTCGACACCAGCGTGTCGCTCGACTGGTCGACGCTGCGCGGCCGGATCGGCGCCCACGGGATGCGCAACTCGAACTGCGTCGCGATCGCCCCGACCGCGACGATCTCGAACATCATCGGCGTGTCGGCGTGCATCGAGCCGACCTTCCAGAACCTGTACGTGAAGTCGAACCTGTCGGGCGAGTTCACGGTGGTCAACGAGTACCTGGTGCGCGACCTGAAGGAACGCGGCCTGTGGGACGAGGTGATGGTCGCCGACCTCAAGTACTTCGACGGCATGCTGTCGCGCATCGACCGGGTGCCGGCCGACCTGCGCGCGATCTACGCGACCGCGTTCGAAGTCGATCCGAAGTGGCTGGTCGAGTCGGCGTCGCGCCGCCAGAAGTGGATCGACCAGGCGCAGTCGCTCAACATCTACATGGCGGGCGCCTCGGGCAAGAAGCTCGACGAGGTCTACAAGCTGGCGTGGCTGCGCGGCCTGAAGACCACCTACTACCTGCGCACGATGGCGGCGACGCACGTCGAGAAATCGACGGTCGCGCACGGCGCGCTGAACGCGGTGCCCACGGGCGGCGGTTCGGCGGGCGGCGCGCAGGGCGCGGCGGGCGGCTTCGGTGCAGCGGGCGGCGACGCCGGTTCGGGTGCGCTGAACGCGGCGCCGCTCGAGGCCGACGGTCCGGTGTGCACGATGCGTCCGGGCGACCCGGGCTTCGACGAGTGCGAGGCTTGCCAGTAACACGGCGCGCCTGAACTGAGCATCACGCGGCGCGCGCCGGCAACCGATCGAGGTTGAAGTGCGCGCCGCGCTCGACTAAAAAAATGATAAGGATTCTGTAACGCACTCATGCGTTGCAGACGACCACAAGAAGCGATCGAAACTTCCCCGACGACGTCGCGTTTCGATCCGCGTTCGATGCGTCGAGCGCACCTCGCGACACAGATGCGGCGCATGCCGCGCGCTTCATGAACGACGACGCGTTGCTCAAAGTGTTGTATCGAGGTCGCAACGCGAATCGAAAAAAGGATTTTTCGTGAGCGAACCCTTTTATCGCTCAGGAAAAGATGGTACAAACCGATCTAAATCGATGGTGAGAATTTATGCTCAATTGGGATGACGAGAAGACTGCCGTGACTCCCGCGACCGGCGCACAGCAAAACGCGATGCGCAGTTCCGCAGGAGAGGCTGTCGGAATGCAGGCCGAAGGGTCTGCCGTTCATCAGGCTTCGTCGGTCCGCGATATTTTCGCGGGTGATTTCGCCGTCGCGCCGGATCTTCCGGCGGATGCCCCCGCGGGCAGCGAGGCGCGCGTCAATGTCGCCGACAAGCGCATCATCAACGGCCAGACCGATGTCAATCAGCTGGTGCCGTTCAAATACAAGTGGGCGTGGGAAAAATACCTGGCGGGCTGTGCGAACCACTGGATGCCGCAGGAAATCAACATGTCCCGCGCGATCGCGCTGTGGAAGGATCCGAACGGCCTTACCGAGGACGAGCGCCGGGTCGTCAAGCGCAACCTCGGTTTCTTCGTGACCGCCGATTCGCTGGCCGCGAACAACATCGTGCTGGGCACCTACCGCCACATCACGGCGCCCGAGTGCCGGCAGTTCCTGCTGCGCCAGGCGTTCGAAGAGGCGATCCACACGCACGCGTACCAATATATTGTCGAATCGCTCGGCCTCGATGAAGGCGAGATCTTCAACGCGTATCACGAAGTGGCATCGATCCGCGCGA
>NZ_JAAGNW010000052.1:34473-36834 GCF_010645215.1 Burkholderia multivorans | reverse complement strand
AGGCAATCGATGCGGAATGCGGATGAGGGACGAAATGCTGTATTTCCGTTACAAGCCCGACGGATCCGATGCGGTTCGCGCGTGCGCGGCGCTTCGTGCGCGCTAGAATGCCGGCACCTCCGCTCCCGCATCGCAAGCGCGCCGTTCTTCATGCACCTGCCAGTCTTCTCGTCCGAACGCGAACTGTTCAAGCCGGTAGCGCGCGACTACCCCGACGGTTACGCGTTGAGCGATCACTGGCACGACGCCGCGCAGCTGATCTACGCGCTCGACGGCGTCATGGAACTGAAGTGCGGCGACGCCTGCTGGATCATCTCGCCCCAGCAGGCGCTGTGGATGCCCGCACGGCTGCCGCATGCGCTGCGCGCGCGGGGGGCGGTGACGCTGCGCAGCGTCTACGTCGCGCCGCGTCTGTGCGCGCAGCGCTTGCCCGATGCGCCGCGCAGCCTGGCGGTGCCGCCGCTGCTGCGCGAACTGATCCGGCAGGCGAGGGCGGTGACCGACGATACGCCCGCGTCCAGCTACGACGCACACCTGATGCAACTGCTGCTCGACGAGATCGAACGCGCCCGCGTGATGCCGCTCGATATCCCGCTGCCCGACGACAACCGCCTGCGCAACGTCTGCCTGCGCCTGCTCGACGATCCGGGGGACGATCGAGGGCTCGATGCATGGGGCGCGCTCGTCGGCGCGTCGGCGCGGACGCTGTCGCGGCTGTTCCGCGCCGAGCTGGGCACGAGCTTCCTGCTGTGGCGCCAGCAGGTGCGCGTGGCGGCCGCCATTCCCCGGCTGGCGGACGGCGAGCCGGTCACGCGGATCGCGGCCGATCTCGGCTACGACTCGCCGGGCGCGTTCATCGCGGTGTTTCGCCGCCTGACCGGCCACACGCCGCGCGCGTTCGCCATGCAAGCCGGATGAGGCGGGGCGGTCGCGCGTGCGCCGCTCTGCGAAGACCTGCCGCTTCACTGCCACACGCGCGCCACGCAGGCGGCGCGCGCCGCGGCGTGCTCGACGCCCTGCGCGCGGTTCATGCAACCCGCGTATCGCGTGACCTGATCCTCGAAAAGCCGTGCCGCCTCGTCGGGCGACGCGCGCGCCAGCCGTTGCGCGAAGCCGCGCGAGCCGATCTCGAAGTGCTGGTAGTCGATCGGGAAATTCCAGTATCCGCCCCAGCCGATGAAGCCGTTGTCGGCGAACACATCGACGACGGCCTCGGCCATGCCCGGTCGTTTCGGCTTGTCGGGCCGATCGTCGAAACGGTTGACCGCGGTTCGCGCGGCAGCGGGCGGGCGAACCGACGCGGTGCCGTCGGTCCCGAGCACGATGTAGGGATTCTGGAGCGGATTGAGGTCGATCGCTGCGCCGAACGCGTGCAGCGACCAGGCGCTGCCGCCTGAGATCGGCCGTGCATTGAAGGCGGACGTGTTGTTCGCGTTCATCGACGCATCGTCGTCGCCGGAGAAATGCTCGATCGGTACGGCTTGATGAAGCGGGAAATCCCGCTTGCGGAGCGCATCGAAGATGGCCTGTACGCGCGGCGCAAGCGCGTCGAGCACGACGATCGTCCCCGTGCGCGGCGCGTTCTCGAAGCTGAGGTACTGGAACGAGACGCTGCGCAGGCGATCGCAACCCACGGGGGCGTTGGCGGGCATCACGCCGTTCGCCTGCATTTGCCGGCATTGATCGTGGGAGAGGGGCGCGATCTCGGCGCGGACGCCGGCGCTCAGCAAGGCCATGGACATCAGCACGGTGAGTTTCGTCCGGCGTCTGCGCGGCCGTGGGGCGGAGGAAATCGGGTGGAGGCGCATGGTGAATGGGTTCGGGCCGAGAAAGACACGTTCGACGGCGGGTGCAAGGGCTGTCGGCGATCTCCGGGATCGGGACGCCGATGCGAGGCCGTCGAACGATAGGATGGAATGAGGTAGCGACGTCTCTATGAGAGCGGAATCCGCCGGTGGTTCCTCGATCAAGGCTTGGCGGGCTCGGTGTCGATCACCGCATGGCGGTCGTTCCCCGGCCGGCACGCGACCGTCTCACCCCGCCAACCTGTCCGATGCGCGCGATCCCCTGGCGTACCGGAAGCGGCGCGCACAGGTCGCCCGCGCTACGCTTCGTCTCTTCCGAATCCTTCATCAGATGGAGCACATGGCATGAGCGACGACTATGTACGCATATCCCGCCGGATCGCGGCGGGCGGTGTCGAACTGGACGGCTGGCTGTACACCCCGGCGCGCCCCGGTCCCGCGCCGTTGATCGTGATGAGCCCCGGCTTCTCCGCGCTCAAGAGCCACTACCTGACGGATTTTGCCGAACGCTTCGCCCAGGCCGGCTTCGCGGTGGTGCTCTACGATCATCGCAATT
>NZ_JAAGNW010000052.1:14750-34463 GCF_010645215.1 Burkholderia multivorans | reverse complement strand
TTCGGCGCGAGCGGCGGCGACGTGCGCGGCGAAATCGATCCCCACCAGCAGGTCGCGGACATGCGCGACGTGGTGAGCTGGGCCGGTACGCTGCCGGAAGTCGACGCGGACCGGATCGGCGTATGGGGTTCCAGCTACAGCGGCGGCCACGCGATCATGATGGGGGCGCTCGATCGGCGCGTGCGCTGCGTCGTCAGCCAGGTGCCGACCATCAGCGGTTACCAGAGCCTGCTGCGCCGCGCGGGCGAGCGGCTGCACGCGGTTCGCGCGGATTTCCAGCGCGACCGGGCCGCGCGCTATGCGGGCGAGGCGCCGGGCGAGCGGCGGGTCTGCTCGGAGGACGGCGTCGCCGGCCTCTACGCGGGCGACGATGCGCGCGCGTTCTACACGATGGCGGCGGCGCGCGCCGCCGGCTGGGAAAACCGCGTCACGCTCAGATCGAGCGAACTCGCGAGCGCGTATGAGCCCGGTAGCTGGATCGACCGGGTCAGCCCGACGCCGCTGCTGATGCTGGTCGCCGAGCGCGACACCGTGACGCCGACCGACCTCGCGCTGGCCGCGTACGAACGCGCGCTCGAACCGAAACGGCTGGAGATCCTGCCGGGCGGGCACTTCGATCCCTACGTCGCGCAGGCGGAGCGGGCGATCCGGGCGGCCGTCGACTGGTTCGTCACGCATCTGGGCAAGCGGGCCTGAGCGCCGCCCGGGCGACGGCGCGCGGCGCTCAGCCGGCCTCGACGAGACGCAGCACGATCGCGCGCGCCGAATCGAGATGCGCGGCGGTCAGCGCCTGTGCGCCGCGCGCATTGCGTGCGCGGCAGGCGTCGAGGATCTGCGCATGTTCGTGCTGGAACGCCGGGGTATCCGCGAGCAGCGTGTGTTGCAGGCGCTCGTAGCGTTCGACCTGCGCGCGCAGTTCATGGATCGAGGCGAGCTGGCGCGCATTGCCGCAGGGCGCGTACAGCAGTTCGTGGAATTCGCGGTTCAGCGCGCCCTGGCGAGCGGGCGTGTCGGCCGTGCCGAGCAGTTGATGCACGAGCGCGGCGCGTGCGAGCGCTTCGTCGTCCATCCGTTTCACGGCGCGCCGGATCGCGTCGCCTTCCAGCAGCACCCGCAAGTCGTAGATTTCGTCGACGTCGGCGGCCGTGAGTTCGCGCACGGTCGCGCCGCGATTGCGTTGCAAGGTCACGAGCCCCTCGCGCGCGAGCTGCTGGATCGCTTCGCGCAGCGGAATCCGGCTCACCTCGAAGCGGTCGGCGAGATCGCGTTCGACGAGCCGCTCGCCGCCCGCGAGCGTGCCGTCGACGATCAGTTCGCGCAGGGAGGCGGCGACCGCGCCCGCCGTGGAGTCGAATGAACTGTTCATAGTCGATGAGGGTTGATTGGAATAATGATATACCAAATCGACGATCGCTGTCAGAATCGTGGCGGGACGACATTCGACGGAGGACTCATGGGATACGGCGAACACCACTATCGCGTGACCGTGCGCTGGACCGGCAACCGGGGCAGCGGCACGTCGGGCTACCGGCAGTACGGGCGCGACCATCTGATCGAGGCGGACGACAAGCCGCCGATCGCGGGCTCGTCCGATCCCGCGTTCCTCGGCGACGCCGCGCGCTGGAATCCCGAGGAGCTGCTGCTCGCGTCGGCATCGGCGTGCCACAAGCTGTGGTACCTGCACCTGTGCGCGGAGGCTGGCGTGACGGTGCTCGATTATGTCGACGAGGCGCAAGGCACGATGCTCGACGGCCCGGAGGCGGGGCGCTTCACCGACATCGTGCTGCGGCCGCGCGTGACGATCCGCGCGGGAGACGATCCCGCCCTGGCGGTGCGCCTGCATCACGTCGCGCATGCGCGCTGCTATATCGCCAACTCGGTCAATTTCCCGATCCGCTGCGAGCCGCGCATCGACGAATCGGGCGCGTGAGATTTTTGGCCGGATTACGATGCGAGCCTGTTCGACCACTAGACAGGAGGAAGACATGCATCGTCGTCTTGGCTGGCTCGCCATGGCCGCCGCGCTGTGTTTCGCGGGCGGCGCGGCGCACGCGCAGGCGCTGACCGGCACGCTGAAGAAGATCAAGGATACCGGCGTCGTGGGTCTCGGTATTCGCGAATCGTCCGTGCCGTTTTCGTATTCGGACAACCAGCAGAAGAACATCGGCTACTCGCGCGACATCGCCGCGCGCATCGTCGACGCGCTGCGCACGCGGCTGAACCTGCCGGGGCTGGTCGTGAAGGAAATCCCGATCACCTCGCAGAACCGGATCCCGCTCGTGCAGAACGGCACGATCGACTTCGAATGCGGGTCGACCACCAACACGATGGAACGGCAGCGGCAGGCGGCCTTCTCGAACAGCATCTTTCTCTACGGCATCCGTTTCAGCACGCGCAAGGATTCGGGCGTGAAGGACTTCCCGGATCTGGCGGGCAAGACGGTCGCGACCACGGCCGGCACCTCGGACGAGCGCCTGCTGCGCAAGCTCAACGAGGAGAAGGGCATGAACATGACGATCATCAGCGCGAAGGATCATGCCGAGGCTTTTCTGAACGTGACGTCCGGGCGGGCGGTGGCCTTCGTGATGGATGAGCCGCTGTTGTATGGGGAGATCGCGAAGGATCGCAATCCCGGGGCGTATGCGGTGGCGGGTACGCCGCTCGCTCATGAGAATTACGCGTGCATGCTGCGCAAGGACGATCCGGCGTTCAAGCAGGTTGTCGACACGGTGATCGCGCAGTTGCAGACGTCGGGCGAGGCCGAGAAACTCTACGATCGCTGGTTCATGCAGCCGATTCCGCCCAAGGGGATGAGCCTCAACTATCCGCTGTCGGCGGAGATGAAACAGTTGTTCAAGAATCCGACGGATCAGGCGCAGTATTGATCGGGTGAGGGTGTGCCGGCGCGGGCCGGGCGGCTGTGCAGCTGGGTCGCGCGATTGATGCGTGTCTTGCATGTGGATCTTGGTGTCAATCTCTCCTTAGGCTTTCCAGCCGAAGTCGGCGCAACGATGAGCGGCACGCCGGCCTCATCGGCGATCCATCGGATCGTCGCTTTTTCCTTGCCGTTTTTCCTTTTTCGAAATCTGTGCCGGCACGGTGTGGCGGTGCTTGCGTGCGCGCACGCAGCGGTTACGCGACTTCACGAGTAAACCCGGATTCAGCGAACGATATGAACGGGTCAGAATGATCCTTGATTGTTCAACAATCTTCGGCTTGAAAATCTTGCAGACCCAAGCGTGGCCGCCTGCGAAAGGCGGTGCGCCACTCCTGCAAGAGCGCCGAAAAATCCCGGGAGCCACGTCATGCACGGTCAGCTTTTGTCTCGATGTTTCTTGCGCGGTGCGCTCGCGTCCCTGGCTTTCGCATGCTCGCTCGCGCCGGCAGCGCCGTTGCAGACGGTGCGACCCGGCACGCTTCTGATCGGCTCCGATCTGACCTATCCGCCCTACGCGTATCTGAATGGCGGCAAGCCGGCCGGCTTCGACGCCGAGTTCTCGCGGATGCTCGCGCGTCGCCTGAAGCTCGATCCAATCTTCCTCGACACGCGTTTTCCCGATCTGATCCTCGGTATGAAGGCGCGCCGCTTCGATGTCGTCGCGTCGGCGCTTTACGTGACGCCCGATCGCGCGAAGCAGATCGATTACGTGCCCTACTTGAAGACCGGGGCATTGCTGCTCGTCACGAAAGGCAGCGCGTATCTGCCGAAAACGCCGCTGGACATGTGCGGCAAGCGCGTCGGCACGATCAAGGGCGCATCGTGGACACCGAAGTTGCGCATCGTCTCGCAGGACGCCTGCAAGGCGGCCGGTCGCGGCGCAATCGCGATCCTCGAATTCCCGACCTCGCCTGAAACGACGTCCGCATTGATGTCGCAGGCGGTGGATGTGCAGATCGAGGACGCGGCCGTTGCGCAGGGCATCCCGAAGCAGACGAGCGGGCGCGTCGAACTGATCCCGGCGGCGTTGCTCTATCCGATCGTGATCGGCCTCGGCGTGACGAAAGGAGAGACGGGCCTGCAAAGCGCGCTGGCCGGTGTGCTGGATGAGGCAAGGCGCAGCGGTGAGTATGGCCGCCTCGTGAAGAAATACGGATTGCAGGAGCCGACGGAGGGCGATATCGCCGACGTGCTCGGCAAGGCAAAGTAGGCGCAGCCGCGCATGCGCGCGGGCTCGAACACGCGACGGGCGCGCGGCGTCCGCATCCACTGTCTGCACTCGAGGAGTCTCCGATGCAGTTCGATTGGCACTACGCGTTGCAATTGTTGTGGGACCAGGACTTCTGGCGCGCCTGCCTCGTGGTCGTCAAGCTCAGCGTTTCCGCCTGGCTGCTCGGCGTGTTGCTCGGCTTTCCTCTCGCGCTCGCGAGGCAGTCGCACCGGATCACGCTCAAACGCGCTGCGAGTGTATACATCTGGTTTTTCCGCAGTCTGCCGTTGCTCGTGCTGCTCGTTTTCATCTACAACCTGCCGCAGGTGTTTCCGGCCACCAGCGCGGTGCTGTCCGACCCGTTCACGGCCGGCCTGATCGCGCTGGTGCTGAGCGAGACTGCCTACTTTGCGGAGATTCATCGCGGCGGGATCCTGTCGGTGCCTCGCGGGCAGATCGAAGCCGGCCGGGCGCTCGGCATTCGCTTCACGGGCATCCAACGGATGATCGTGATGCCGCAGGCGATTCGCATCGCGCTGCCGGCGCTGGCGAACGAGTTCATTACGATCGTGAAGCTGACGTCGCTCGTGTCGGTGATCTCGCTCGCCGAGATCCTGCTCGTCGGGCAGCGTTTGTATACGCAGAACTTCCTCGTGTTCGAAACGATGCTGGCCGTCGCGTTTTATTACGTGCTGATCGTCACGGTGTTCAGCCGGCTGCTGGGCTATCTCGAACGACACCTCGATGTCAGCCGTCGCTTGCCGGTGCGGGCAGCCGCCGAGACCATTGCACCATCGGCATCGGCGCAGATGGCCGCATCGTGGCCGCATGCGAACGCCGAATTCGCGCTGCGACTGAGGGGCGTGCGGCAGCGATACGGCCGTCATGAAGTACTGAAGGGTGTCGATCTCGACGTTGCGCCCGGCCAGATCGTCTCGATCATCGGTCCTTCCGGTTCGGGCAAGACGTCGCTGATCCGCACCATCAACGGTCTCGCACCGCTGAACGAGGGCGAGATCGAGTTGTACGACGAGCCGTTCATTCGCGCGGCCGGCGCGTATCCGCGCGTACCGCATGACCGCATTCTCGACATCGGCATGGTGTTCCAGAGCTTCAACCTGTTTCCGCACTGCACGGCGCTGCATAACGTCATGATGGCGCCGCGCTATCACCGGCAGGCCGATACGGACGCCATCCGGCTGCAGGCGCTGGCGTTGCTGTCGAAGGTCGGGATGCTCGAACACGCGTACAAGTATCCGCATCAGTTGTCCGGAGGCCAGCAGCAGCGCGTGGCGATCGCGCGCGCACTCGCTATGCGGCCGTCGATCATGCTGTTCGACGAGCCGACGTCGGCGCTCGATCCGGAACTCGTCGGCGACGTGCTGAAGGTCGTCGAGACGCTCGCGAAGGAAGGGATGACGATGATCATCGTGACCCACGAAATGAATTTCGCGTTCCAGGTGTCCGACCGGATCGTTTTCATGGAGAACGGCCGGATTCTGCACGACGTGCCGCCCGAGCGGATCCGCGACACGGAGGATGTGCGTGTGAGGGACTTTTTGCAGCACGTTCATTTTGCATGAGCGGAAATGAAGGATCTGCGAGGAACGACAATGGATTGCGCTGATTTGCGGTTGCGTGATGCGGGCGGGCGAGGGTGCGTCGAGCGGTTGCGCGCGTGTTTCTCTCTGGCTGATGTGCATGCCGGCGACATCGGGATGGCGTGGCTCGCTCGCCGCGACGAGGCGGCGCTGGCCGAGGCGCGTGCGCAGGATGCATCGACGCGTGCCGCCGCCGGGCCGTTGGCCGGCTCGGTGTTGACCGTCAAAGCCAACTTTGATTGCGAGGGTTGGGTCACGCATGCCGGTTCGCGCGTACTGGCCGGAGAGCCCGCCGCGCATATCGACGCCGAGCTTGTCGCGACGCTGCGGCGCGCCGGTGCGATTCTGGTCGCTCAGACCGCCATGACGGAATTCGCCTATGGCGCGCTTGGCGTGAACCGCGCCTACGGCACGCTCGCGACGCCGCTCGATGCGCGGCGTTTTTTTGCTTCGTCGCGGGTTTCCGAGGGATGTGGAACAGACGAGATAGGACGGGATATGAAGCCTGAAGAAGAAACCGGGCGAGACGCCGCGCCCAACGTCGTGAACGTCGATAGTGTGGAGGAAGTCGAGCAACTGGAAGGCGACCATTGGGGCAGTGCCTGGAAGCCCTTGACGCCCGCCATGGACACGATGCCCGGTCGGCTCGGTGCAAATGTCTCGCGGGTTCCCGCTGGTCGGACGGCATGTCCCTTTCACACTCATGCGCGAGAGGACGAAATCTTCTATGTGCTTTCGGGACGAGGCATCTTCCGTTACGGAGACACCGTTCAGGAAATTCGTGCCGGCGACTGCATCTCGTGCCCGGCGGGAACCGGCGTAGCCCATCAACTCGCGAATCCATTTGATGAGGATCTCGTCTACTTTGCGGTTGGGCTGAACGACCCGCATGAGGTATGCACCTATCCCGACAGCGGCAAGGTCATGATTCGCAGCCTGCAAACCGTTGGACGGCTTACCAAAGCGCCATACATGGACGGCGAAGCGGATGAACCGCAGGTGTTCCAGCTCGCGCAGCGACTGCGCGATTAGCGCCGCGGCGTCTGCTTGGGGCGCGTTATGGGGAATGCTGTCGGACGGCGACATCCCCACACATTGACGATGAACCCTTTTTCGGCGGAAACCAGCGCATGTTCCGCCTCGGTATCCGCCGACCGCCCCGCGCCCCCAAGCCCTTCGCGCGGTCGCCCCGGGCGCTTTTTCGTTATCATCGGACCAAACGGCGCGCCGGAACACGCGCGCCGCCGCCCGTTCAACGACAACCTCGCGCCCCGCGCGCGCATCGCATGCCCAATCTCCTCCGCCCGGCCGCGCTCGCGCTGGTCGCCGCGCTCGCCGGCCCGGCCGGCGTCCTCGCGGCTCCCAAGGCGCTCGACGCCGCGCTCGACTGCTCGTCGACGGGCCACGATTTCATCGCGCCGCTGCTTGCCGCAGGCGACATCCGCGACAAGCCGATGCACGTCGAAGCCAACTCGGTCAACGCGTTCCGCACGATCCATTCGCTCACCGCCTACGGTTTCCCGGTGTTCGTCGCGCTCGGCTACCAGGCCAGCGATCCGATCTTCGCGCACGGCGACGGCAAGCCGATCGGCGACTGGTCCTACGGCGTGGTGGTCAGGGGTTCGAAGGATGCGGTCGAGGCGAAGGTGCGCGAGGCCGGCAGCCGCGCGACCGTCAAGGAAGCGTTTCCGTTTCTCACGGCGATCGTCTGCACCTCGCCTTGACGGGAGCGTGCTTCAACGGGGTCTCGCCGTGACGGCGAGACCGTGACGGCGAGATCATGACGCGCAGGCCGGGCGCCGGCGCGCGGCGCCCGATGCGGCTCACGCGCCGGTGTACACCACCCGGTACGGAATCCCGACCTTCTCCCATTCCGCCGCCTCCTGGCTGAGGCTGTAGTCGGTCAGCGGGTTCTGCTCGACCCAGTCGCCCGGCAGCCGCACCTCGTAGCCGCCCTTCTTCATCTGCGTGACCGAGATGTCGGGCAGCCCCGCATCGGTCCGGCGACGGCACAGCAGCGCCGCGAGACGCAGGCAGAACAGCAGCGGCCACTCGACCTCGCGCGACTGCGACAGCTTGCCGAGCTTGCCCGCATGGCCGAGCACCAGCGCGGCGAGGCGCGCCTGGTCGGTCCGCGAGAAGCCGGGCATGTCTGCGTTGCTCGCGATATACGCGGAGTGCTTGTGATACGCGCTGTGCGAAATCGACAGCCCGATCTCGTGCAACGCGGCCGCCCAGCCGAGGAACATGCCGCTCTCCGTGCGCCGCTCCTCGTCCGGCTCTTCCAGCTGGTCGTAGAACCGCACCGCCAGCGCGCCGATCCGCTCGGCCTGCGCACGATCGACGCCGTAGCGGCGCGTGAAGCCCTCGACCGTCACCGCGCGCATGTCCTCGTGCTGGGTCCGGCCGAGCAGGTCGTACAGCACGCCGAGGCGCAGCGCGCCGTCGGTCGTGTCGACATAGTCGACGCCCAGTTCCTCGAACACCGCGAGCATGATCGACAGCCCGCCCGCGAGCACCGGGATGCGGTCCGGCTTCAGCGCGACGAGCTTCAGCCGGTTCACGTTCTCCGCCTTGATCAGCGCGCGTTTCAGGCGTTCGAGCCCGCCCCGCGAGATGCCGTGCGAGATGCCCGCATCGTTGAAGCCGTTCGCCTCGACCAGTTCAGCGAGCGCGCGCGCGGTGCCCGACGAGCCGATCGCCTGGTCCCAGCCCGCCTTCTTGTACTCGCCCGAAATGATCTGGATCTCGCGCTTCGCGGCCAGTTCGGCCTGGCGCATCGTGTATTCGTCGACATTGCCCGCCGGGAAGAAGGCGCGGCTGTGGCTCACGCAGCCGATGTAGAGGCTTTCCATCACGAGCGGCGTGTAGTGCGAGCCGATGATGAACTCGGTCGAGCCGCCGCCGATGTCGACCACGAGCCGCTTGCCCGCGTTCGCGGGCACCGAGTGCGCGGCGCCTGCGTAGATCAGTCGCGCCTCCTCGCGCCCCGCGATCACTTCGATCGGGAAGCCGAGCGCCGCCTGCGCCTCGCCGAGGAATTCCGCCGAGTTCTTCGCGACCCGCAGGGTATTGGTCGCGACCGCCCGCACGTGGTCCGGGTGGAAATCGCGCAGCCGCTCGCCGAAGCGCTTCAAGGCCTCCCAGCCGCGTTCCTGCGACGCCCGGTCGAGCAGCTTGTCGCCCGACAGCCCGGCCGCCAGCCGGACCGGCTCGCGCAGCGCGTCGACAGGATAGATCTGACTGCCCGCCGGCGTCTCCTCGACCCGCCCGACAATCAGCCGGAAGCTGTTGGAGCCGAGATCGACCGCTGCCAGTAAATGCGGGGATGTAACCATCGAGAGGGCTCCGTTCTCGTCCGGCCGCCGGGCGATTGCCGCGCCGGCCGTAAAAATCAAAGGCGCCATTTTAAAGCGTAGTACGCGTTCACGTGTCGCCCGACGCGAGATCCTGCGTTCCTTCATTGTATATAGCGGAAATCCGGATGAGCCCCGGTGTTTTCCGTCGTATTATTTGGCGATAAACATCAAACTGTCATCAAGACGTCATCGCACCGTGAGAATTTCCGAGCGTCCCTTCGAGTCTTCGCCTGATTTTCCGTCTTCTCTGCCGATGTCCATCCGTTACCCGCTTCTCAACCGCGAATTGGGCATCCTGGGGTTCAACGAGCGCGTGCTGGCACAGGCCGCCGATCCCCACGTTCCCCTCCTCGAACGGCTGCGCTTCATTTGCATCACCAGCAGCAACCTCGACGAATTCTTCGAGGTCCGCATGGCCGGTCTGCACGAACAGATGCGCGACAACCCCGGCGCGGTCGCGCCCGACGGCATGTCGCTGCAGCATGTGTACGACCTCGTCGTCGAGCGCGCGCAGCGTCTCGTGCACCGCCAGTACACGCTGCTGCACGAGACCGTGCTGCCCGCCCTCGAGCACGAAGGCATCTACTTCCACTCGCCCGAGAGCTGGAGCGAGGCGCAGATCGAGTGGGCGCATCGCTACTTCTTCGACGAGTTGCTGCCGGTGCTCACGCCGATCGGCCTCGATCCCGCGCACCCGTTCCCGCGCGTGCTGAACAAAAGCCTGAACTTCGTGGTCGAGCTGGAGGGCCGCGACGCGTTCGGCCGCCAGGCGGTGATGGGCATCGTGCAGGCGCCGCGCGCGCTGCCGCGCCTCGTGCGCATGCCGCAGGCGCTGTCGGGATTCCAGCACGGCTTCGTGCTGCTCAGCTCGCTGATGCAGTACTTCGTCGGCGAACTGTTCCCGAAGCTCATCGTGAAGAGCTGCAACCAGTTCCGCATCACGCGCAACAGCGAACTGTTCGTCGACGAGGACGAAATCACCAACCTGCGCGTCGCGCTGCAGGGCGAGTTGCCCGCGCGCCATCTCGGCAACGCGGTGCGGCTCGAAGTCTCCGCGGACACGCCGCCGCATCTGGTGCGCCGCCTGCTCGACGAAAGCAATCTCAACGACAAGGACTGCTACCGGGTCAACGGCGCGGTCAACCTCGTGCGTCTGATGCAGTTGCCGGATCTCGTCGATCTGCCGGAACTCAAGTTCGCGCCGTTCACGCCGTCGATCCCGGCCACGATCGCCAACGCGCCGACGATCTTCGACGCGATCGACCACGGCGACATCCTGCTCCACCATCCGTACGAGAGCTTCCAGCCGGTGCTGGAGCTGCTGCAGCAGGCCGCCAAGGATCCGAGCGTGGTGGCGATCAAGCAGACCATCTACCGCACCGGCACCGATTCGCCGCTGATGGACGCGCTGATGGAAGCCGCGCGCAACGGCAAGGAAGTGACCGTCGTCGTCGAACTGCTCGCGCGCTTCGACGAGGAGACCAACATCAACTGGGCGGCCCAGCTCGAAGCCGTCGGCGCGCACGTCGTATACGGCGTGGTCGGTCACAAGTGCCACGCGAAGATGATGCTGATCGTGCGGCGCGTGACGCGCGGCGGCAAATCGGTGTTGCGCCGCTACGTGCACCTCGGCACCGGCAACTACCATCCGCGCACCGCGCGCCTCTACACCGACTTCGGCCTGATGACGACCGACCCCGCGCTGTGCGAGGACGTGCACCACGTGTTCCAGCAGTTGACCGGGATCGGCGGCGAGCTGAAGCTGCACGCGCTGTGGCAATCGCCGTTCACGCTGCATCCGCGCATCATCGACGGCATCCGCGCCGAAATCGCGAACGCACGCGCCGGCAAGCGCGCGCGGATCGTCGCGAAGATGAACGCGCTGCTGGAGCCGAGCGTGATCGCCGAGCTGTACGAGGCCTCGCAGGCGGGGGTCAAGGTCGATCTGATCGTGCGCGGCGTCTGCGCGCTGCAGCCGGGCGTGCCGGGGCTGTCGGACAACATCACGGTACGTTCGATCATCGGGCGCTTCCTCGAACACCACCGGATCTACTACTTCCACGCGGACGGCGAGGAGCTCGTCTATCTGTCGAGCGCCGACTGGATGGACCGCAACCTGTTCCGCCGCGTCGAGGTCGCATTCCCGATCCACGAGCGCAAGCTCAAGCGCCGCGTGATCGCCGAGGGGCTCTCCGTATTCCTCGGCGACAATCAGTCCGCCTGGCTGATGCAGAGCGACGGCCACTATCGGCGCCGCCGCGCGGGCAAGACGCCGCGCAGCGCGCAGCTCGGCCTGCTCGCGAAGTTCTGCCCGTGACGCCGGCGGCCGCCCCGGGCGGCCGCCTCCCGTACGCGGCGCTCAGGCCTCCGGCCAGGCCATGAGCGCGGTGCGCGCCACCCCTTCCAGCTGCGCGCGCGACGCGCCGTCGCGCGCCTGGATCGACATCCCGTACAGCACCGTCACGAAATATTCCGCGAGCGCATCGACGCTCGCGCCGGCCGGCAATTCGCCGTCCCGCAGCGCGCGCGCGAGGTGTTCGCGCAGGCGCGCGACGAAGGCGCGCCGCTGCTCGCGCAGCAGCGCGCACGCCTCCTCGCTGGCGACCTCGCCGGGCAGCGCGCCCAGCACCACCAGGCAGCCGCGCGGCCGCGCTTCCAGCGTCAGGCTCCAGGCGGCCGTCATCAGCGTCCGCCCGAGCGCGTCGCGCACCGCGCCCGGCGCATCGAGCGCGTCGAGTACATGCCGTCCGTCGGTGCACAGATAGCGCTCCACCACCGCCCGGAACAACGCGTCCTTGCCGCCGAACGCCGCGTACAGACTCGGCGCGGCCACCCCCATCGCCGCCGTCAGGTCGGCCATGCTGGTGGCTTCGTAGCCGCGCGCCCAGAACAGCTCCATCGCGCGCGCCAGCGCTTCATCGCGGTCGAAACGACGCGGACGTCCCCGCTCTGCCATGTCATTTCCCTATTTATATAACGGTCACTAAATAAATCGATTGACGGCGCGCCGGCCGTCACGCATCATTTTATAACGATCACTACAGAAAGGAACGATCATGTCGACATCCGTGCTTGCCCCGTCCATCGTCCAACCGCTCGTGAGCGGCCGCACGCCGCTGACCGGCAAGGTCGCGCTCGTCACCGGCGCGAGCCGCGGGATCGGCGCCGCGATCGCGCGGCGCCTCGCGGCGGACGGCGCCGACGTCGTCGTCACCTACGCCCGTTCGGCCGACGCGGCGCAGGCCGTGGTGCGCGAGATCGAGGCGCTCGGCCGGCGCGCGCTGGCCCTGCAGGCCGACGCCGCCGACGCGCGCGCGGCGGCCCGCGCGGTCGGGCAGACCGTGGAGGCATTCGGTCGCCTCGACATCCTGGTCAACAACGCGGGGCTCGGCCTGATCAAGCCGTTCGAGGACATCACGTTCGATGAATTCGACGAGATCGTCGCGGTCAACGTGCGCGCCGTATTCGCGACGACCCAGGCGGCGGCGCGCCATCTGCGCGCGGGCGGCCGCGTGATCACGATCGGCAGTTGCCTCGCGGAAGTCGTCGACAACGGCGCCGCGGCCGTCTATGCGATGACGAAGGCGGCCTTGATCGGTCTCAACAAGGGCATCGCGCGCGACCTCGGGCCGCGCGGCGTCACGGCGAACCTCGTGCATCCGGGGCCGGTCGACACCGACATGAATCCGGCCGACGGTCCGCACGCGGACTACCAGCGCGGCCGGCTCGCGCTCGGCCATTTCGGCGCGCCCGACGACATCGCCGGCGCGGTCGCCTATCTGGCGAGCGAGGAAAGCCGCTTCATCACCGGCGCGGCGATCACGATCGACGGCGGCGCGAACATCTGACGCCCTCCGACGTCCGCACAGCGGACGTGAAAAAGGCGGCTCGCGCCGCCTTTTTCCTGCCGTATCGGCTCGAACTCAGGCCGCGCGCCGGCTCACGATCGTGCGATGCGCGGGAAAGCGCGCGGTGAAGGTGCTGCCGCGCCCCTCCTCACTCTGGATCAGCAGCTGCGCATCATGACGCTGCAGCACGTGCTTCGCGATCGCGAGCCCGAGCCCCGTGCCGCCCGTATCGCGCGAACGGCTGCGGTCGACGCGGTAGAAGCGCTCGGTCAGGCGCGGCAGGTCGGCGGCCGGGATGCCGAGGCCGCTGTCCGTCACCGAGAACACCGCCTGCGCGCCGTCGCGCCGCCATTCGACGCGGATCCTGCCGCCCTCGGGCGTGTAGCGCACCGCATTCGTGACCAGGTTGCCGAGCGCGCTGAAGATCTCCGTCTGCGCGCCCGTCACCGAAAGCGCCTCGTCGATGTCGAAGCTGATCTGGTGATGGCCGCTCGACAGCGTGTTCGCGTCTTCCCGCAGATGGCCGAGCACGCCGCGCATGTCGACCGCGCGATCGGCGGGCGGCTTGCTCTCCCCTTCGAGTTTCGCGAGCACCAGCAGGTCGGTCACGATCGAGCGCATGCGCGACGCCTGCTGCTCCATCATTTCCAGGTAACGCGCCCGCTCCTCCTCCGACAAGGGCAGCTCGCGCAAGGTCTCGAGGAAGCCGGACAGCACCGTGAGCGGCGTCTTCAGCTCGTGCGACACGTTCGCGACGAAGTCGCGCCGCATCGCATCGGTGCGTTCGAGTTCCGTGATGTCCTGCGTGAGCAGCAGCTTGCGGTTTTCCCCGTACGGAAACACCTGCACCGACAGCACGTTCTGGCGCGCGCCGCCCATCCCGCGCATCAGGAGCATCTCGTCGTAATGCTGCGCGTTCAGGTAGCGGACGAAATCGGGATGCCGGACCAGGTGCGTGATGTGCTGGCGCAGGTCGCGCTTCGCATCGAGCCCGAAGTGAACCTCGGCGATCGCGTTGCACCACTCGATCTGGTCGCGGTCGTCGAGCATCGCGACGCCGTTCGGCGAGGCCTGGATCGCCTGGATGAAGCGCGAGTGCTGCTGCTCGACCTGGCGCACCTGCGCGTGCCATTGCTTGGCCAGCTTGTGCAGCCGGTAATAGATCTCGCCCCAGATGCCCGGCGCGCTCGGCACCTCGCCGTAGACGGGCGCATCGAGCAGACGCCACAGGCGCTGGGTGTGAAAGGTGCCGAAGAAGCTCTGCGCGACCAGCATCAAGAGCGCGAAGATCAGCGCGCTCTTGATGCCGATGAACACGCCGATCAACGCGCTCAATAGCGCGAGCAGCACGAGCGACACCAGGAAACGCGCCCAGATGATATTCATGGATGGCGCTCAAGCAAGAGGAAAACAGTGTGATTCAGGCAGCGCGCGCGGCGCGCCGCGGGTGATGTCATGCGTGCTTGGCGAGCCGGTAGCCGCTGCCGCGCACGGTTTCGATCATAGCATCGCAGCCGGCCGGCTTGAGCGCCGCGCGCAGGCGCTTGATGTGCACGTCGACGGTGCGCTCCTCGACGAACACGTGATCGCCCCACACCTGGTCGAGCAGCTGCGTGCGGCTGTGCACGCGCTCCGGGTGCGTCATGAAGAAATGCAACAGGCGGAACTCGGTCGGGCCGAGGTCGAGCTTGATCTCGCTGCCCTCGGCGTGCGCCGCGACCCGGTGCGTGGCGGGATCGAGGCGCAGGCCGTTGATCGACACCACGTCCTCGGTCAGCTGCGGCGCGCGGCGGCGCAGCACCGCCTTGATGCGCGCCATCAGTTCCTTCGGCGAGAACGGCTTGGTCACGTAATCGTCGGCACCGATCTCGAGACCCAGCACCTTGTCCTGCTCGTCGCCGCGCGCGGTGAGCATGATGATCGGGATGTGCTTGGTGCGCTCGTTGTTGCGCAGATCACGCGCGAACGCGATGCCGGACTTGCCCGGCAGCATCCAGTCGAGCAGCACCAGATCCGGCAGCACGTCGCTGATCAGGTTCTGCGCCTGTTCCGCGTTGTACGCACGAATCGGGCAATGACCCGCGTGCTGAAGATTCACCGAGATCAATTCGGAAATCGCAGGCTCATCTTCAATGACAAGAATGTTGCTGGGCATCGGCACCTCTGTCCGTCCTTAAAAGTGACGTGTTAACTGTTGGCTTCGCGGTCGAGCAGATCGCGCGGCTGGTGCCGCACGTCGGTGCCCTTCACGATGTAGATGATGAATTCTGCGATGTTCTTCGCGTGGTCGCCGATCCGCTCGATCGCCTTCGCGATGAACAGGTAGTCGAGCCCGACCGAGATCGTGCGCGGATCTTCCTGCATGTACGACACGAGCTTGCGCACGAACGCGCGGAATTCGAGGTCGATTTCCTTGTCGTCCTTGACGATCTGCGCGGCCGCGACCGTGTCGAGGCGCGCGAACGCGTCGAGCGCCCGGCGCAGGATCGTCACGGCCATCTCGCCCGAGATCTTGATCTCGGCGATGTTCACGCTGCGCGCGACCGGCTCGTCGACGAGGCGGCGCACCCGCTTCGCGATCTTCTCCGCCTCGTCGCCCGCGCGCTCGAGGTTCGTGATCGTCTTCGAGATCGACATCAGGAGCCGCAGGTCGCGCGCGGCCGGCTGGCGGCGCGCGATGATGTTGCCGCACTCCTCGTCGATCTCGACTTCCATGTGATTGAGGCGTTCTTCCGCCACGATCACGCGCTCGGCTGCCGCGCGGTCGAACTCGTTCAGCGCGTGCATCGCTTCCGTGATCTGCGCCTCGACGAGGCCGCCCATTTCCAGGACCTTCGACGACACCGCATTCAGATCGGCGTCGAACTGGCTGGACAGATGTTTATCCGACATGATTTTTTCTCTCCGTCATCAACCGAAGCGGCCGGTGATGTAATCCTCGGTTTCCTTGCGCACCGGCTTGATGAAGATCTTCTCGGTCTCGCCGAACTCGATCAGCTCGCCCAGGTACATGTACGCCGTGTAATCCGAGCAGCGCGCCGCCTGCTGCATGTTGTGCGTGACGATCACGACCGTGTAGTCGCTCTTCAGCTCCGCGATCAGTTCTTCGATGCGGCCGGTCGAGATCGGGTCGAGCGCCGAGCACGGCTCGTCGAGCAGCAGCACTTCCGGCCGGATCGCGATCCGGCGCGCGATGCACAGGCGCTGCTGCTGGCCGCCGGACAGCCCGTAGCCGCTCTGGTGGACCTTGTCCTTCACCTCGTTCCACAGCGCGGCCTTGGTCAGCGCCCACTCGACGCGGTCGTCCATCTCCGAGCGCGTGAGCTTCTCGAACATCAGCACGCCGAACGCGATGTTGTCATAGATCGACATCGGGAACGGGGTCGGCTTCTGGAACACCATGCCGATCCGCGCGCGCAGGAGCGAGATGTCGCGCTTGGTCTCGAGCAGGTTTTCGCCGTCCATCACGATCTGGCCTTCCGCGCGCTGCTCCGGATAGAGCGCGTACATCTTGTTGAAGGTGCGCAGGAGCGTCGACTTGCCGCAACCCGACGGGCCGATGAACGCGGTCACCTTGCCTTCCGGGATGCGCATGTTGATGTTCTTCAGCGCATGGAACTTGTTGTAGAAGAAGTTCAGGTTGTTGACTTCGATCTTCGCGTTGAGCGGCGCGAGCGGGCTCTCGCCCGGTTGCGCGTGGCCGCCGGCCGGCGCCGTGGCGCGATCGATGGAGTTCAGGTGGCTTTCTGCCATGTTCATCGGATTGCTCCGCCGTTACTTTTTCGAGAAGATCGAACGCGCGAGGATATTGAGCCCCAGCACGCCGAGCGTAATCAGGAACACGCCGGCCCAGGCGAGTGACTGCCACTCGGCGAACGGGCTCATGGCGAACTTGTAGATCGTGACCGGCAGGTTCGCGATCGGCTGGCTCATGTCGAGCGAGAAGAACTGGTTCGACAGCGCGGTGAACAGGAGCGGCGCGGTTTCGCCGGCGATCCGCGCGATCGCGAGCAGCACGCCCGTGACGATCCCGCCGATCGACGCGCGCAGCGTGATCGCCATCACCATCCGCCATTTCGGCGTGCCGAGCGCGAAGGCCGCCTCGCGCAGCGCGTTCGGCACCAGCTTCAGCATGTTCTCGGTGGTGCGGATCACGATCGGCACCTGCAGCAGCGCGAGCGCGATCACGCCGGCCCAGCCGCTGAAGCGGCCCGACTTCGCGACCACGAGCGCATACACGAACAGGCCGACGACGATCGACGGCGCGGACAGCAGGATGTCGTTGATGAAGCGCATCAGGCTCGCGAGCCAGTTCTTCTGGCCGTATTCGGCGAGATAGACGCCCGCGAGGATCCCGACCGGCGTGCCGACGAAGGTCGCGAGGCCGACCAGCATCAGGCTGCCGACGATCGCGTTCGCGAGACCGCCGCCCGCGGTGTTCGGCGCGGGCGTCGAATCGCACCCAGCGAGGCGGTGAGCGCCATCGCGTTGGTCATCTTGCGGCGGCGCTGGAGCTTCTCGCGCATCGCGTCGAGCGCCGCGCCGCGCACGCCGCCCGGCAGGTCCAGAATAGGCTCGCTCATTTCTTGCCCTCTCCTTTTTCGAGGCGCAGCAGCATCAGCTTGGAGATGGCCAGCACGATGAAGGTGATCACGAACAGGATCAGCCCGAGTTCCATCAGCGCCGAGGTATGCAGGCCCGGCGCCGCTTCCGCGAATTCGTTGGCGAGCGCGGAAGTGATGCTGTTGCCCGGCGAGTACAGCGAGATGTTGTCGAGCAGGTTGGTGTTGCCGATCACGAAGGTCACCGCCATGGTCTCGCCGAGCGCGCGGCCGAGGCCGAGCATCACGCCGCCGATCACGCCGGTCTTCGTATAGGGCAGCACGATCTTCCACATCACTTCCCAGGTCGTGCAGCCGATCCCGTAGGCCGACTCCTTGAGCAGCACCGGCGTGACTTCGAACACGTCACGCATCACCGAGGCGATGTACGGAATGATCATGATCGCGAGGATCACGCCCGCGCTCAGGATGCCGATGCCGATCGGCGGGCCCTGGAACAAGGCGCCGAGCCCCGGGATCGGGCCGAGCAGCTTGCCGATGGGCTTCTGGAAGTATTCCGCGAAGATCGGCGCGAACACGAGCAGGCCCCACATGCCGTACACGATCGACGGAATCGCGGCGAGCAGTTCGATCGCGATGCCGAGCGGACGGCGCAGCCAGACGGGCGACAGCTCGGGGAGGAACAGCGCGATGCCGAAGCTGACCGGCACCGCGATCACGAGGGCGGCGAGCGACGTGACGATCGTGCCGTAGATCGGCACCAATGCCCCGTACACATCGGAATTGGGATCCCACTCGGATTGCCAGAGGAAGGCCAGGCCGAATTTCTGGATGGTCGGCATCGACGCGATGATCAGCGAAACGATGATGCCGCCGAGCAGCAGCAGCGTGACGATCGCAGCAAGACGCGTCAGGCCGCCGAAGATGATGTCGCCGAGCCGGCTCGGCGCGCGCTGGAGCCCTTGGCTCGGGGACGCGAGAGGAAAATCAGACATGGGAGCCTGTTATTCAGGGGTAGACGGCCTGAGCCGCCCACCGGTACCGCACACGCCGCCCGGCGAACCGGGCGGCGAACCGCTGTTGCTTACTCGGCGACCGACTTGCCTGCTGCGTCCGTCACCTTGACCTTCCACTGCTTGCGGATCTCGGTCTCGACTGCCGGCGGCAGCGAGATGTAATCGAGGTCATCCGCGGCCTTCGAGCCGTTCTTGAACGCCCAGTCGAAGAACTTCAGCGTTTCCGCGCCTTGCGTCGGCTTTTCCTGCTTCGCGTGCAGGAGCACGAAGGTCGCGCCGACCACCGGCCATGCGTCCTTGCCCGGCTGGTTCGTCAGGATCTGGTAGAACGACTTCGACCAGTTCGCGCCGGCAGCCGCCGCCTTGAAGGTTTCGGTCTTCGGCTCGACCACGTTGCCCGTCGCGTTCTTCAGGTCCGTGTAGACCATGTTGTTCTTCTTCGCGTACGCCCACTCGACGTAGCCGATCGCGCCCGGCAGACGCTGCACGAAGGCCGCGACGCCGTCGTTACCCTTGCCGCCCGTGCCGGTCGGCCAGTTGACGGTCGTGCCTTCGCCGATCTTCGACTTCCACTCTTCGTTGACCTTCGACAGGTAGTTCGTCCAGATGAAGCTCGTGCCCGAGCCGTCCGCGCGGCGCACCACCGCGATGTCGGTATCCGGCAGCTTGACCTTCGGGTTCAGCGCGGCGATCGCCGGGTCGTTCCACTTCTTGATCTTGCCGAGGTAGATATCGCCGAGCACCGGGCCCGACAGCGCGATCTCGCCGGGCTTCACGCCGGGCACGTTGATCACGGGCACCACGCCGCCCACGACGGTCGGGAACTGGAACAGGCCTTCCTTGGCCAGTTCGTCGTCCTTCAGCGGGGCGTCGGAGCCGGCGAAATCGACCGTCTTCGCGATGATCTGCTTGAGACCGCCCGACGAGCCGATGCCCTGGTAGTTGATCTTCGCGCCGCCGGACTGCTGGTAGTCAGCGGCCCATTTCGTGTAGATCGGCATCGCGAAGGTGCTGCCCGCGCCGGTGATGTCGGCAGCGTGCGCGGCGACCGCGAAAAGCGCGCCAGCCAGGCCGGCAAACGCGGTTTGCATCAATTTCATGAGACCTCCAGTGTGTGAGCGGATGACTACGGCACCGCGAAGATTAGGGGCTGCTCATGACGGTAATGTGACAATCGAT
>NZ_JAAGNW010000052.1:13956-14740 GCF_010645215.1 Burkholderia multivorans | reverse complement strand
AATGGGCTGCGATGCGCGGCTGCGCAAGCCCGCCTGTAGAGGGTAGGCGAAAAGTCACGGGACGGAAAAAATTCCGTGGCGGGCGCCGAAGACGTGCGACGTGCGAATTGTGACGCGTTGGGAACGGCCCTGCGCGGCGGGGGTGCCGGGTGCAGAACCGGAACGCGGCGCGGCAGGCGCCGCGCCGGATCGAGGGACTGAGCAATGCAGGATGCGCGGGCCGCCGGCATGGCGGACGGCCCGTGCGCGACGCTCAGGTGGTGGCTTCGCGCACCACCTCGGCGATCGCCTCCGCATGGCGGGCCGCGTCCGCCGCATCCTCGGCCTCGACCATCACGCGCAGCACGGGCTCGGTGCCCGAGGCCCGGATCAGCACCCGGCCGCTGCCGGCCAGCGCCTGCTCGGCGGACGCGATCGCGTCGCGGATCGCCGCGCTGCCCCGCCAGTCCGCGCCCGGCTTCATGCGGACGTTGATCAGCTTCTGCGGGAACAGCGTGACGCCGTTCAGCATCTCGGCAAGCGTCTGCCCGCTGCGCTTGAGCGCAGCCAGCACCAGCAGTGCGGAGACGATGCCGTCGCCGGTCGAATGGCGGTCGAGCGACAGGATATGGCCCGAACCTTCCGCGCCGAGCTGCCAGCCGCGCTCGTGCAGCTGTTCGAGCACGTAGCGGTCGCCGACCGCCGCGCGCACGAACTGCACGCCCGCCTGCTTCAGCGCCACCTCGACGGCCAGGTTCGTCATCAGCGTGCCGACCGCGCCGTCGACCCGGCCGTTGGTCGCGAT
>NZ_JAAGNW010000052.1:13025-13946 GCF_010645215.1 Burkholderia multivorans | reverse complement strand
TCGCGATGCGGTCCTTGACCAGCACGTACAGCAGCTCGTCGCCGTTGTACAGGCGGCCCGCGCCGTCGACCACCTGCAGCCGGTCCGCGTCGCCGTCGAGCGCGATGCCGAGATCCGCGTGATTGGCGCGCACCGAGCGCACCAGCGCGTCCGGCGCGGTCGCGCCGACGCCGTCGTTGATGTTGAAACCGTTCGGCGCGACGCCGATCGGGATCACGTCGGCGCCCAGCTCGTGGAACACGTGCGGCGCGATCTGGTAGGCCGCGCCGTGCGCGCAGTCGACCACGAGCTTCATGCCGCGCAGATCGAACGCGGCCGGGAACGTGCTCTTGCAGAACTCGATGTAGCGGCCGCCCGCATCGTCGAGCCGGCGCGCCTTGCCGAGCCCGTCGGACGGCGCGCAGTCGAGCGGCTTGTCGAGCCACGCCTCGATTTCGGATTCGGTCTCGTCCGGGAGCTTGTTGCCGTCGGCCGAGAAAAACTTGATCCCGTTGTCGTGATACGGGTTGTGCGATGCGCTGATCACCACGCCCGCCGACAGGCGCAGCGCGCGCGTCAGGTAAGCGACGCCCGGCGTCGGCATCGGGCCGGCCAGCATCACGTCGACGCCCGCCGCCGAGAAGCCCGCCTCCAGCGCAGCTTCGAGCATGTAGCCCGAAACCCGCGTGTCCTTGCCGATCAGCACCGTCGGCCGCGCGCCGGCGGCCTGGGCGCCCGAGGCGCGCGCGAGGACCTTGCCGGCCGCGTAGCCGAGCCGCAGCACGAAATCCGGCGTGATCGGCGCCTCGCCGACCGTGCCGCGAATCCCGTCCGTACCGAAATAACGACGTCCCATAGGGAATATTCCTCCTTGTTTCGACTCAGGGCCGACGTGCGGCTTCGCGCACGGCATGCCATATTTTCAGTGCATCGACGGTCGGC
>NZ_JAAGNW010000052.1:11062-13015 GCF_010645215.1 Burkholderia multivorans | reverse complement strand
ATCGACTTGCGCGACATGCCGGCGAGGATCGGGTAAGACCGGCCGTCGGGCCGCGCGGGCGAGGTGGCGGGCAGGTGCGCGAGCAACGCGTAGTTATGCTCGATCACCGCCTTGCCGAACCCGAAGCCCGGATCGACGCTGATGCGTCGTGCGTCGATACCCGCCGCCTGCAAGGCGGTCGCGCGCGCCGCGAGAAAGTCGCGCACCTCGCCGACCACGTCGCCGTAGGCCGGCTCGCCCGCCTGCATGGTCTGCGGCTCGCCGAGCATGTGCATCACGCACAGCCCGCAGTCGCTGTCCTTCACCGCGTCGATCGCGCCCGGCTGACGCAGCCCCCAGATATCGTTGATCAGATCCGCGCCGGCCGCCAGCGACGCGCGCATCACGTCCGGCTTGTAGGTATCGACCGACAGCGGCACGCCGGCTCCGCGCAGCGCCTCGATGAGCGGGATCACGCGCGCCAGTTCCTCGTCGAGCGGCACCGGCGGCGCGCCGGGACGGGTCGACTCGCCGCCGATATCGAGCAGATCGGCGCCATCGACCAGCATCTGCTCGGCCTGGCGCAGCGCGGCGTCGCGCGCGAGATAGCGGCCGCCGTCCGAGAACGAATCCGGGGTGACGTTGAGGATGCCCATCACGAGCGGGCGGGCGAAGTCGAGCGTGAAGCGTCCGCAGCGCAGCGGCGCGGGATCGGGGACGAACGGGAAAGAAGATCTGGACACGGATAAGTGCGACGCGTGGTGTCGCAATGTTAGTGCGGAGAAAGCAAAACGGGCCGGTGTGACAGCCACACCAGCCCGTAAATCCAGCGCGCGCCCGGTCAGGCCGGTGCGGTCGCGTTGCCCGGCTTGACTTCGGTGCCGGTGCCGCCCGACGACGGATCGCTCGCGGGCGGGCTGCTGCTCTTCGGCGAGCGCGGCGGACGACCGTCCATGATGTCGTTGATCTGATCGGCGTCGATCGTCTCCCACTCCATCAGCGCGGCCGTCATCGCCTCGACCTTGTCGCGGTTCTCGTCGAGCAGGCGACGCGCGAGGTTGTACTGCTGATCGAGCACTCGGCGGATTTCCGCGTCGACCTTCTGCTGCGTCGCCTCGGAGATCGTGCGCGTGAAGCCGCGCCCGAACGGGCTGGCGTCGTTCTCGTCGTCGACGTAGACCATCGGCCCGAGCGCATCGGTCATCCCGAAACGGGCCACCATCGCGCGCGCGGTCTGCGTCGCCTTGTTGAAGTCGTCCGAGGCCCCCGTGCTGAGGAGGTCCATGAACAGCTCTTCCGCCACCCGGCCGCCGAACAGGATCGCGAGGCGATCGAGCAGGTAGTCCTTCGAGTAGGTCTCGTTGTCATGCTCCGGCAGCTGCCAGGTCACACCCAGCGCGCGACCGCGCGGAATGATCGTGACCTTGTGCACCGGATCGGCCTTCGGCAGCAGCTTCGCCACCACCGCGTGGCCCGACTCGTGGTACGCCGTAGCCCGCTTCGCTTCCTCGCGGATCACGGCCGACTTGCGCTCCGGACCCATGAAGATCTTGTCCTTCGCGTCTTCGAAGTCCTGCATCTCGACGATGCGCTTGCCGCGACGCGCCGCGAACAGCGCGGCTTCGTTCACGAGGTTCGCGAGATCGGCGCCCGAGAAGCCCGGCGTGCCGCGCGCGATGACCGCCGCGTCGACGTCGTTCGAAATCGGCACCTTGCGCAGGTGCACGCGCATGATCTGCTCGCGACCGCGGATGTCGGGCAGGCCGACGTACACCTGGCGGTCGAAACGGCCCGGACGCAGCAGCGCCTTGTCGAGCACGTCGGAACGGTTGGTCGCGGCGATCACGATCACGCCCGAATTCGCCTCGAAGCCGTCCATCTCGACCAGCATCTGGTTCAGGGTCTGCTCGCGCTCGTCGTTGCCGCCGCCCATGCCGGCGCCGCGATGGCGGCCGACCGCGTCGATTTCATCGA
>NZ_JAAGNW010000052.1:446-11052 GCF_010645215.1 Burkholderia multivorans | reverse complement strand
CGATGAACACGATGCACGGCGCATGCTTCTTCGCCTGCTCGAACATGTCGCGCACACGGGCCGCACCGACGCCGACGAACATTTCGACGAAATCGGAACCCGAGATGCTGAAGAACGGCACCTTCGCCTCGCCGGCGATCGCGCGGGCGAGCAGCGTCTTGCCGGTGCCCGGCGGGCCGACGAGCAGCACGCCGCGCGGAATCCGGCCGCCGAGCTTCTGGAATTTCTGCGGATCGCGCAGGAAGTCGACCAGCTCGGACACCTCCTCCTTCGCTTCGTCGCAGCCCGCGACGTCGGAGAAGTTGACCGCGTTGTTGTTCTCGTCGATCAGGCGCGCACGCGACTTGCCGAACGAAAACGCTCCGCCCTTACCGCCGCCCTGCATCTGCCGCATCATGTAGAACCAGAAACCGATGATCAGGATCGTCGGCCCCAGGTAGTAGAGCGCGGAGACGAACGCATTCGGCTCGTCGTCGGCCTTGCCGCTGACTTGCACGCCGTACTTCATCAGGTCGCCGACCATCCAGATGTCGCCGGGCGACACGATCTGGTATTTCTGGCCATCCGCGGGAGTGACGGTGAGGTTGCGCCCCTGCACGATGACGTTCTTGACCTTGCCGTTCTTCGCGTCGTCCATGAACTGCGAATACGACACACCTTCCTGGACGCGGGGCTTATCGAACTGCTTGAACACCGTAAACAGCACCAGTGCGATCACTAGCCACACTGCTGCCTTGGAAAACATATTGTTGTTCAAAGCACCACTCCTTCACTCATAGACGAGCGCCTACATATTCCTTGCGGCGCTCTTCAGGCATTCTAATCCAGTCCGCAGGCCCCTGCCATAACGATTCATTACCGCCCTGATAGGCGGAACGCATGGCCGGCAAGGGCCGGGACAGGGCCTGCGGCATCGCGCCCCGGTTAACGGGGATGCTTCAGATGCCGACCCAAAATAAACGTCTCGGACGATTTGTCGCGGGAAGCCTTCGGCTTGCGCGGGGCCACCGTCCTGAATTGCTGCTTGAACTTCTCGACAATCTGGCTGTAGCCGCTGCCGTGGAAACACTTGACCAGCAGGGCTCCATCCGGCTTCAGATGGTTCTGCGAGAATTCAAGCGCCAGATCGCACACATGCTCGATCCGTGCCGCGTCCGCGATCGCCACCCCGGACAGATTGGGGGCCATGTCTGAAATTACAAGATCGACCTCGCGACCTTCGAGCACCGCTTCCAATTGCGCGAGCACGTCGTCCTCGCGGAAGTCGCCCAGGATGAAGTGCACGTCGGCGATCGGCTCCATCGGCAGCATGTCGAGCGCGATGATGGTGCCGTCGATGCCGCCTTCGCGCGCGGTGTCGCGGTGCTTGCCCTGCGCGAGCTTGTTGCGCGCGTACTGGCTCCAGCTGCCCGGCGTGGCGCCGAGGTCGACGATCACCTGACCCGGCCGGATCAGCTTGTCCTGTTCGTCGATTTCCTTGAGCTTGTACGCGGCGCGCGCGCGATAGCCTTCCCGCTGCGCCATCTTGACGTACGGATCATTGATGTGGTCGTGCAACCAGTGCTGGTTAAAGCGATTCTTTGCCATTCGAACGAGAGATTGCTGCCAATTGCTTCGTGAAGCCGCGCTTTTGGCGGATAATACGCGTCTTATTCGCGCGACTCGCGGCCGTTTCGGGCCGAAGTCGCGATTTTACGTGGTTTCGGCGCGCCGCCGGAGAAAAGCCGTGAGGCCGATCGCCCGGCGTGTGCGCCCTCAGAGTGAAGTCATCCATGCCCGCCCTTTCGCTTTCCCCCGCCGAGCGCTCCGCGCTGCGGTCCCAGGCCCATGCGCTCAAGCCGGTCGTGCTGATCGGCGCCGAAGGCCTGACCGACGCCGTGCTGGCCGAGATCAAGGTCCACCTCGCCGCGCACCAGCTCATCAAGATCCGCGTGTTCGGCGACGAACGCGACGCGCGCATCGCGATTTACGACGAGGTCTGCGATCGACTGAGCGCCGCGCCGATCCAGCACATCGGCAAGCTGCTCGTGATCTGGCGCCCCGAGCAGGCGGCGCCCGCGCCGACGCGCGGCCGTCGCAGCGCGCCGAGCGCCCGCGAGATCGCGCTGCAGCGCGGCGAACCGGAACAACCGGGCAAGGGCCGCGCCCCGCGCGTCGTCAAGGTGGTCAAGCAGACGGTCGACAAGCCGCTGCGCAAGCCCAAGGCGCAGAAGGTCGTGGTGCGCGGCAACGAGCGCGTGACGGCGGGCGGCAACGTCAAGCGCGCCAAGAAGCGTCAGTCCAGCGCCAAGCGCCCGTTCCAGAACGACAAGTAAGCCGCTCCGGGCTCGCGCGCCGCGCGGGCCCCGCCGTCAGGCCGCGGGCCGCCCGCCCTGTGCGGGCAGGACCCACACGAGCCACAGGCCCAGCACGCTTTCGACCAGGTAGAACAGGCTCGACACGCCGTGCAGCAGGCCGAAGCGCGCCGCATAGGCCGAATGCGCAAGATCGGTGCCCGCCTCCATCGCGGCGATCCGCAGCGCGCTCATGAACGGCTGCAGCGCGAAATAGCCGACCAGCACGCACACCAGCATGCCCGCGACGAGCCAGCGCACGCGCCGGTACGCAGCCTCGCCGCGCTGCGCGAAGCGGTTCGCGAACATCAGCAGCAGCACGCCGCTCACGCAGCCGACATAGGCTTCGATCCGGAACAGCTGCGCCGCGACCGAGCCCGCCGTCGTACGGTCGAGCATCGTGAACAGGACCGGCGCGACCGCATAACCGATCGTCAGCAGGCTGCCCACCCACAGCATCGACACCACCCGGGACACGCGCACCGACACGACGGAGGCCGTCATCTCAGACGTAGCTGACCGAGATGATCTCGTACTCGCGCACGCCGCCCGGCGCCTGCACCGCGGCGACATCGCCCTCGGTCTTGCCGATCAGCGCGCGCGCGATCGGCGAGCTGACCGAGATCAGGCCGTGGTCGAGATCCGCCTCGTCGTCGCCGACGATCTGGTATCTGACGGTGCTGCCCGACGCCAGGTCTTCCAGCTCGACCGTCGCGGCGAACACGACGCGCCCGTCCGCGTCGGACGCGGTCGGATCGATGACCTGCGCGGCCGACAGCTTCGATTCGATCTCGGCGATGCGGCCCTCGATGAAGCCCTGCTTTTCCTTCGCGGCGTCGTACTCGGCGTTTTCGGACAGATCGCCCTGCGCGCGCGCCTCGGAGATCGCAGTGATGACGGCCGGCCGCTCGACCGACTTGAGGCGCTGCAACTCATCGCGCAGCTGCTCCGCGCCACGTTTTGTCAACGGAATGGTGCTCATAAACGACTCAATAGCTAAAAACGGCTATAAAAAAAATCACCGCGATTAAGCGCATTTCCGATCCACCGGAAACGCCGCTTAATCGCGGCACGTGATGCTTTGAACAGGTAACTGAAGGCTTAGTTTAGGCGAGCGTGCAGACCTTGTAAATCATAGACTTCCAGGTCCTTCAGGTAGCGCAGCCCTTCGACCGCCGCGCGCGCGCCCGACATGGTCGTATAGTACGTGACCTTGTGCGCCTGTGCGCTCATGCGGATCGAACGCGAATCGGCGATCGCCGCGCGGGTCTCGTCGACCGTCGTGAACACGAGCGCGATCTCGCCGTTCTTGATCATGTCGACGATGTGCGGACGGCCGTCCTTCACCTTGTTCACCACCTTCACCGGCACGCCGGCGGCATCGATCGCCGCCGTGGTCCCGCGCGTCGCGACGATCGGATAGCCGAGCGCGTGCAGCATGCGCGCGACCTCGACCGCCTTGGGCTTGTCGGCGTCCATCACGGTCAGCAGCACCGTGCCCGACTCCGGCAGGCGCGAGCCCGCCGCGAGCTGCGACTTGAACAGCGCCTCGCCGAAGGTCCGGCCGACGCCCATCACCTCGCCCGTCGAACGCATCTCAGGCCCGAGCACCGGATCGACGGTCGGGAACTTGATGAACGGAAACACCGCTTCCTTCACGCTGAAGTACGGCGGCACCACTTCCTTCGTCACGCCCTGCTGCGCGAGCGTCTGGCCCACCATCGCGCGGGCCGCGATCTTCGCGAGCGGCAGGCTCGTCGCCTTCGACACGTACGGCACCGTGCGCGACGCGCGCGGGTTCACTTCGAGCACGTAGATGATGTCCTGCTTCGAACCGTCCGCCTGCGGCACCTGCTGGATCGCGAACTGCACGTTCATCAGGCCGACCACGTTCAGCGCCTTCGCCCTCGCGCCCGTCTGGCGCTTCAGTTCGTCGACCGTCTCCGCCGACAGCGAATACGGCGGCAGCGAGCATGCGGAATCGCCCGAGTGCACACCCGCCTGCTCGATGTGCTCCATCACGCCGCCGATGAACACGGCGTCGCCGTCGCAGATGCAGTCGACGTCGCACTCGATCGCATCGTTGAGGAAGCGGTCGAGCAGCACCGGCGAATCGTTCGACACCTTGACCGCCTCGCGCATGTAGCGCTCGAGGTCGCGCGGCTCGTGGACGATCTCCATCGCGCGGCCGCCCAGCACGTACGACGGACGCACCACCAGCGGATAGCCGATCTCGTCGGCGAGCTTGAGCGCTTCGTCTTCCGCGCGCGCGGTGCGGTTCGGCGGCTGGCGCAGGCCCAGGTCATGCAGCAGCTTCTGGAACCGCTCGCGGTCTTCCGCCGCGTCGATCATGTCGGGCGAGGTGCCGACGATCGGCACGCCGTGCGCCTCGAGATCGAGCGCGAGCTTGAGCGGCGTCTGGCCGCCGTACTGCACGATCACGCCGAGCGGCTTTTCCTTGTCGACGATCTCGAGCACGTCCTCGAGCGTCAGCGGCTCGAAGTACAGGCGGTCGGACGTGTCGTAGTCGGTCGACACGGTTTCCGGATTGCAGTTGACCATGATGGTCTCGTAGCCGTCCTCGCGCATCGCGAGCGCCGCGTGCACGCAGCAGTAGTCGAACTCGATGCCCTGGCCGATCCGGTTCGGGCCGCCGCCCAGCACCATGATCTTCTTGTTGGTGGTCGGCTGCGCCTCGCACTCTTCCTCGTAGGTCGAGTACATGTAGGCGGTCTTGGTCGCGAACTCGGCCGCGCAGGTATCGACGCGCTTGTACACCGGGCGCACGTTCAGTTCGAGCCGGCGCGCACGCACCTCGGCCGGGCTCACGCCGAGCAGCTTCGCGAGGCGGCGGTCAGAGAAGCCGCTCTGCTTCAGGAAATGCAGCTCGGGCTTGGTCAGGCTCGCGAGCGTGCGGCCCGCCAGCGCGCGCTCCTTCAGCACGATCTGCTCGAGCTGCGCGAGGAACCACGGGTCGATCTTGGTTTCCGCGAAAATCTGCTCGCGCGACATCCCCGCGCGGAACGCATCGCCGACGTACCAGATCCGGTCCGGGCCCGGCTCGCCGATCTCGCGGATGATCTCGTCGCGGCTCACGGTCTTCTCGTCGAGCCCGTCGACGCCGACTTCGAGGCCGCGCAGCGCCTTCTGGAACGACTCCTGGAAGGTGCGGCCGATCGCCATCACCTCGCCGACCGACTTCATCTGCGTCGTCAGGCGCGAATCGGCCTCGCGGAACTTCTCGAACGCGAAGCGCGGGATCTTCGTCACGACGTAGTCGATCGTCGGCTCGAACGAGGCCGGCGTCTGGCCGCCCGTGATCTCGTTCTTCAGTTCGTCGAGCGTGTAGCCGACGGCGAGCTTCGCCGCGACCTTCGCGATCGGGAAGCCGGTCGCCTTCGACGCGAGCGCCGACGAGCGCGACACGCGCGGGTTCATCTCGATCACGACCATGCGGCCGTCGTCCGGGTTGATCGCGAACTGCACGTTCGACCCGCCGGTGTCGACGCCGATCTCGCGCAGCACCGCGAGCGAGGCGTTGCGCAGCACCTGGTATTCCTTGTCGGTCAGCGTCTGCGCGGGCGCGACGGTGATCGAATCGCCGGTGTGCACGCCCATCGGGTCGAGGTTCTCGATCGAGCAGACGATGATGCAGTTGTCGGCGCGGTCGCGCACGACTTCCATCTCGTATTCCTTCCAGCCGAGCAGCGACTCTTCGATCAGCAGCTCGCGGGTCGGCGAGAGATCGAGGCCGCGCTTGCAGATTTCCTCGAATTCCTCGCGGTTGTAGGCGACGTCGCCGCCCGAGCCGCCCAGCGTGAACGACGGACGGATCACCGCCGGGTAGCCGCTGCCGCCCGTCGCGACCGCGATCTCGGCCTGCACCTTGAGCGCTTCCTCCATCGAGTGCGCGATGGCCGACTTGGCCGAACCGAGACCGATCTTGGTCATCGCGTCCTTGAACTTCTGGCGGTCTTCCGCCTTGTCGATCGCTTCCGGCGACGCACCGATCAGCTCGACCCGGTACTTTTCCAGCACACCGTGGTGATGCAGGTCGAGCGCGCAATTGAGCGCGGTCTGGCCGCCCATCGTCGGCAGGATCGCGTCCGGGCGCTCCTTCGCGATGATCCGTTCGACCACTTCCCAGGTGATCGGCTCGATGTAGGTGACATCGGCCGTGTTCGGGTCGGTCATGATCGTCGCCGGGTTGCTGTTGACGAGGATGACCTTGTAGCCCTCCTCACGCAACGCCTTGCATGCCTGCGCGCCCGAGTAGTCGAACTCGCACGCCTGGCCGATGATGATCGGGCCGGCGCCGATGATGAGGATGCTGTTGATGTCTGTGCGTTTTGGCATGGCTCTAGGAATCAAAAAATAATCGTTAATGCGCGGGTTCGCTGGCCGCGCTCAGCTCATCGTCGCGAGCGCGAGCTTCACGCTGAAGCCGATGAACAGGCCGCCCACGCCGCTGGCCGCGCCGGCCGCGAGCTTGCGGCGGCGGCGGAAATGCGCGGCGAGGCGTGCGCCCGTGAAGATCAGCGTGCTCAGGTACAGGAAGCTCGTGAGCTGCGCGATCGCGCCCAGCACGACGAACGGCAGCACCGGATGCGGGAACGCCGGATCGACGAACTGGATGAAGAACGAGATGAAGAACAGGATCGCCTTCGGATTCAGGAGACTCACGATCAGGGCCTTGCGGAACGGCCGCTCGCCGTCTACCGCCGGCGCGTTCGCGGCCGCCTCGGCCGCCGCCGGCTGGCGCAGCTTGCGCCACGCGCCGCGCAGCATCGCGACGCCGATGTACAGCAGGTACGCGGCGCCGCCGTACTTGACCACCGAGAACAGCAGCGGATTGGCCTTCAGCAGCGACGCGACGCCCGCGGCGGACAGCACCATCAGCACCGCGTCGCCGACGAACACGCCGCACGCGGCCCGATAGCCCGCCTTCACGCCGCGCTGCGCGGCGAGCGACAGCACGTACATCGAATTGGGACCGGGCAGCAGGATGATGAACACCACCCCGACCACGTAGGTCCAGAAATCGGTGATGCCCAGGGCGTGTCCGAACATGCGAATCTCCTTACCGGTCTCAGGCGCTGCGGGCCTTCGCCGCGTCCATCAACGCGGTGAAGCGGTCGAACAGGTAGCCGATGTCGTGCGGCCCCGGCGACGCTTCCGGGTGCCCCTGGAAGCAGAATGCCGGCTTGTCGGTCAGCTCGAAGCCCTGCAGCGTGCCGTCGAACAGCGACACGTGCGTCGCGCGCGCATTGGCCGGCAGCGTGTCGGCGTCCACCGCGAAACCGTGGTTCTGCGACGTGATCACGACGCGGCCGTCGCCGAGGTCCTTCACCGGGTGGTTCGCGCCGTGGTGGCCGGTCTTCATCTTGAGGGTCTTGGCGCCGACCGCGAGCCCCATGATCTGGTGGCCGAGACAGATGCCGAAGGTCGGCACGCCGCGCTCGATGAATTCCTTCGCCGCCGCGATCGCGTAGTCGCACGGCTCCGGGTCGCCCGGGCCGTTCGACAGGAAGATGCCGTCCGGATTGAGTGCGAGCGCCTCGGCCGCGCTCGCCTGAGCGGGCAGCACGGTGACGTGGCAGCCGCGTTCGGCCAGCATCCGCAGGATGTTGTACTTGACGCCGAAGTCATACGCGACGACCCGGTAGCGCGGCGCTTCCTGCATGCCGTAGCCGCTGTCGAGACGCCATTCGGTCTGCTTCCATTCGAACGGCTTGGCGGTCGACACGACCTTCGCGAGATCCATGCCGGCGAGACCCGGGAACGAGCGCGCGAGCGCGATTGCCTTCGCCTCGTCATCCGAGCCCGTCAGAATGCAGCCGTTTTGCGCGCCCTTGTCGCGCAGCACGCGGGTCAGCTTGCGGGTGTCGAGCCCGGCGATCGCGACCACGCCTTCGTCGCGCAGGTAGTCGCCGAGCGTGCGCGTCATGCGGAAGTTCGACGCGAGCGCCGGCAGGTCGCGCACGATCAGGCCGGCGGCATGGACTTTCGTGGCCTCGACATCCTCGGCGTTGACGCCGACGTTGCCGATGTGCGGATAGGTCAGCGTGACGATCTGGCGCGCGTAGCTGGGATCCGTGAGGATTTCCTGATAGCCGGTGATGGCCGTGTTGAACACGACTTCACCGATCGTGTGGCCGGCCGCGCCGATCGAATAGCCACGAAAGACCGTGCCGTCGGCAAGTGCGAGCAAAGCGGGAGAAAAAGACGGCAACACGGGAGGCTCCTTGGGGAACACCCTTGCTGCCGACCTATCGATCCTGCCGCGCGCGCCGCCGCGCACAAAATGGCGCGCGGGCGCTTGCTGGACGCGGCTCGCGGGTGGCGCGCAGCCGACGCGGCGCGCAGGCTGTCGCGGCAGCACCGGCTCAGGCGGCGTGCGGCGGAATGAACGGGAAGATGAAGGTAGGCGCTAGGGTGCGAGGTTGATTAGCACAAACCTTCAAATTATAGCTTGAAACCGCCCCTCCCTTCAATCTCGATCCGTGCGAACAGCCCATCCGCGCACCGCGGATCGATACCTCCCTTTTTTGTTCGGTCTGCGGATCAGCCCGCCTGCGCGCCCCGCTTCGCAAGCGCGCGGCTCGGCAGCACGTACCAGACGGCGCTTGCCACCTGCAGCGCGACCAGCACGCTCCAGGCGGTCAGGTGCGCGGCCGCCGGGTAATGGCCGTCGTGCACCGGCCACTGCGACAGCAGCGCGCCCACGCCCACCTGGAACGCGAAGATCAGCACGAAGATCACGAGCGTGAGCGTGGTGTTCGTGCGGCCGATCAGATGCGCGGGGAAGTGCTCGGCCATGATGGCGTAGCTGAGGATGCCGACCCCGCCGAACACGCCGTAGGCCGCCCACAGCAGCGCGGCGGGCAGCGGCGCGCGCAGCATGATCGCGAGCTGGGTGGCGACGAACAGCGCCATGCCGATCCCGCAGAACGCGTACACCGACACGCCGCGCCGCTCGAGGCTGCGCGCCGCCGCGCCGAAGCCGACGCAGCCCGCCATCATCGCGAGCCCGAGCACCGACACGAGCGCCGCCGCGCCATGCGTGTCGAAGCCCATCACGTCGCGCAGGAACGGCCCGACCCACAGCGACTGCATCGCATAGAACACGCCCTGGGTGACGACCGAGAACGACGCGATCTTCCAGAACGCGGCGCTCTGCAGGATGTGCCAGGTGCCCTTGAACTGGCTCACCACGCTCGCCTGCTGATGGGACGGCGGCGTCTCGGGCGCGAGCGTCCACAGCAGCCCGGCGACCGCGAGCGTCAGCACGCCGAGCCCGCCGCACACGAGGCGCCAGCCGGCGAAACCGAGCAGCCAGGTCAGCGGCGAGCCGACCGCGACGCCGCCGAGGCCGCCTACCGCCATCACGAGCCCGTTCACGAGCGGCAGCCGCGCGACCGGGAAATGCTGCGCGAGCGCCTTGAATGCCGCGCCGAGGCACACCGACACGCCCACCCCGATCAGCAGCCGGCCGGCCATCATCACGCCGAGGCTGTGCGCGGCGCCGAACACCCATACGCCGGCCGCCGCGAACAGCAGCATGCCCGCGCTGACGCGGCGCGGGCCGTAATGATCGAGCAGCACGCCCGCGGGAATCTGCGCGCCCGCGAAACCCAGAAAATAAAGGCTCGTCAGCAACCCGAGGTCGGTTGCGGACAAGCCGAGGTCGTGCGTGATCAATGGCGCGAAGCCGAGATTCACACCGCGAAAAACGTAAGAAATGAAATAACCGATCGCGAACAACGCGAACACGCGAAACTGTACCGAAGACATGCTCCCTACCCCTCTGCTGGCCGCCCGATCCGCGGGCGGCGCACCAACAAAAACGCCGCCACGAAAGTGACGGCGCATCGGTGCGGATGATAGTCGATCGACCGGCGCGCAAGCGAATGCCCCCGCGCCCGGTACGACCGTTTCGCACTACTTCTTCTTCGTCTTGTTGCTCGCGGTCTTGGTCGAGCGGGCCGGGGCGGCCTTGCCGGCGGCGCGCGCGGGCGCCTTTGCAGCCGGCGCGGCCGACTTGCGACCGCGCACCGCCTTGCCGCCCGTATGCAGGCTCGCCTTCTCGATGCGGCCGCCCGCCACCGCGGTCGCGATCCGCTCGGGGCCCGGCTCGGCCGGCACCGCGCGCCCGACCGGCACGTGCAGCACCATCGTCTGGCCCGGCATCACGATCGCGCGGTGCGTGCGGTTCCACGCGCGCAGCTGCGCGACCGACACGCCGTAGCGGCCCGCGAGCGCTTCCATCGACT
>NZ_JAAGNW010000052.1:0-436 GCF_010645215.1 Burkholderia multivorans | reverse complement strand
CTGCTTGCGGCGCACGCGGATCAGCATCTTGCGCGTATCCGGCACGTCGGGCTCCATCGCCAGCGCACCGTTCTCGGCGACGTCGGCGCTGATGTCCTCGTCGTCGTCGTCGCTGCGCGGCACGACGATCGTCGAGCCCGGCTTCAGGCGCATGCCGGCCGGAATCCGGTTCACCGACATCAGCGTGTCGGCGTCGACGCCGATCTTCTCGGCGATCGCGGCCGGGCGCGCGCGCTCGGTCACGGTATAGGTGGTCCACGACGACAGCGCGCCGTCATAGCCCTTCAGGTTCTTCTCGAACGCGGCCGCGTTGTCGAACGGCAGCAGGATCTGCGGCTCGGTCGCGCCGAGGATCACCGGCTTCGAGAACGACGGGTTGAGCGACTTGAACTCGTCGAGCGACAGGTTCGCAAGCTTCGCGGCCACCTTCACGTCG
>NZ_JAAGNW010000051.1:28393-37098 GCF_010645215.1 Burkholderia multivorans | reverse complement strand
AGATGCTCGATGCGCTGCCGGCGCACGGCGAGGCGCGGACGTTGCGGGTGGAACTGTCGCGGGCGACGCTCGACGCGGCGTGCCGGCTGCAATGATGCCGGGGCTGACGAGGGGGAGGCTCTCTGCCCCGCGATCACACCCATCAGCAGAACGACGAGGACCGGGTGCCGGGGGATGCCTACCCGCATGAATGCGGCGCGGCGAGGGATGCGGGGCGCGTGCGTAGACGTTGCGCGACCGGGCCAACTGCGAAAGGGCGAAATGCCCCGCCGCGTTCGGGGCCGTGATCGATCGATACCTCGCGCGCGACCCCGGCAGGACCAGCCGCGCGTCATGCGGAACCGACGCCCGGCGGCCCGGGCATCATGCGGCGGGCGGCGCGCGATCACACCGCCCGCGCATCACTTCAATGCTTTTCCGGCAGGAACCAGTTCATCACGAGCGCGCAGATGCCGCCCGTGGCGACGCCCGACTCGAGCACGTTCTTGAGTGCGTGCGGCAGGCTGGTGAGGATTTCCGGCACTTGCGACACGCCGAGACCGAGCGCGAGCGACACCGCGCCGAGCAGCAGCGCGCGGCGGTCGAGCCGGATGCCGGCGAGGATGTTGATGCCGGAGGCGGCCACCGCGCCGAACATCACCATCGCGGCCCCGCCCAGCACCGGCTCGGGCACGGCCTGCAGCACCCCGGCGACGGTCGGGAACAGGCCGAGCACCACCAGCATGCCGGCGATCCAGATGCCCACGTGACGGCTCGCGATGCCGGTGAGCTGGATCACGCCGTTGTTCTGCGCGAACACCGAACTCGGGAACGTATTGAACACGCCGGCCAGCAGCGAATTCGCGCCGTTGACGAGCACGCCGCCCTTGATGCGCTGCATCCACAGCGGGCCTTCGACCGGCTGCCGGGAGATCTTGCTGGTCGCGGTCACGTCGCCGATCGCTTCGAGCGAGGTGACGAGGTAGATGATCAGCATCGGCACGAACAGCGACCACGAGAAGCCGATGCCGAAGTGCAGCGGCGTCGGCACCTGGAACAGCGCCGCTTCGCGCGCGCCGGTGAAGTCGAGGCGGCCCATCGCGGCGGCGGCGAGATAGCCGATCGCGAGCGCGATCACGAGCGCGGTGCTGCGCACCCAGACCACGGGCACGCGGTTGAGCAGGATGATCGAGCCGAGCACGAGGCCGGACAGCGTGAGGTTCTGCACGCTCGCGAAGCTGCCCTTGGCCATCGCGCCGTAGCCGCCGCCCATACTGACGAGGCCGACCTTGATCAGGGTGAGACCGATCAGCAGCACCACGATGCCGGTGACGAGCGGCGTGATCAGGCGCTTGACGAACGGCAGGATGCGCGACACGGCCATCTCGACGAACGAGCCCGCGATCACGACGCCGAAGATCGCGGCCATCACGGTCTCGACCGGCGTGCCCTGCTTGACCATCACGCTGCCGCCCGCGATCAGCGGGCCGACGAAATTGAAGCTGGTGCCCTGGACGATCAGCAGGCCGGCGCCGAGTGGCCCGATGCGGCGGCATTGCAGGAAGGTGGCGATGCCGGAGATCACGAGCGACATCGATACGATCAGCGTGGTGTCGCGGCTCGATACGCCGAGCGCCTGGCAGATCAGCAGGCCGGGCGTGACGATCGGCACCAGGATCGCCAGCAGATGCTGCAAGGCGGCGACGAAGGCGACCATCGGCGCGGGGCGGTCGTCGGGGCCATAGACGAGATCGCGGCCGGATTCGGCATCGTCGGCGCCGGGAGAGGCGGGGTTGGCGGGGGAAGCGGGTTGCATGACGGGGGCCGGTCAGATGGAAAAAGCGGAATTTTACGGGAATGGCGCGGCGGCCGGCCAGGAAGGGCGCCGCCGGGCGTCGGCGACCGCGCGACGCGGACGTCGAGTGCGGGACGGGGACACGGTATCGCGCAGCGGGAAATAGGCGGGAAAAATCGACACAGTGTCTATGCGTTTGAATAGGACGACTCGCTTTACATAATCGAATATCGTGCGTGGAGAGATTTATGCTTCACGGATCGGGGCGGCATTTTTCATGCGGGAAAAATCAATCGACATCGAGTCGGGCGCGAATGCCGTTTCGGTTCACGATTTATTTATCCGAATGGCACGCCGCATTGCTCATGACGATGGCCGCTCGCGCCAAGGACCGAGGTCGGGCCGATCCGATGCCCGGCTGCCCGCTGCGCCCCGTTGTGCGAGAGGGCCGAAACGTGATCGCGCGCCGTTGTGATGCCCCGAGGCTTCGAGTACCCTCTCGGCGATACATTTTTCACCGTCCCGCGCGCCGTCGCGCCCGCCATGAGAATCCTCGTTCCACTCGCCGTCGCCGTCGCTGTTGCGCTGGCCGGCTGCCAGACCCATCGGCCCGACCCGGCCGCCGTGAACGACGCGTCCCTGTGGACGATCGAAAATACCCTGCCTGCACCGCGCGTCCGGTACGTCGATCCGGCGGGGCGGGTCGAGCGGGCGCTGTACGCGGATCGCGTGGTCCAGCTGCCGGGGGTGGACGAAGCGGATGCCGCCCGGCATCAGCAGACGCTCGACCGCCTCGAGCAGCGCTTTTCGCAGTGGTGCGAGCGGGAATCGTTGCAGCCCCGGGACGAGACTTACCCGTATGATCAGGCAACGCTCACGCGCGACATCGAGTCGATCGCGGGCGCGCAATTGCCGACCGACAGCCCGCTCCTGATTTGCATGGGGCGCAACGGCCGCACGCTGGTCGGTGCGTACGTGGTGCTGACAGACCGTCGCGTGGCGTTTTACAAGGCGGACGATGCGCGCCGGCTGAGGCGGTTTCTCGCGCGCCGGGAAGGCGGCGGGTCGGCCGCGCCGGCGGCGGCGCGCTGACGCGCAGGCTCTGCCGGCAGGGAAAAACAGGGTGGCGCTCCGTGCGCCGCCCGGGGAAGATGCTCCGGATACGGAGCGCCAGGGGCAGGCACGACGCCTGTGATTCAGTCGATGGTTTTGTGGAAGAAGAGGTGGATATGGTGGGGCGTTGGGTGACGGTCGCGCTGACGGCGGCCGCGTTGTTCGCGCTGGCGGGCTGCAATACGGTGGCCGGGGTCGGCAAGGATATTTCGGATTCGGCTCACGCGGTTCAGCACGCGCTGTAACGCGGCAGTGGGTACGCACGGGGCGGGGGCGCGCAACAGCGTGTTCCCGCCCCGCGTCGTTTGAAGCACAGCAGGCGCCCGGATTCAGTCCGGCCGCAGCGTGATCCCCTGCCATTGCCCGTTCACGTGCAGCTCGCGGACCAGATCGGCGATGCAGCGCCGCACCGCGATCGCGGCCGCGCTGACGGGCGCGGTGTTCGACCAGCACAGGCTCACGGGCCGCCGCAGCTGCGGCTCGACCAGGCGGCGCACCGGCGGCCGTCGCGCCGCGTCGCGGGATGCGAGGATCGACACCGGAAAGATCGCGTGCGCCGCGCCGGAGCAGGCGATATCGAGCAGGGTCGGCAATGAATCGATGTCCGCGATGATGTTCAGCTCGACATCGGCTTGCGCGAAGGCGCGTTCGATCAAGAGCCGCAGCGCGTGCGGCGGGCTCGGCGCGGCGAACGGCAGGTTCGCGAGCTGCGCGAACGTGCAGGTCGGATCGCGGCCCTCGCCCGGGGTGAGGCTGCCGCCCATCACGTAGAGATCTTCGTCGAACAGCGGCGACACCGACACCCCCGTGCTTTCCGTCTCGCGGAACAGGATCGCGAGATCGAGGCGGCCGTTGAGCAGCAGCTCGGAGATATAGCCGCTCACGCTTTCGAACAGCTGCAGCCGGATGCCCGGATAGTGCTGGCGGATCCGCTGGAACAGCGGCAGCCCGAGGCTGGCCGCGATCGTGGTGGGAAAGCCCACCGACACGGTGCCCGATTCGCCGTGGCCGCCTTCGCGGACGTCCTGCCGCAGATGCTCGATTTGCCGCAGCACGCCGCGCGCGTGCCGGTACAGGTTCTTGCCCGCCTCGGTCGGCGCGACGCCGAGCGAGCTGCGCTGCAGGAGCTGCGCGCCAAGCTCTTCCTCGAGCGCACGCAGCTGGACGCTCAGCGACGGCTGCGCGACCAGCAGCATGTCCGCCGCCTTCGAGAGGCTGCCGCTATCGACGATTCCCACGAAATTGCGTAATTGTTTGATTTCCATAAGCAGCGGTGCAGCCAGGCAGCGGCGCTGGTAAAAAATACGCTACCGGAAAAACGAAAAGCGTTCGATTGAGATCAAACCGGCGAACAAATATAAGAATTGATTGCGGAATATCGATGATTCGCAAAGCGGTTATTAGCTTAACGTATACCCCCCATCGGGTAACGGTATTTCCGCCGGTTACCGGGCCCGCCTATTATGCAGGCACAAAATACCGGCGATTAAAAAAGAGATAAACGAGGCGATGAGAGCGCGACCGACCTATTTGCAGCCGTCCACAGCCGATCATTCCGGCAATCCATCCCATTCCACGCCGCACGCCGCACGCGGCGTTTGGCAGCGGGCGCTCGCATGGCGCGTCGGCGTGATCCCGCTGCCCGTCTACATCGTGCTGCTGGCCGCGGTCACGGCGGCGACGGCCACCGGCAAGCTCACCGCCGAACTGCTGCCGATGATCGCGACGCTCAGCGTGTTCGGCTTCACCTGCGCGGAAATCGGCCAGCGCATTCCGGTGTTCCGCAGCATCGGCGGGCCGGTCATCCTGACGACCTTCCTGCCGGCCTACCTCGTGTTCGAGCAGCTGTTGCCGTCCGTCTTCGTCAAGCCGATCATCGATTTCTGGAAGACGAGCAACATCCTCTATCTGTTCATCGTCTGCATCATCGTCGGCAGCATCCTGAGCATGAACCGCAAGGTGCTGATCGGCGGCTTCCTGCGCATCTTCGCGCCGCTTGCGGCGGGTTCGGTCGCGGCGCTCGGCGTGGGGCTTGCGGTCGGCATGCTGCTCGGCATGTCGGCGTTCCATACGCTGTTCTTCGTGGTGATCCCGGTGATGGCGGGCGGCTTCGGCGAGGGCGTGGTGCCGCTGACGCTCGGCTATGCCGCGCTGCTGCACCGGCCGGCCGCCGAACTGCTCGCGCAGGTGTTCCCGGCCGTGATGCTCGGCAATCTGTGCGCGATCATGTTCGCGGGCTGCCTCAACGCGCTCGGCAAGCGCTATCCGGGGCTGACGGGCAACGGCCAGCTGATGCGCGCCGGCGACGACGGGCTCGATGCGCTCACGCAGGCCGAGCCCGATGCGCAGAGCGCGCCGACGGACGTGCCCGCCGCGCTGATGGCCGCGGTCTGCCTGTACTTCCTCGGCACGCTCGCGCAGAGCGCGTTCGGCCTGCCCGGCCCGGTCGCGATGCTGTCGCTCGCGGTCATGGCGAAACTCGGGGCCGTGTTCCCGCCGGCCATCGAGCGCGGCGCGGGCGCGCTCTACCATTTCTTCGCGAAGGTGGTCACGTATCCGCTGCTGTTCGCGGTCGGCATCGCGATCACGCCGTGGAAGAAGGTCGTCGAGGCCTGCACGGTGCCGACGCTCCTCACGATCGTCGCGACGGTCGCCACGCTGATGAGCGTCGGCTTCGTGGTCGCGCGCCGCCTGAACATGCATCCGATCGACACCGCGATCGTGGTGGGCACACACAGCGGGATGGGCGGGACGGGCGACGTCGCGATCCTGAGCGCCGCGAACCGGATGCGGCTGATGCCGTTCGCGCAGATCGCGACCCGCATCGGCGGCGCGATCACGATCACGCTGAGCCTGATCGTGCTGGCCCGGATCGTCTGACGCATCCGCACTCACCGAGGAGAGCCCCGCATGCACCCGCTGGATGGAGTCACGGTCGTCGCGCTCGAGCATGCGGTGGCCGCGCCGTTCTGCACGCGCCAGCTCGCGGACCTGGGCGCGCGCGTGATCAAGATCGAGCGGCCGCGCGTGGGCGATTTCGCGCGCGCCTACGACGAACGCGTCGGCGGCCTGTCGTCGAGCTTCGTCTGGGCGAACCGGTCGAAGGAAAGCCTCACGCTCGACTTGAAGCAGCCGGCCGCGCGCGCGGTGCTGCTGCGCCTGCTGGAAGAGGCGGACGTGTTCATCCAGAACCTCGCGCCCGGCGCGGCGGACCGGCTCGGGCTCGATTACGGGACGCTCAGCGCGCGTTTTCCGCAGCTGATCGTGTGCGGGATCTCGGGCTACGGGCCGGACGGCGCGTATCGCGACAAGAAGGCCTACGACCTGCTGATCCAGAGCGAGGCCGGCCTGCTGTCGATCACCGGCACGCCGGACGCGCCGGCGAAGTCCGGCTGTTCGATCGCGGACATCGCGACCGGCATGTATGCGTACAGCAACATCCTGTCGGCGCTGCTGCAGCGCCAGAAGACCGGGCGCGGCCGGCGGATCGACGTGTCGATGCTGGAGAGCATGGTCGAGTGGATGGGCTTCCCGCTCTACTACAGCATCGACGATCAGGCGCCGCCGCTGCGTTCCGGCGCGGCGCACGCGACGATCTATCCCTACGGGCCGTTCGCGACGGGCGGCGGCGACACCGTGGTGCTCGGCCTGCAGAACGAGCGCGAGTGGCAGGTGTTCTGCGAGCGCGTGCTCGAACGGCCCGCGCTCGCGGAAGAGCCGCGTTTCGCGTCGAATTCGCGTCGGCTCGACGCGAAGGACGAACTGCACGCGATCATCACCGCGGTGTTCGCGGCGCTCGATGCGGACCAGCTGGTCGCGCGGCTCGATGCGGCAGGCATCGCGAATGCGCGTCTGAACGACATGCGCGACGTGTGGGCGCATCCGCAGCTTGCTGCGCGGCGGCGCTGGACCGAGGTGCAGACGGAACGCGGGCCGGTGCCCGCGCTGCTGCCGCCCGGCGCGGACGCCGACACGCCGCCGCCGATGCGCGCGGTGCCGGCGCTCGGGGAGCATACCGACGCGATCCTGGCCGAACTCGGCTTCACGCCCACGCAGATCGACGCGATGCACGCGACGGATGCCGTCTGAGAAGAAGGAGGAACGCATGCCGCATTGTCTGTTCGGTCGTCGACGCGGCGCGCGCGTCGGCCGCGCCGGCGTGGCGCCCGGTGCGGCGCGCACGCGCTCGCGGCCGGCGGCGCGTCGCCGCTGCGCGGGAGGAAGGGGCAGGGCGCCGGCGCGAGCCCGGCGCGCTGCATTGAATCAATACAAAGAACACACGAGGATGTGAGGGAGCGTCATGAACGTAGTCGAACACGAGTCGTATCAGAGCCTGAAGGAAAAGATGAAGGCGATGGAGCAGGCGGTCGAGGCGGCCCGCAAGAACGAGATCGAGGCGGCGCTGAACGCCGTGCGGCGCACGATCAAGGAGTACGGGCTGACCGAGCGCGATATCTTCGGCGCGCGTCGGCTGGACGGCGGGCGCGACGGGCGCATCGGCCGGGTCCGGCCGAAGTACCGCAATCCAGCCACGGGCGAGACCTGGTCGGGCCGCGGCCGGCCGCCGCGCTGGATCGCGGGGCAGGAGTACGCGCCGTTTCTGATCCGCACCACGAATTGACTCACAGCACGAACTGACGGCGCGCGGCGCGGCGTCGACGCCGGGGCGCGCGCGTATTAGAGTGACGCGATCGCCCCCGGCTGCGAGGATGGTCATGTCCGCTTCTCCCGATGCGCGTTGTCCGTTCCGTGCGGCGTCTCCATCCGACGCAGCCGCTTGCCCCGTGAGCGGGCAGGCCGCCGAGTTCGATCCGTTCGGCGACGGCTATCAGCAGGATCCTCCCGATTACCTTCGTTGGGCGCGTGAACGCGAGCCGGTGTTCTACAGCCCGCGGCTCGGCTATTGGATCGTGACGCGCTACGCGGACATCAAGGCGGTGTTCCGCGACAACCTGACCTTCAGTCCGTCGATCGCGCTCGAGAAGATCACGCCGACGGGCCCCGAGGCGAACGCGGTGCTCGCGTCCTACGGTTATGCGCTGAACCGCACGCTCGTCAACGAGGACGAGCCCGCGCACATGGCGCGGCGGCGTCTGCTGATCGAGCCGTTCACGCCCGAGGCGGTGCAGCGGCATGCGCCGCTGGTGCGGCGGCTCGCGCGCGACTACGTCGATCGCTTCATTGACGCCGGCCGCGCGGACCTGGTCGAGCAGATGCTGTGGGAAGTGCCGCTGACCGTCGCGCTGCATTTCCTCGGCGTGCCCGAAGAGGACATGGACACGCTGCGCCGCTATTCGATCGCGCATACAGTGAATACCTGGGGGCGGCCGCGTCCCGACGAGCAGGTGGCGGTCGCGCATGCGGTCGGGCGGTTCTGGCAATACGCGGGCGGCGTGCTCGACAGGATGCGCGCCGATCCGTCGGGGCCGGGCTGGATGCAGCTCGGGATCCGCCTGCAGCGCGCGCATCCGGATGTCATCACCGATTCGTACCTGCATTCGAGGATGATGGCGGGCATCGTCGCCGCGCACGAGACGACCGCGCATGCGGCCGCGAACGCGCTGACGCTGCTGTTGCGGCATCCGCATGCGTGGGGCGAACTGTGCGCGGACCCGGCGCTGATCCCGAACGCGGTCGACGAGTGCCTGCGGCACAACGGCTCGGTTGCCGCGTGGCGGCGCATCGCGACGCGCGACGCGACGGTGGGCGGCGTGCCGGTGCCGGCCGGCGCGAAGCTCTTGATCGTCACGGCATCGGCGAATCACGACGCGCGCCATTTCGACGATCCCGATCTGTTCGATATCCATCGCGACAACCC
>NZ_JAAGNW010000051.1:22240-28383 GCF_010645215.1 Burkholderia multivorans | reverse complement strand
ATCGATGAGCTGACGCGGCGGCTGCCGCATCTGCGGTTGGCCGCGCAGAAATTCAGCTATGTGCCGAATACATCGTTTCGCGGGCCCGAGCATCTGTGGGTCGAATGGGATCCGGCCGCGAACCCCGAGCGCACGCGGCCGGCGGTGGGTGCCTCGACGCTGGTGGTTCGGGTCGGCGAATCGAATGCGCGCCGTGCGGGGCGTGGGCTGACCGTGCTGTCGATCACGCCGGAGGCAGATGACGTCGTCCGGGTGCGGCTGGCCGCGCCCGACGGCGCGCCGCTGCCGGCCTGGCGCGCGGGCGCGCATCTCGACGTGGCCTGCGGGGATACGGGGCTGTCGCGACAGTATTCGCTGTGCGGGGATCCGGACGCGCGCACGGTCTACGACATCGCGGTGCTGCGCGCGCCCGACAGTCGCGGCGGTTCGGCGTGGCTGCATCGCGCGTTGAGTACGGGCATGCGCGTGCGGGTGCGCGGGCCGCGCAATCACTTCGGGCTCGCGGCCGAGGCCGGGCGCGTGATCTTCGTCGCGGGCGGCATCGGCATCACGCCGATCATGGCGCTGGCGAACGAGGCGCGCACGCGCGGGCTCGACTATGTTGTGCATTACTGCGGTCGGCGTCGCGCGGCGATGGCGTTTGTCGATGCGCTGCAGGCGCTGCATGGGGCGCGGCTGCGCCTCCATGTCACGGATGAGGGTACGCGCCTCGATCCCGCTGCGCTCGAGGTTGCGCCGGGCGTGCAGGTCTATGGATGCGGGCCGGCGCGCCTGCTGGATGCGCTGGCCGAGTGCGCGCAACGCTGGCCGCCCGATGCGCTGCGGGTCGAACGTTTTGCTGCGGCTGCGGTGGGGGCGGGTCAGGGACCGGATCGTTCATTCGACGTCGAGCTGAAAGACTCGGAGCTGACGCTGACCGTGCCGGCCGGGCGCACGCTGCTGGCGGTGCTGCGCGCGGCGAATGTCGACGTGCCGAGTGATTGCGAGGAGGGCTTGTGTGGGGCGTGCGAGGTGCGCGTGCTGGCGGGCGAGGTCGAGCATCGCGATAGCGTGTTGAGCGCGGGTGAGCGGGCGCTTAATACGCGCATGATGACTTGCTGCTCGCGGGCGGGTGGTGGGCGGCTTGTGTTGGAGATTTGAAGGCGTCAGACAGCCAGACGCGAAAAGCGGGAACGCCGCTCGCGTCGACATGCGAGCCGCCCGCCCGGTATCGCGTCGATCCTCCAGGGCGCATGACGTGTATAGATCGAGTCCTGACCGGTCAATCGACGTCAGATCAGATGACAACGACCGCTCGTCGCCAATGGCGGTGATCGACCCGATTACCGCCATTGATCCTTTTGGGCGGCAATGTCCGCTTTCAATGGTCTGGCTGCTCGACGTCGTCGTGTAGCTATCCGCACCGTCGTGGCTTCGATTGACTAAAGCCTCCCGCAACGTCAGATATTGATGTTCACTCCGGTCGGCAACGTTTGGGTAATCCATCCGCTTCGTTGTAGTGACCGGCGACCGTCGGCATAGACGTTCGGGTTGTCGTCGAGGGACCGAAGTGTGACGAGCACGACTGCCCTCATCGGCTTGGTCAAGACAGGCTCGGATTCGCGCCGAAGGACAGACGCTTGCACAGCCCAAACATTACCGGCGACACCGTTTTTCATCGAGCGCCGGAACACCTTGACGGGCGCCCACTTCCCTCCGTGCTCGATTTGGGCGCTTTCGAATCCATGGCTACCTTTTTCGTAGTCGCCGGGCAGTTTGCCGGCGAACTCGAGTGCGCCCTTTTCGTTTTGCTCTAGCGTCCCGAACCCGATGGAGACGTTAAAGCGTACATACTCGGCTCCAGCATCCCCGTTGAGTGGCGGTGCATAGGCACAGGTCATGATCACTTCAGCACGGAGTTTGCCGTTGATCAACAGGGATTCCGGGATGGGGTAAGGCGCCTTGCGCCATTTCGCACCATCGACGAGATCTATCTCGAACATCAACGTGAAACTCGAATCGGAGTCGTGAAGTACGCTGACGGGATCGGAGGGTATGCCGGCACCGAAATATCGACGGTCCCGCACGGTGCGAGGCGGGGAGTTCAGTTCGGCGGCGTGGACAATCAGCGCTTTCACAAGCGTGGGCGAGACCGGGATGGGATTGCGACGGTTCCCGCCTTCCAGATCGCGCCAAGTATGCGCGGCGAGTGCGGCGACGACTGGTGCAGAATAGCTGGTCCCAAACACGCGCGCTGTTTTCCCGCTCGGGTGCAGGATCCTCACGCCTACGCCAGTGCTTTCCCAGTTTGTAGTGGCGTTGCCGCCAAAGTGGATCACATCGGGTTTCGGGGTGAAAACCGGGCCGGGGCCGCGCCGGGAATAGGGAGCCGGCTCGCCCGACTGTACAAGTGTTACGGCGTTCGCTCGATGCGCGACTGCACCTACTGTCAACGCTCGTACGGAATCACCAGGGCTTGCAAGACGGTCTAGCAAACCATCGTTCGCAGGCCACGTACGCCGCGGTTGCTCTACGTAGTTGCCGGCAGAAACCACGAAGAGAACATCGTGCTGGTCGCTCAGGCTATCAAGCTCGCGAGCGAACTCGCTGAACTCTTCATCGCTGACCTCGGAAGCGGTGGCGATCGAAAGATTCCACACATGGACATGGGGTTGCTTGGCTATGGCGGTGCGCAATCGAAGTATAAGATCTCCCAGTCGCGTGCCACCGAGTTCTGCCGCGGCCACATCGTGCACCAGGCAAGGCACTCGCGGAAAGCCGTTGTCTTCCTCGTTCAGGTGCGCCGCGCAAGCTATCAGCGAGGCGACATAAGTCCCGTGCTCGTAATTTGTGTCTGGTGGCAGAACGTAGGTGTCGCGTCCGGCGATCCACGGTGTCAGGGATTTCAGCTTCGGCGCAACACCACTGTCGAAGACCCCTACGATAGGCAAATCCGGACCAGGCAATGGAAGCGAATGGGCGCCAGTTGGAGCAGCTATCTGGGTTGCAGAACTATGGACTTGGGGTTCTGGCATGATCCTGCGCACGGCCGGGAAGCGTAGCAGTTCTGTCAGTTGGTCCTTCGTCAGTTGCTCCATCGGTACCAAAAACAACGGCGACCCTGATCGCTGGGAAAGCTGTTCTGCGCTTAGGTTGGATCGCTCGAGAAATTCAAGGAAGCGTTGCAGAACCTTCTTTGACGTTTCTTCTGACGCGTAGGAAAAGAGGCGGACGAGCACGCGTTCGGCCGTCGCCTTGATAGCGCCATGCAGGGCCTTGGCGTCGAGGTCCCGAAATGTCGACGGTAGCCTGCGCTGCATGCCCCACGAGTGGATACCCTCCAGAGCGCTCAGATTTTCGCGAATGGCTTTCGTTGTCCTCGACTGGATCACCCGATCCAGCGCCACCATCGCGCTCGCGTCTGCTGCGATCAGCATTTCATTCAGAGACCCATGGCCAACCTGCACCGCTTGGCCTTCAGCGGCAAGGGTGGTGGGTCGATGCGTTTTCGCGATGGCCTCGTTGCGAAGTTCAAGTACGAGGACTGCGGGCACGTCGGGGATGCTTAGATCCTGGCTGCTTGCTTCGACGGCCGCCGACAGAGATTTACGCAACCGGCTGCGCAGCGCAGGCGTGACCGGAACAAACTCGGTACCACCGCCACCTTGCGACTCCACACCAAATTGATCTTTGGCCTGGAATGCGACATGTACATACGGATTAGCGCGGTTTGCTCGATCGTTTCGTTGTTTTGCTCGCGGTTTTACCGGCATTAGGTCCCCTCAGCATATTTGATATTTGCCGGGTCGAGACCGCATAGAGTCTGGCAAGCTCCCGCAAGGAAAAGGCTTCACCTCTCCATTGTCTCAACCAGCGCACTTCGTCTTCTATGGACGGCAGATGGTGCCCATTCAGTAAGGAAATGGCAAGACCCAACCTTCGGAGGATTTCAGTGGTATCTGCTTCGGATTGTCCGGCCAGAATAGCCGTGCGGATAGCATCCTGGCACACCTGTTCAATGACGGCGCCTGAAATGCCTTCGGAAAAGCTCACAAGTTCATCCCAATGCAGCGATGCTGGGGCGAAGTCCCTCAGCATCATCTTCCAGAGGGCTTCCCGCAAGGAGGCATCCGGAACGGCGAAGGGTATTTGAAACGGGAACCGTCGCCAGACGGCAGGATCGATTCCCTGCGCAAAGTTTGTCGCAGCGACCACGACCGTATGGCCGGGCAATGCATCGATCTCATCCAGCAACAGCACGCAGGGCGTCTGTTCGGCAAAATCGAAGACCCTACGCAAGTTTCTACTGGTCTGACCGAGCAAACTGCTGATCAGCGTGTCGCATCGGACGGTGGCTAGCGGTAGCGCAAGCTTGCTAGCAAGCCATCGTGCGGTCATCGTTTTGCCCGTTCCAGGAGGACCGTAGAGAAATAGGCGATTGACCGATACAACGCCGGCTGCGGCCAGCCGGTCGTAATTGGATACCGATCCGATAAATTCCTGCACTCGCTTTGCCGCTGCGGAAGGCAGATGAAATCCATTTTCCTGCAACGGGGGATAGGAAATGTCGACAGTTTCGAGGCGGCTCTCGGTGTCGGTCGGCACAGCGGTTGCCATGCGAGAGCCATCTTGTGCGAAAGCCATGGCCGACGGAGCCCTGGCAAGGCGATCGCGAATGCGCAGAGCATCCTCTCGTTCGCCACTCCGTTCGAGCTTGTCCGCGAGCAAGCCGGCGTAGTTGCCGGCCATCGAGGCGTTGGCCTTCAACGCGCCGTCTAGAATTTTCAGAACCTCGGATATGTGCTCCAAAGCAAGCCTCACTGGTGTTTCATGTTTTGGCCGAATCGTAACGCAGATGGGCTCTGCTGAGACGATTTTCTTGCTTGATGGGGCGAAATTTTAAAGATCGTTGCAATTCATCGCGCGCTGCGAGTGCTCGTAAGTGACGTAACGGCCTTTTACGCGTTCGAACCTGCTCCATCGAGCGACCGCTTCTGGCCGAACTGAGCCAGCCAATCTGACGCTGCCTGTTTGATCTAGTCCAACTTTTTACGCATGACGCGCTTACTCAAGCCGCCGCCTGCTGTGCAACGAGCAAATCGCGAAAAACCCGCGCCCCCGGCGTGAGCGCACTATCCCGACGCCAGATGACCGTCAGATCGCGCTCGATCGTCAATCCCGCAACCGGCAACGGCACAAGCGCCCCCGTCTCCAACTCCCGCTCGACCGTGAGCCGCGACACCCACGCGAAAGCACCTCCACGCACCAGCAGGCGATTCATCGCCTCCGCGCTGCCCACCGACAAACGCGGCGAGAACGTAAGCCCATTCCGCGCGAACGCGGCCTCGACCGCGTTGCGCGTACCCGAGCCCGGCTCGCGCGACAGCACATCATGGCGGGCGAGTTCATCGACCGCGATCCTGCGCTTGCGCGCGAGCGGGTGGGCGGGGGCCGCGACCGGGATCAGCGTATCGCGCCCGAGTCGGGTCGAATCGAACGCCTCGGCGTCGAACGGCCCCTCGACGAAGCCGAGCTGACGATCGTAGGTCAGTAGCGCGGCCTCGACGTGCTCCGTATTCATTTCCTCGACGTCGACCGTGATCCCGGGATACTGCCGGCAGAACGCATCGAGCGCGGCCGCCAGCAGATAGCTGCCGATCGTCCGGCTGGCCGCGAGCTTCAGGTGGCCGCGCACCAGCCCCGAGAATTCAGCGAGCATCGCCTCGGCTTCATCCGACAGCGAGAAGATCCGCGTCGCGTAGTGCGCGAGCAGGCGGCCTGCTTCCGTGGGGCTCATGCCGCGCGGCCGCCGGTCGAACAGCGTGACGCCGAGGCGTTCCTCCAGCTCGCGGATCTCGCGCGTGAGCGCCGGCTGGCTGACATGCAGGCGCGCCGACGCGCCGGTGACGCTGCCCGCCTCGACCACGGCAAGGAAGGCAGCGAGGTGCGTGAAGTTCATGGCACGAACGATCCATATAAGAAAAGTATGGATCGTATGTTGTTTATGTATTTTTCATATGTCAAGCGCGGCGCTATCGTGTCCTCCATGGATAGCCGATAGCCGATAGCCGATGGAGGCCGCGATGTTCGATCCCGTATCAAGTGCGCCCTGCGCGCCCGCCCAGTCGCTGAGCGACAAGATCAGGCAGTTCACCCCCAACTGG
>NZ_JAAGNW010000051.1:11382-22230 GCF_010645215.1 Burkholderia multivorans | reverse complement strand
AACTGGTTCGCGATGACGATGGGCAACGGCATCGTGTCGCTCGTGCTGGTCGCGTTGCCGTTTCGCTTGCCGGGCCAGCAGGCGCTGGCCGCGACGCTGTGGTCCGTCAACGTCGTGCTGTACGCGCTATGCACGGCGATGCTGCTCGCCCGTGTGCTGCGCCACCCGGAGACGATCCGGCCGATGCTGCATCACCCGTTGCAGTCGATGTTCCTCGGCGCGATCCCGATGGGCCTCGTGCCGATCATCAACGGCTGCGTGCTGTTCGCCGCGCCGCGTGTCGGCTCGGTGGCCTACGACGTCGCGGCCGCGCTGTGGTGCCTCGCTGCGGCGCTCGCCGTCGCCGTGGCAGTGCTTGTGCCGTACCTGATGTTCACGGCCCAGAGTCATGCGTTCGAGCGCGTAAGCGCGGTGCTGCTGCTGCCGCTCGTCGCGCCCGAAGTGGCGGCGTCGAGCGGCGCGGTGATCGCGCCGCATCTGCCGGCCGCCTTCGCGCGCGGCGTGGTCGGCGTCAGCTATGCGATGTGGGCGATCTCGCTGTCGCTGGCGTTCGCGGTGCTGACCCTCGTGTTCTTCCGTCTCGTCGTCCACAAGCTGCCGCATCGCGACCTCGCGCCGTCGAGCTGGCTCACGCTCGGCCCGATCGGCACCGGCGCGCTGGGGATCCTCGCGCTCGGCAAGGTCGCGCCCGTCGTGTTCCAGGGCAGCGCGTTCGCCCCGCTCGCCGCGTTCGCGGATTCGCTCGGGCTCGTCTGCGCGCTGCTGCTCTGGAGCGCGGGCATCTGGTGGTTCGCGATCGCCGTGCTGTTCACACTGCGCTACCGCAAGGAAGGCATGTCGTTCAACCTCGGCTGGTGGGGCTTCACGTTCCCGCTCGGCGTCTATACGGCCGCCACGCTCGGCCTGTATCGCGCCACCGGGCTGATCGCGTTCGCCGTGCTCGGTTCCGTGTTCGCCGCGCTGTTGTTCGGCTTCTGGAGCCTCGTCGCAACCCGGACGCTGCGCGGCGTGCTGCAAGGGCGCCTGTTCCAGGCGCCTTGCCTGAATACCCCCGCCGCCGCGCGGGCATGAACCGGCGGCGCGCCTTCGTCCGCTCACTCAAGGTTTCCTACCGCCCGGCCGCGACCGCGTTGCGCGCCCGGCTCACCGACTCAGGAGTTCAAGATGCATGCACATCAGGTTCCCGCGAAGCACGTCGCCGTCACGGGCGCAGCAGGGCAGATCGCCTACTCGCTGCTGTTCCGGATCGCGCGCGGCGATCTCTACGGTCCCGATCAGCCGGTCGTCCTGCAACTGCTCGACCTGCCGCAGGCAAGCGCCGCGCTGCAGGGCGTCATGATGGAACTGGAAGACTGCGCATTTCCGCTGCTGCGCCGCATGGAGGCGACGAGCGATCCGCGCGCCGCGTTCCGCGCTGCGGATTGCGCGTTCCTGATCGGCGCGAAGCCGAGAGGGCGCGGCATGGAGCGGCGCGACCTGCTCGACGCGAACGCGGCGATCTTCCGCGCGCAGGGCGAGGCGCTGAACGCGGTCGCGCGGCGCGACGCGAAGGTGCTGGTGGTCGGCAATCCGGCGAACACGAATGCGGCGATCGTGCGCCGCTGCGCGCCCGATCTGCCGGACGACGCGATCAGCGCGATGATCCGGCTCGACCACAATCGCGCGGCGTCGATGCTCGCGCAGCGTTGCGAGGCCCCGGTCGACGCGATCGAGCATCTGATCGTATGGGGCAATCATTCGCCGACGATGTTCGCCGACTACCGCTATGCGCGGATCGGCGAGGCGTTCGTGAAAGACCTGATCGACGACGAGCGCTGGTATCGCGAACACTTCATGCCGCGCGTCGCTGCGCGCGGCACGGCGGTGATCGAGGCGCGCGGCGCATCGTCGGCAGCTTCGGCCGCGAACGCGGCGATCGATCAGATGCGCGACTGGCTGCACGGCAGCGGCGGGCGCTGGGTGTCGATGAGCATACCGTCCGACGGTAGTCATGGCGTGCCGCCCGGGCTCATGTTCGGGGTGCCGGTGATCTGCGAGGGCGGCGGCTATCGCCGTGTGGCGGACCTCGCACTCGATGCGTTCGCGCGCGAGTGCATCGCGCGCTCGGTGCGAGAATTGCAGGAAGAAGCGGAGGTCGTGTCGCGCCTGTTCGCGAGCGCGTGACGATCGGCCGGATCGTTGCATGAACAACCACCAGGAGCCGTGATGTCGAAACGTCGTTCCCCGTTGTTCTCCCATGCCGGCCGGCGTGGGTTCCTGACCCGCGCCGTCGGGCTCGGCCTCGCCGGCGCGGCGGGCGCCGATGCGTGGGGCGCCGTCGAGCGCATGGTCGAGCTGCCGTTCGGCAACGGGCGGCGCGCGGTCGCTACGGATTTTCCGCAGAAGGGCGCATTGATCCTGCAGCGCACGCGCCCGCCGCTGCTGGAGACGCCGTTCGAGGTGTTCGACCGGCATCTGTTCACGCCGAACGATGCGTTCTACGTACGCTGGCACATGGCCAACATCCCGACCCGGATTGACCCGGCGACGTTCCGGCTGGCCGTGCGCGGGCATGTCGAGCGGCCGCTCACGCTGACGCTCGACACGCTCGTGCGCGACTTCGAGCCGGTCGAGGTGGCGGCGGTCAACCAGTGCTCGGGCAATTCGCGCGGCTACTACGCGCCGCGCGTGCCGGGTGCGCAGTGGGCGCACGGCGCGATGGGCAACGCGCGCTGGACCGGCGTGCGCCTCAAGGACGTGCTCGAACGGGCCGGGGTGCGCGCGGGCGCGCAGCGGGTGCGGATGAACGGCCTGGAGACGCCGATCATGCCGGACACGCCGGCGTTCAAGAAGTCGCTCGCGATCGACCATGCGCTGGACGGCGAGGCCGTCATCGCGTACCTGATCGAGGTGCTGGATCGGCCCGACGACAACTACTGGACCGCACGCGCCTACCTGATTCCCGATACGCCGGGCGCGAACGTCCAGCCGGGGCAGACCGGCGTGCGGATGATCCCGATCAACCGGATGGTGCCGCGCTCGTTCATCACGAACCCGCCCGATGGCGCGCGGCTCGCGCGCGGCGCATCGGCCGAGGTGCGCGGCATCGCGTTCGGGCGCGACTGCGGCGTCGCGGGCGTGCGGGTGTCGCCCGACGGCGGGCGAACCTGGCTCGACGCGTTGCTCGACCGCGACTACGGCCGCTACAGTTTCCGTCGCTGGCGGCTCGTGTTCACGCCGCCCGCGACGGGGCCGCTCGTGCTGATGGTGCGGGCGACCAATACGGCGGGCGTCGCGCAGCCGCTGCAATCGAACTGGAACGGTTCGGGTTTCATGCGCAACGGCGTCGAATCCGTTGCGCTGCACGTGATCTGATCGGGGAGGCCGGCATGAAACGTCGAGCACTGCGTTGGCTGTTGATCGTGGGCGTGGCGGGTGTCGCGGGTGGGGTCGCGTTCCGTGCGTGGCTGCCGGAGGGGCGTTTCGGCACGCGGCGCGAGCCGGCGCGGGCCGTGGCGTTGTCGGTTGTGGACGTGAGCCTGCCCGTGAGCCGCGAGGTGTTTCCACCCGGGCCCGGCGCGGAGATCGCCAACGGGCAATGCCTGATCTGTCATTCGGCCGGCATGGTGATGCGCCAGCCGCCGCTGACGCTGCGGGAATGGACGGCGATCAACAACAAGATGCGAGTGGCCTACGGTGCGCCGCTGCCGGCCGAACAGGTCGATACGCTCGCGCAATACCTGTATCGGATCAACGGCCGCGCGGAGGGGGCGGCGCATTGAGGTGGGTGGTGCGCGGTGCAGGCAGCCGGCGTGCGCGATCGGTTGCGGGATGATCGCGGCGATCGCACGCGATGGGGCTCGGTCGGGCGCGCGGCCCCGGCATGCTCCGCATGATCCATGGCCTCGCGACGGCGCGGCGCCCGGCGGTGCACATGCGCCCCTCACCGCAACTGCACGGCCGCGAGGAACAGCACCATGCTGCCGATCGCGCCGTCGAGCACGCGCCACGCGCCCGCACGGCGGAACAGCGGCGCGAGCAGCCGCGCGCCATAACCGAGCCCGGTAAACCAGACCAGGCTGACCGCCATCGCGCCGATCGCGAACGCGAGCCGCGCGCCTGCCGGTTCGCGTGCGCCGGCGGTGCCGATCAGCAGGAACGTGTCGAGATACACGTGCGGATTGAGCCAGGTGAACGCGAGCGTCATCATGACCACCGACAGCGCGCCCTGCGGCGGCGCCTGGGGCGCGCCGTTCACGTCGAGCGTCGCGTGATTCGGCCGCAGCGCGCGGCGCAATGCGTTGAGGCCGAACCACGCGAGATAGGCGAGGCCGACGTACAGCACCGCATGGATGAAGGTCGGGTAACGCTCGACCAGCACCGCCGCGCCGCCGACGCCCGCGCCGATCAGGATCATGTCCGACAGTGCGCACAGCAACACGATCTTGCCGACGTGCGCGCGCATGATGCCTTGTCGCAGCACGAAGGCGTTCTGCGCGCCGATGGTGACGATGAGCGAGCCGCACAGTGCCGCGCCGTGGGAAAAGGCGATCCAGTTCATGATGTTCGTGGGGAAGAAGGGGGATGAACGAAACTCAGGCGCCTAGTCTGCGTTTTCCGGCAGAATAAGAGAAGCTAAATTGCCTAATGCCGATTAAGGAAATCTAATGCTCGACTATGCCTTGCTCGATGCGCTGGCCGCCGTGATCCGCCAGGGCTCGTTCGAGCGGGCGGCGAAGGAGCTGAATGTGTCGCCGTCCGCGGTGTCGCAGCGCCTGAAGCTGCTTGAAGAGCGGGTGGGCAGCGTGCTCGTGAAGCGCGGCCAACCCTGCGTCGCGACGCCCTCGGGTGCGTTGCTGTGCCGTCACACGGAACGGGTGCAGATGCTGGAGGCCGAGCTGTCCGGCCGGATGCCCGCGTTGCCCGGCGCGCTTGCCGGGCGCTGGCCGAGCTTGCGGGTCGCGGTCAACGACGACAGCGTCGCGACCTGGTTCATCGACGCGATGGGGCCGTTCTGCACGGAGACCGGCACGCTGCTCGATCTCGTGATCGACGACCAGGACTACACGGCGGAGCGGATCCGCGACGGCAGCGTGCAGGGTGCGGTGACCGCGCAGGCGGAGCCGATCCAGGGCTGCCGCTCGACCCGGCTCGGGCGGATTCGCTATCGCGCGGTGTGCTCGCCGGCGTTTCATGCGCGCTACTTCGCCGACGGCGTGACGCGCGACGCGCTGCAACGCGCGCCGTGCGTGATGTTCAATCCGAAGGACAGCCTGCAGGCGCGCTTCATGCGGCGCGTGACGCGTGCGGAGCTGGATCCGCCCCGGCACTGGATTCCGCACGTGGCGGGTTACCTGCGCGCCTGCGAGACGGGCCTGGGCTGGGGCATGTGCCCGGACCGCATGACCGAGCGGCAGTTTGCGGCGGGGGAGCTGGTCGACCTGTCGGCGGGGCGCACGGTCGACATCGAGCTGTACTGGCAGAGCTGGCGCCTGTCGATCGGCTGGCTCGACGATTTCAGCGCGGCGCTCAAGGCGCGCGCCGCGCAGTTTCTCGATTGATGCGGGACGCGGCGCGCATCACAGGTGATGCAGGCCCTCGAAATCGACGATGCGCACCATGCGCCCCTGCATTTCGATCAGGCCGCGTTTCTGGAACTTCGACAGCGTGCGGCTGACCGTTTCGAGCGTCATGCCGAGGTAGCTGCCGATGTCCTCGCGCGTCATGCGCAGGTTGAACTCGGTCGCGGAGTAGCCGCGTTTCAGGTAGCGCGAGGAGATGTCGAGCAGGAAGGCCGCGACGCGTTCCTCCGCGTTCAGCGAGCCGAGCAGCATCGTCTGCGAGGTCTCGCGCACGATCTGTTCGCTCATCAGCTTGTGCATGCGCAGCTGCATCGTGCCGGCTTCCGAGCAGAGCGACTTGAGCGCGCTGTACGGAATCACGCAGACGGAGCTGTCCTCGAGCGCGACGGCGGTGCGCGGATGCGCGTCTTCGCAGATGCCGTCGAGGCCGAGCGCCTCGCCCGCGAGATGCAGGCCGGTGACCTGCTCGCGGCCGTCATGGCGCGTCGCGACCGTCTTCAGCGAACCGGAGCGCACCGCGTAGAGGTTGTCGAATGCATCGCCCGCGCGGAACAGCGCCTCGCCGCGCCGCACCGGGCGCGCCGCGCAGATCACCGCTTCGAGGCGCGTCAGCGCATCGGGCGCGAGGCCCTGCGGCATGCACAGATGCCGCCTCGAACAGGTCGAGCAGTGCGTAGCCTGCCGCGGCGCCCAGCTGCCGGCGGCATGGATGGAAACGGAGGGGCGGGCGGCGATGGGCGTGAGCATGATGGTGGTGGACTCGGGCTTGAATTCGACGAAACCATTGTCCCACCGCAAGCCTGGGCCGTTCAGCGACAAAACGCCGCGATGCGCCGCCCGGCTTGCTTGCCGCGCGTCAGGGACACGCGGCGCGGATGCTTGTTCAGCTTTCCTGAGCGTCCGGATGCGCGGCCGACGGAATCAGCAGCACGGGCAGCGTGGCCTGCCGCACGCACTGTTCGGCGACGCTGCCGAGCACGAGGCGCTTGAAGCCGCGGCGGCCATGCGTGCCGAGCACGAGCAGGTCGGCCTCGAAGGCCTTCACGGCGTCGAGGATCAGCGACGAGACGTCCGCGAGCGACGTCGCCTCGTCGACCTTCATCTCGCCCTTCACGCCGGCCGCGCGCATCTGCGCGGTGAATTCCTTCGCGAGATCGTTGCCCTGCGCGATCAGCTGGGTGCGCAGCACGGACGGATCGTAGCCCGGCACGTTGTAGTAGATCGAGGCGTTCTCGACGATGTAGTGCGGGTGCAGCTCGGCGCCTTCGGACTTGGCGAGCGCGAGCGCTGCCTCGAACGCGTGCCGCGCGGTGTCGCTGCCGTCGACTGCAACCAGGATGCGCTTGTACATGATGTCTCCGTGATGGGGTGGACAAAGTGCCGGCGACCGCGCCGGCCGGGTAGGTGGGCGGTTCCCGGGCAGGGTAACTGATTGCAGCCGTGCGCGCAGCGAGCCAGATCAAGGGATCGGCGATCGACGGGCGGGCTTGCTACCATGACGGGCGATCGGCGCGCGGCCTGTCCGCGCCGGTCCCTTGCCATGGAGTGAGTGCGATGAACGAAGCAAGCCGCCGCTATCCCGATCCCGCCATCCGGATCCTCGATCCGCGCTTCGAGACGCTGCGCCACGCGGCGGCCTCGGTCGAATGCCTGTACCAGGGCGCGCGCTGGTCCGAGGGGCCGGTGTGGTTCGGCGACGGGCGTTTCCTGCTGTGGAGCGACATCCCGAACAACCGGATCCTGCGCTGGGACGAGCCGAGCGGCGCGGTGAGCGTGTTCCGGCAGCCGTCGGACAACGCGAACGGCAATACGCGCGACCGGGTGGGCCGGCTCGTGACCTGCGAGCACCTGACGCGGCGCGTGACGCGCACCGAATACGACGGCAGGGTGACCGTGCTGGCGGAGCGCTTCGAGGGCCGGCGCTTCAATTCGCCGAACGACGTGGTGGTCAAGTCGGACGGCTCGATCTGGTTCACGGATCCGTCGTTCGGCATCGAGAGTTTCTATGAAGGCGAGCGCCAGGCGGCCGAGCTGCCCGAGCGGGTCTACCGGATCGATCCGCACGACGGCGCGGTCACGATGGTGATCGACGATGCGCACGGCCCGAACGGGCTCGCGTTCTCGCCGGACGAGACCACCTTGTACGTGGTCGAGTCGCGCGCGCGGCCGCGCACGATCCGCGCCTACACGGTGACGGACGACGGCCGCGCGGTGCGCGACGGGCGTGGCCTGATCGACGCCGGCGCGGGCACGCCGGACGGCTTTCGCGTCGACGTGCACGGCAATCTGTGGTGCGGCTGGGGCATGGGCAGCGACGAACTCGACGGGGTGCGCGTGTTCGCGCCCGACGGCGCGGCGCTCGGCCATATCGCGCTGCCGGAGCGGTGCGCGAATGTCTGCTTCGGCGGCCGTCATCGCAATCGTCTGTTCATGGCGGCGAGTCACGGCCTGTACGCGCTCTATGTGAACACGCAGGGGATGGCGGGCGGCTGAGGCCGGCCCGCCCGGCGTCAGTACCCGACGCGGAACAGCTGGCCCGTCTCCGCGCCTTCCGCGCTGCGGCTGTACGCGAGCGCGGCGCGGCCGACCGGAATCGCCTCGTGGCCGCGGAACAGCGCGCCGTACGCATCGAGCGATTCCTCGAACACGGTCGGGCTCACCAGGTTGATGCGCAGCCCGCGCGGCAGCTCGACCGCGGCGTTGCGCACGAAGCCCGCGAGCGCGCCGTTGACGGCGGCCGCGTTCGCGCCGCCCCGGAACGGCGCATCGCCGATGATGCCGCTCGTCAGCGTGAACGAGCCGCCCGCGTTCAGCAGGTGCTGGCCGGCGAGCACCAGGTTGACCTGGCCGAGCAGCTTGTCGGCGAGCCCGACCGCGAACTGCGCGCTGGCGGTCTCGCCGAGCGGGCCGAAGTGCACCGAGCCGGTCGCGGCGATCACGGCGTCGACCGGCCCGACCGCGTGGTACATGCGCTGCACGCTGTCGATGTCCTTGAGGTCGACCCGCACGTCGCCGTGCGAGCGGCTGGCCGCGACGATCTCGTGGCGGGGTTTCAGTTCGTTGACGATGGCGCTGCCCAGCGTGCCGGAGGCGCCGACGATCAGGATCTTCATGCTGGATTCCGAAACGGAGAATGACCGCCGATTGTCGCGATGCAACGGCGCGCGAACAAGCCGCCCGTGTGATCAGGTGTCGAAACCCAGGGTTTCGAATCGCCCCGCAGAGGGCGGGGCGTGCGTCAGCGCGGGATCGGCGCGAACTCGAACACGCGTTCGGCGCGCGCGGGCCGGACCGGGCAGTGGGCGCGCCCGCGCGGCCGGACCCACGCCTCGGGATCGAAGGGCCCGCGCGGTTCGGCCGCGAAACCCCGGTCGATCACCATGTAGCCGGCGCGCGGCGCGCATTGCGGATGATTGCCGCCGATCCGGCTGTCGTAGCCGGCGAAGCCGTCGGGCGTTTCGGGCATCGCGTTGTCGAGCGAGGCGTTGCTGGTGGTGACCTGGTCGGGCGGCAGCGTACCGTTCGCGAGGCGCGCGGCGTCGCGCCGCTTGCCGTCGGTATCGACGGTGCTGTCGTGGGTGGCGTCGTTGTCCAGTTCGACGCTGCGCGGATGCGATAGGGGCGCGGACATGGCGTTCTTCCTGGCGGCGGGGGCAGCCCGGATCACAGCAAGACCCGTTCCGGGGACCACGGGAAAAGGCGTGCGGGCGGCCGCCGCGGCCGCGCCGGGACCTTCGGGTTCGGGAGGATATATTTCAACTAGAAGCCCCGATTTCTACAGAGTATGATTCCTTTCCAGCGAGGCCGCACGAGCCCGTGCCGGGCATAGGTCCCGGCCCGCATCGGGCGCCGCAGCACCCCTGACGGACGGGTAGTGAAGAAGAAGTGAAGGGACTCGAGGTGGGCGGACTCATGCACATGACGACTACGGCATTCACGCATCGCGGTTACCTGCTCAACTGCACGCCGGCGCGCGCGGGCGACGGTTCGTTCCAGCCTTATGTGGTGATCTCCCGATCGAGCGACGGCGAGCTGGTTGCCAATCGTTTTTTTCCATCCGACCTGCACTTCAGCAACGAAGATGCCGCTATCGCGCACGCGCGCGACTGGGCGGTGCGCTGGATCGACGCAAGCAGCATCACGATTTAGTGCGACGGATCACGACCGTCGCTCGCGCGGAAAAAACGCGGTAATCTTGCGGACCCGTCACTTTTTTTCTGCGGCCGTGCGTCGTGTGTGGCCGTGTGTTCCTGTCTATGCCGAAATCAGCTGTTCGAAACTGGGGCCTCGATCAGATCGTGGCCGCATTGCGCGAATCGCGCGAGACCCTGCACCGCACGCGTCACCCGCTCGGCATCCGCGCGCCGCCGTCGCGCGATGCGATCTGCAAGATCGTCAACGGCCTGCGCGCCTCGCTGTTCCCGACGCACTACGGTGCGCCGGACCTGACGGACGAAAGCGTCGACTTTTACGTCGGCCATACGCTTGAAAGCACCCTGCGCATCCTGGCCGAGCAGATCCGCCGCGCGCTGCCGTTCCTGCCCGAGCATGCGGACACGCCGAGCGTCGAACTGGAGACGCGCGCGTTCGAGATCGCGCGCGAATTCGGCACGCAGCTGCCCGACATCCGCGCGCTGCTCGTGAGCGACATCCAGGCCGCCTACGCGGGCGATCCGGCCGCGCAGCACGTCACCGAAATCCTGCTGTGCTATCCGGGCGTGTTCGCGATGATGCATCACCGGCTCGCACATGCGCTGCATCGGCTCGGCGTGCCGCTCCTCGCGCGTTTCATCAATGAAATCGCGCACTCGGCGACCGGCATCGACATCGGCACCGGCGTGGTGATCGGCGAGACGGCGATCATCGGCGAGCGGGTGCGCGTCTACCAGGCGGTCACGCTCGGCGCGAAGAGCTTCCCGGCCGACGGCGACGGCGCGCTCGTGAAGGGCAATGCGCGCCATCCGATCGTCGAGGACGACGTGGTGATCTATGCGGGCGCGACGATACTCGGCCGCGTGACGATCGGGCGCGGCTCGGTGATCGGCGGTAACGTGTGGCTCACGCACAGCGTGCCGCCGGGCAGCAACGTCGCGCAGGGCAAGATCCGCGAGGGCGGCGGCCCGGTCGACAAGGGCTGATCAAGGGCCGCTTCGTCATGCCGCGGCGCAAGATCCGCGCGGATGCGCGCCCTGCGCGCCGGCTAGCGCCGGCCCGTCGGCGAGCGATGCTTGTAGAGCACGTCCTGGTCGACGCGGATCAGGTTCTGGCCTGCATCGACCACGAAATC
>NZ_JAAGNW010000051.1:668-11372 GCF_010645215.1 Burkholderia multivorans | reverse complement strand
ATCGCCGACATCGTCGGGCCCGGCGATCCGCCCGAGCGGCGTCGCGGCGCGGCTCGCATGCTCGAAATCGGCCTGGGTCTGGTCGTCGCTCGGCAGCATCAGGCCCGGAAACACCGCGTTCACGCGCAGCACCGGCGCCGCCGACAGCGCGAGCATCTGCGTCAGGTTGCCGAGCGCTGCCTTCGCGACCGTGTAGCTGAAGTGGTCGCGGTGGAAGTTCTCCTTGATCTTCTGGTCGACCACGTTGATCACCACGCCCTGCGTGCCCGCCGCTTGCGCACGCGCATGGTAGGCGCGCGTGAGCAGGATCGGTGCGCGGCAGTTGACCGCCCATGCGGTATCGAGCGCCGCGAGGTCGAAGCTCGGGAAATGATCCTGCCAGAACACCGACGCGTTGTTGACCAGCACGTCGAGCCGCCCGAAGCGCGCATAGACCGCATCGACGAGCGCCGTGACCGCGTCTGCCTGGGCGAGGTCCGCCTGCAGCGCGACGGCCTCGCTGCCTTGCGCGCCGAGGGTGTCGACGGCCTGGCGCGCCGCCTGTTCCGAACGATCGTAGTGCAGCGCGACGCGGTAGCCGCGCGCGCCGAAGCGGCGTGCGAACGCCAAGCCGGCGCGTCGCGCGGCGCCGGTGACGAGGACGACGGGCGCGCCCGTCGGGATAGTGCGGGACGACATTTACGTATTCGTCAGGTTGACGGCCGAGGGGTTGGACACGATCGACAGGAACTCGCGGCGCGTGGCCGGATCGGTGCGGAACGTGCCGAGCATCCGCGACGTGACCATCTCGACGCCGGGCTTGTGGATGCCGCGCGTCGAGATGCACTGGTGCGCTGCTTCGAGGATCACGCCGACGCCCTTCGGCTGCAGCACGTCGAACAGCGTGTCGGCGATCTGCACGGTCATCTTTTCCTGGATCTGCAGGCGCTTCGCGAAGGCGTCGACGAGCCGCGCGAGCTTCGAGATGCCGACCACGCGGTGGTTCGGCAGGTAGGCGACGTGCGCGCGCCCGATGATCGGCACCATGTGATGCTCGCAGTAGCTCTCGAAGCGGATGTCCTTCAGCACGATCATCTCGTCGTAGCCGTCGACCTCGCTGAAGGTGCGCGCGAGGATGTCGCGCGGCTCGAGCGCGTAGCCCGCGAAGAATTCCTCGTAGGCGCGCACGACGCGCGCCGGCGTATCGAGCAGTCCTTCACGTGCGGGATCGTCGCCGGCCCAGCGCAGCAGCACGCGTACGGCCGCCTCGGCTTCCTCGCGGCTCGGTCGCGCGGGGACGGCGCTCGCGCGCGATGCCTTGCGGGGGGATTTGCCGGTCGCCGCGCGGGGCGCCTTCTCTTTAACCATGCCTGAACTCCTGTCTAGCGGGCCGCGCCACGCGGCCGATCGGGCATTGTTTCATGCTTTCGTCGCGCGCGCCCGACGGGCGGTCATTTCGGCCATTCGTCGAGCGCGTCGTTGAACAGCCCGGCGACCACGCCGCGCAGCCAGCCGACGCGCGCGTCGTTGTGGAACTTGCGGTGCCAGTGCTGGCGCAGATCGAAGCGCGGCAGCGCGAGCGGCGGCTCGACCAGCATGATCGACGCATGCTCGGCCGCGTAGGCGTAGCCGATCGCGTGCGGCACGGTCGCGATCAGGTCGGTGCGCCCGAGGATGAACGGCAGGCTCATGAAGTGCGGCGTCTCCAGCACTGCGCGCCGCCGCAGCCGCGCCTTCGCGAGGTGGCGTTCGAGCACTTCCTGGCTGCGGCCGTCCGCGCGCACCACCGCGTGGCCGCAGGCGAGGAACTGCTCGAGCGTCAGCGGCTGCGCGGCGAGCGGATGGCCGCGTCGCATCAGGCAGATGAACCGGTGCGTGAACAGACGCTGCTGGAAGAAATTGCCGCCGTCGAGATCGGGGAAATAGCCGACCGCGAGATCGACATCGCCGCTTTCGAGGCCGCGTTCGACCTCCGCGTGCGGCAGCGACACCGAACGCAGGTTCGCGTGCGGCGCCTGCTGCGCGAGCGCCTGCAGCAGGCGCGGCAGGAACACGATCTCGCCGACGTCCGACAGCGCGAGCGTGAAGGTGTCGCGGCTCGCCGCCGGATCGAAGCGGGGCGGCGCGACCACGCCACGCTCGATCTGCGCGAGCGCGGCGCGCGCGGCGGGCAGCAGCGCGAGCGCGCGCGGCGTCGGCTCCATGCCGTGCGAGGTGCGCACGAACAGCGGGTCGCCGAAGTACGTGCGCAGCTTGCCGAGCGCGCTGCTCACGCGCGGCTGGCTCACGCCGAGCAGCTCGCCCGCGCGGCTCACGTTGCGGGCCTCGTCGAGCGCCACCAGGTAGGGAATCAGGTTCAGATCGAGTTCGGGCATGGCCGGACCACTATTCGGAATCGAGATACAAGTTATCGCTTAAATCGCGTTGTCGCATAGTCGGGAAAGCGCTGACAATCGATTCGACTATTCGAATCAACGTTGGAGACATCCCCATGCGCACTCAGGTCGCCATCATCGGCGCCGGTCCGTCCGGCTTGCTGCTTTCCCATCTGCTGCACCTGCAAGGCATCGATTCGGTGCTGGTCGAGGCGCGCTCGCGCACCTACTGCGAGAACCGGATCCGCGCCGGCGTGCTGGAGCAGGGTACGGTCGACACGCTGAACGAAGCCGGCCTCGGCGCGCGGATGCGGCGCGAAGGGCTCGTGCACCGCGGCGTCGAGCTGCTGTTCGACGGCGCGCGTCACCGCATCGACCTCGCCGCGCTGACGGGCGGCCGCGCGATCACCGTCTACAGCCAGCACGAAGTGGTGCGCGACCTGATCGCGGCGGGCGAAGAGCACGGCCACGCGATGCATTTCGAGGTCACGGACGTCGCGCTGCACGACGTGACGGACGCGCATCCCCATGTGACCTTCACCGATGCGCAGGGCCGTGCGATGCGGCTCGATTGCGACTACATCGCCGGCTGCGACGGCTTCCACGGCATCGCGCGCCAGACCATCCCGGCCGAGCGGCTGCGAACCTTCGAGCGGGTCTATCCGTATGCGTGGCTCGGGATCCTCGCGGACGCGCCGCCGTCGCTCGACGAGCTGGTGTACGCGCATCATGCGCGCGGCGACGCGCTGTTCTCGATGCGCTCGCCGAGCGTCACGCGCCTCTACCTGCAATGCCGCCCCGACGAGGCGCTCGACGCGTGGCCGGACGCGCGGATCTGGGACGAGCTGCGCACGCGCTTCGCCAACGACAGCGGCTGGCTGCCGGCCGAGGGGCGCATCACGCAGAAGAGCGTGACGCCGATGCGCAGCTTCGTGTCGGAAACGATGCAGTACGGACGCCTGTTCCTCGCGGGCGACGCCGCGCACATTGTGCCGCCGACCGGCGCGAAGGGCATGAATCTCGCGGTGGCCGACGTGCGTGCGCTGGCGCGCGCGCTCGGCGCGCGTTATCGCGACGGCGACGAGGCGGGGCTCGACGCGTATACGGCGACCTGTCTCGACCGCGTGTGGCGGGCCGAACACTTCTCGTACTTCATGACCAACATGCTGCACCCGAGCGCGGACGACACGCCGTTCGTCAACCGGCTCAAGCTGGCCGAGCTGCGTTACGTGACGCGCTCGCGCGCGGCCGCGCAGTCGCTCGCGGAGAACTACGTCGGCCTGCCGTTCGACGACACCTGGTCCGCCCGCCTTGACAAGGCGGAGCACGCGACTCTATGATCGCCTCAACGTTCGCTAATCGAATCTGAGTTCGAATATCGAACATTTCGAGAATGCGCCCGTCGCGGCGCGTTCGTTCGACGAGCCGCGCGCCGGTGCGCGGAGGCGTATCAGGAACCCACATGGTCAACAAGATTTTCGAGTCTCTCCAGGCGGCGGTGGCCGACGTGCACGACGGCGCGACGATCATGATCGGCGGCTTCGGCACGGCGGGCATGCCGGCCGAACTGATCGACGCGCTGATCGCGCAGGGCGCGCGCGACCTGACGATCGTCAACAACAACGCCGGCAACGGCGAGACGGGGCTCGCGGCGCTGCTGAAGGCGAAGCGGGTGCGCAAGATCATCTGCTCGTTCCCGCGCCAGACCGATTCGCAGGTGTTCGACGCGCTGTACCGCGCGGGCGAGATCGAACTGGAGCTGGTGCCGCAGGGCAACCTGGCGGAACGGATCCGCGCGGCGGGCGCGGGGATCGGCGGCTTCTTCTCGCCGACCGGCTATGGCACGAAGCTCGCCGAAGGGCGGGAAACCCGCGTGATCGACGGCAGGCCCTACGTGTTCGAAACGCCGATCCACGCCGATTTCGCACTCGTGAAGGCATACCGGGGCGACCGCTGGGGCAACCTCGTGTATCGCAAGACCGCGCGCAACTTCGGCCCGGTGATGGCGAGCGCCGCGAAGACGACCATCGCCCAGGTGTCGGCGGTGGTGCCGCTCGGCGGCCTCGATCCGGAGCAGGTCGTCACGCCCGGCATCTTCGTCAAGCGGGTCGTCGAGGTGCCGCAGGCCGCGCATGCGGCCGAACTGGCCGCGGAACGCGCGGCGCATGCCGCCTGAGCCGGCGAGGAGAACACGATGCAACGATTGACCCGCGACCAGATGGCACAGCGCGTCGCGCAGGATATTCCCGAAGGCGCGTACGTGAACCTCGGCATCGGCGTGCCGACGCTCGTCGCGAACCATCTCGATCCGAGCAAGGAGATCTTCCTGCACAGCGAGAACGGCGTGCTCGGCATGGGCCCCGCGCCCGCGCCGGGGCAGGAGGACGACGAGCTGATCAACGCCGGCAAGCAGCATGTGACGGTGCTGACGGGCGGCGCGTTCTTCCACCACGCGGATTCGTTCGCGATGATGCGCGGCGGCCATCTCGACTACTGCGTGCTGGGCGCGTTCCAGGTGTCGGCGCACGGCGACCTTGCGAACTGGCACACGGGCGCGCCGGATGCGATCCCGGCCGTCGGCGGCGCGATGGATCTCGCGATCGGCGCGAAGCAGGTGTTCGTGATGATGGAGCATCTGACCAAGCAGGGCGAGAGCAAGATCGTCGCGGCGTGTTCGTACCCGGTGACGGGCGTGCGCTGCGTGAGCCGCATCTATACCGACCTCGCGGTGCTCGACGTCACGCGCGACGGGCTCGCGGTGCGCGAGATCTGCTCGGACCTGTCGTTCGCCGCGCTCGAAGAACTGACCGGCGTGCCCCTGATCGACGCGACCCGCTGACGCGCCCGGGCCCGGGCGGCGCCCGGCGTCCGGAGGCACAATGCAGATCCCGTCTCCTTTCGTTTCCGCCATGCTAGAAGACAGCGCCCGCCTGACCTCCCTGATCTGCGGCACCGAGCCGCTCAACCGGATCTGGTCGCCGCGCACGACCCTGCAGCGCATGCTCGACGTCGAGGCGGCGCTCGCGCGCGCGCTGGCCGCGCACCAGGTGATTCCGCGCGCGGCGGTCGCGCCGATCGAGGCCGCGTGCGACGCGGCCCGGCTCGATGCCGATGCGCTCGCGCGCGACGCCGCGCTCGGCGGCAATCTCGCGATTCCGCTGGTGCGGCAGCTGACCGCGCACGTGAAGGCGGCCGACGCCGAGGCGGCGAAATACGTGCATTGGGGCGCGACGAGCCAGGACATCATCGATACCGGCCTCGTGATGCAGCTGCGCGACACGTTCGACCTGCTCGATCCGCTCCTGAGCGAGGCCTGCGCCTCGCTCGCGGCGCTGGCGCGCGCGCATCGCGCGACGCCGATGATCGGCCGCACCTGGCTGCAGCAGGCCTTGCCGATCACGCTCGGCCTCAAGTTCGCGCAATGGCTCGATGCCTTGCTGCGCCATCGCGAACGGCTCGCCGCGCTGCGCGCGCGCGCGCTGGCGCTGCAATTCGGCGGCGCGGCCGGCACGCTCGCGAGCCTGCGCGAACACGCAGGCCCGGTCGCGCGCACCTTGGCCGACGACCTGCGGCTCGACCTGCCGGACCTGCCATGGCACACGCAGCGCGAGCGCCTCGCCGAGACGGCGGCTTGCTTCGGCATGCTGATCGGCACGCTCGGCAAGATCGCGCGCGACGTATCCCTGCAGATGCAGACCGAAGTCGGCGAACTGGCCGAGCCGGCGGCGGCGGGCAAGGGCGGCTCGTCGACGATGCCGCACAAGCGCAACCCGGTCGGCTGCGCCGCCGTGCTGACGGCGGCCGTGCGTGTGCCGGGATTGGTCGCGACCGTGTTCGCCGGCATGGTGCAGGAGCACGAACGCGCGCTCGGCGGCTGGCAGGCCGAATGGGACGCGCTGCCCGAACTCGCACGGCTCGCGGGCGGCGCGCTCGCGCAGGTGGCGCAGCTCGTCGCGGGGCTCGAAATCGATCCCGCGCGGTTGGCCGCGAATCTCGATGCGACGCGCGGGCTCGTGCTCGGCGAGGCCGTGATGCTCGCGCTCGGCGATGCGATCGGCCGGCTGGACGCGCATCATCTGGTCGAACAGGCGTCGCGGGAAGCGGTGCAAAGCGGGCGCACGCTGCACGACGTGCTCGCGGCGGACCCGCGCGTGAGCGCGCAGCTGTCGCCCGAGGCGCTGCAACGTCTGTTCGATCCCGCTCACTACGTCGGCGCGGCGCATGCCTTCGTCGATGCCGTGCTCGCGCGTCACGCGGGCCGGAACCCAGGAGACCACTGATATGTCCTTCGCTTCAGTCGACGGCGTGCAACTGCATTACCGGATCGACCGCTCGGCGCGCGTCGACGCGGACTGGCTGATCTTCTCGAATTCGCTCGGCGCGGATCTGTCGATGTGGGCGCCGCAGGTGGAGGCGCTGACGCCGCATTTCAACCTGCTGCGCTACGACACGCGCGGGCATGGCCACTCGGCCGTGCCGGCCGGCCCCTACACGATCGCGCAACTGGCGGGCGACGTGCTCGGCCTGATGGATCAGGTGGGTATCGCGCGCGCGCATTTCTGCGGGATCTCGATGGGCGGCCTGACGGGCGCGGCGCTCGCGGCGCGCCATCCGGAGCGGATCGCGCGCGCGGTGCTCGCGAATACCGCCGCGAAGATCGGCTCGCCTGAAATCTGGGAGCCGCGTGCGCACAAGGCGCGCACCGAAGGGATGGCGGGGCTGGCGGACGCGGTGCTGCCGCGCTGGTTCACGCCGGGGTTCTTCGCCCGCGAGCCGCGCCTCGTCGACGTGATCCGCGACGTCTTCCGGCACACCGACGGGCACGGCTACGCTGCGAACTGCGACGCGCTGAACACCGCCGATCTGCGCGGCGAGGTGGCGGGCATCGCGCGGTCGGCGGCCGGCGTGACCGGCGCGCACGATCAGTCGACCCCGCCGGACCTGGGCCGCGCGCTCGCGCAGGCGATTCCGGGCGCGCGCCACGTCGAGTTCGACGCCGCGCACCTTTCCAATATCGAGAGCGCCGACGGTTTCAACCGTGCGCTGCTCGACTTCCTGACGGCTTGAGGCGGAGACGTAAGATGGATGACGACCAGCGATACGAAGCCGGCCTGACGGTGCGGCGCGCCGTGCTCGGCGATGCGCATGTCGACCGCTCGCTCGCGAACCGCAGCGCGGTGACGACCGAATTCCAGGACCTGATCACGCGTTACGCGTGGGGCGAGATCTGGACTCGCGACGGACTGCCGCGTCATACGCGCAGCCTGCTGACCATCGCGATGATGGTAGCGCTCAATCGTGCAGAGGAACTGGCGCTGCATCTGCGCGCGGCGCGCAACAACGGCGTGACGCGCGACGAGATCAAGGAAGTGCTGCTGCAGACCGCGATCTATTGCGGGGTGCCGGCGGCGAATTCCGCGTTCCACCTGGCCGAGAAGATTTTCAGCGAACAAGACGCGACCTGACGCGGCTGCAATCCCTCATGCGACGCGCGGGCTGGCCGGCCCGCGCGCCGCGTGCATTCCGACCCTGCCGGCAACGTACCGGCGCGGCACGATCCAATAATATCGACGGAGACAAGCATGACCCAACCCATGCGCACGCTCGACGTGCAGCAGTTCATCGACGAGCGGCGCTTCTCGCCGTATCAATGGCTGATCCTGATCCTGTGCTTCCTGATCGTCGCGGCCGACGGCTTCGACACCGCGGCGATCGGCTTCGTCGCGCCTGCGCTCGGCCAGGAATGGCACGTGACCAAGGCCGCGCTCGGGCCGGTGATGAGCGCGGCGCTCGCGGGGCTCGCGTTCGGCGCGCTGGCGGCGGGGCCGATTGCGGACCGGATCGGCCGCAAGCGGGTGCTGGTCGGCTCGGTGATGCTGTTCGGGCTGTTCAGCATCGCTTGCGCGTTCGCGCAGAGCGTCAACGAGCTGGCCGTGCTGCGCTTGCTGACCGGCCTGGGCCTCGGCGCGGCGATGCCGAATGCGGCCACGCTGATGTCGGAATACGCGCCGCATGCGAAGCGCTCGTTCCTCGTCAATACGATGTTCTGCGGCTTCACGCTCGGCTCCTCGGCGGGCGGGCTGGTGGCCGCCGCGCTGATTCCCGAGTATGGCTGGCGCAGCGTGTTCGTGGTCGGCGGCGTGGCGCCGCTCCTGCTGGGCGCGCTGCTGATCGCGCTGCCCGAGTCGATCCGCTTCATGGTGCTGCGCGGCGCGCCGGCCGAACGGATCGCGGCCGTGCTGCGCCGGATCGCGCCCGACGCCGCGTTCGACAACGTGCGCTTCGTGCTGCCCGACGATCGCGGCGACCAGCGCCAGTCCGGCGTGGCCGTCGTGATGTCGCCGCGTTACCGCACCGGCACGCTGATGCTGTGGCTGACCTACTTCATGGGCCTGCTCGTCTACTACCTGCTGACGAGCTGGCTGCCGACGCTGATCCGCGACAACGGCTTCACCGTGCGCGAGGCCGCGCTCGTGACCGCGCTGTTTCCGCTCGGCGGCGGGATCGGCGCGATCGCCTGCGGCTGGCTGATGGACCGCTTCGAGCCGCACCGCGTGATTGCGGCGACCTACGTGCTGACAGGCTTGTTTGTCTGGCTGGTCGGGTTGCAGGCCGGCCATCTGGCGCTGCTCGCGAGCGTGGTGTTCGTCGCGGGGGTGTGCATGAACGGCGCGCAGTCGTCGCTGCCGACGCTCGCGGCCGCGTTCTATCCGACCAGCGGCCGCGCGACCGGGGTCGCGTGGATGCTCGGCATCGGCCGCTTCGGCGGGATTCTGGGCGCCTTCTCGGGCGGGCTGCTGCTGCAGGCGCAACTGGGATTCAGCCCCATTTTCTCGATGCTGGCCGTGCCGGCGCTGGTGGCGGCGGGCGCGCTGCTCGTCAAGCGCCCGGCCCAGCGCGATGACGCCGCCGCGCAGGCGCCGACCCGCACCGCGTAGTCGACCCGGGCGCTACTCCTCGGCGTCGTGGACCCGGGCGAAGTGGCGCAGATAGGCGCGCAACGCCGCTTCGCGGCCGCGATGGTCGGCGGTGTTCGCCGCGCCCATCCGCTCCTCGTCGCCGAACAGCGCGGCTGGCGCGCCGTAAGTGCCGACCTCGGTGTGTTCGCGCAGGACGCGGATGTCGTGCGTGCGGTGATGGTATTCGGCGATCCAGTGCAGACCTTCGATGCGATCGCCGGCTCTGAGCAGTGTCTTCATCGGCCTTCTCCCGCCGGAGCGGGTTCGCGTGCGGCGAACCGGCGCCCGGAAGGAGAGCGTACGCCTTGGCGGTCGCGCCGACAACGGCGACGTATCGTCAGTGGGATGCGAGCTTCGCGAACAGCGGATACAGCGACAGGACGAGCAGGACGGCCATCGTCACGTTGAAGGCGCGCAGCCGGCGCGGGTCGGCGAGGAAGCCGCGCAGGCCCTGGCCGAACGCGGCCCACACGCTGATGCACGGGAACCCGACGAAGATGAACACGAGCGCCATCCAGGCCGAATTGCTGCCGTAGTCGGCGGACAGCTGGACCGTGGTCGCGGCCGTGAGCACCATCATCCACGCTTTCGGGTTGACCCACTGAAACGCGGCGGCCTGGAGGAAGGTCATCGGGCGCGCCTTGGCGTCGCTCGCGCGTACCTCGCCGGAGGTGCCGATGCGCCATGCGAGATAGAGCAGGTAGAGGACGCTGGCGGTTTCGAGGATCGAATAGAGCAGGGGGAAGCGCTGGAACGCCTCGCCGAGGCCGAAGCCGACCGACAGCATCAGGATCGCGACGCCGGTGCTGATGCCGCACATGTGCGGCAGCGTGCGGCGGAAGCCGAAGTTGACGCCGGAGGCGAGCAGCATCGTGTTGTTGGGGCCGGGGGTGATGCTCGTGACGAGCGCGAACAGCATGCCGGCGGGCAGGGCGCTCAGGGTCGCGTACTCCATGGTGCTTCTCCGTCTTGAGGCTTGTGAGGCTTGGGGCGAGGAGAAAGTTTAGATCGGAGTGGCGGTACAGTACCGGTACAGTTTGCAGGGAGGGTGCCGGTACGGGGCTGGCGGGTGGCTCAGATTGCCCAGGCGGGCAATGTCGTTGGTTCTCGGAAAAGATGTCCACAGTCTCAAGATGTTGTCTTTGAATAAAAAATGACTTTCACGGTGCCGTGCGTTTTATTGGTGAAATAAAAGTAGAAAAATCGATGAAATGTTCGTTATATTTGATGTATGCGCAATCCATGATCGCGTTGGTGTTCGGGCTATATGTCGAATATGGAGTAAGTGAATATTCGCCATCGAATGACATACCGATCAGGATGGAAGAGTGCGGCGGCGATCGATATGAGGGAAAGAGCTGCGCTTGCCGAAAGGATAGGGCCGTCAGAGA